>QHYQ01000050.1 GCA_003224175.1 Acidobacteriota bacterium
TGACTTTACCTGAAGAACGAAACTTTCCAGAGATTCTAGCTGAGCCCTTGCCTGTCGTGGTCTCAGCACTTCGCAACTACAGCCGTTGGGACGAGCTATACGAGAACTTGCCTGATTGGGCTCAGCCATCGCTGCCTAGTGGCCGCCGATAAAGCTGCTCACCGCTCCTAAAATCTCGACGGAAATAGCTGCGGGGCTCTGAGTATGTCGTCATTGTTTGTGGGCGGCAGTGGCATCAGCACTCGGACTGACCTCACCGTGACATTGTCTTTCGCAGCATCAACGTTCGCTCGGATACTTACGCGGTGTCCAGCATGGCGTTTGAGAGCATTGGGATTCGTGACGGTCCAGATTTTCTGGTCGCTCTCGGCAATAAAACTTTTCTCGTCAAGGCTAATTGTGCCCGTAATGGTCGCTGATTTGGAAGCGGGGGCGGTCGGTGGTTTCGTTTGCGGATTCGCCCTCAGGGTGTTCAGACATCGCCAGCAGAGTGGTAGCGAGGAAGACACCAGGCTTTCGGTTTCGCGGCAGACAATTGGTTACGCGCTGTGCCGGGTCGGGGCCGCAAGGTTCCGACCTTTTTTGTGGCCGCTGACTCGTCAATACCCCTTCCGGTACCTTGTGGAAATCCGGCACTGGCCCTCGTGGGGTGCCGCCGCAGAAAATGGATTGAGAGGGCGACGTGCCGAGGAAAGACGAAAAGGAATACACGGAAGTGGACTTGAGGGTGATCGTTGACCATGTGTTCATGACCTTATACGACGACCTCGGAATTCAGTTTACAGATTTAGTTGAGAAGAGATGCGCTGATAAAGCGGTTGCCGCTGTAAAGCGAGGCGTGCCTGCATACAAGGTGCGCTGACTAGAGGTTATAACCCTTCAACAGTCGGGCGAGGTTCTCCGCCTCCGAATAGGTTAGTCTGAACATAATTTCGACTTTGCCATCCGTGAACACGCTTACATCCGGGGCATATTTTTCAGGGAATAGCCGGTGCAGGCTTTCGCGCTTCTGGAGAATGGCCTCCCTTTCGGCTGCTTGCTGTTGAGCAAGCTCCTCACGATTTCTTATTTCCTTTTCGTGCTCAGGGGTGAGGGGGACGATTTGATATGGGGACATTGAAAAACGGACTGGCTTGCTGCGCTGCTATGTCTCCCGTGTGGAGAGCGGCCACACAGTTCCAACGATTGAAACCTTGGAGAAATGGCGCGTGCAATGCGCGACTTTAAGCTGGTCCTTGCGTCCTAAGCCTATTTTTGTCTGAAAGCAGGCGGCTGATTGCAGGCACCAATTCTGTGGCGATTTCGGATTTCCGCATGAAATTACCATCTCCGAATAGACGATTGAGAGTCACGGCCCGCTCGTCGGTGTAATAACTGCTCATCAGGATGACCTTCGTCTCAGGTGCAAGTTGGCTCATCCGATAAGCCGCTTCTAGGCCGTTCATTTCTGGCATCACGATATCCAGTATGACCACATATCAGGCCGAAAACGTTTCCCGCCGATTTCCACAGCATATTCACAGCCCCAATATCAGATACTCCAGACAGCGCGGAGCCGACCGCCCTACTGTTGCAGTTCTCGGGGGGGACAATGGACAATCGTCCAAATCCGATTCGTGGCCCATCCACTTGCAAGACTGACGACACAATGGAGGTGACGAACCCGACGGAGTTTCTCCGCAATGAAAGGGGAGTGTTTGAAGTAATTTCACCTTACGGCCACGTCTTTAGCGTCACGTGCCGTTTTGGGTCGCGGATGAACATTCGCGAAATCAGCGAACCCAAGAGTATCGAGAATCAGCAACGGCTGACCTGGAAAATTCGACGCGTGAACAGCAATGTGGCGTGAGCTGTAGGAGGAATCATCCGGGTTCTCGGATCGAATCCTCGTATTTACAGAACCTCGCAAACTGAAATTCGAACTCCGGTCTGCTCGCCACAATCCACAACGAAAAGATGATGGGGGTAGCAATTTCAATCGCCCACGCGGCCTGTGAGCATCTGCACCGGGCGCCGGCCCGGCAACCGTCACCGGCCCGAATTCGGGTACGCTGGATTTCGGTTGATTTGTGGTATGCGCTTGAACCCTGCCGGTACTTCGAAGAGCGCCACATCATAGGTGCCTTTTTCAATCGTCACGACGGTCTCTGCCCTCTGTTCGGTTTCTCTCGTGCTTCCGTCAGGCAATCGGACGGTACCCCGTGATATTCCCACTTTCTGCAACGCGAATCCCGTTTCCGGTTCTCCGATATCGATAAATTCGGGCTTCTCGGGAGGTTCCGGCTCTTTTCCTGGGCGGTGCACGCTTACAGAAAGATAGGCGTGAACAACTCGGCCGAGGAGAGGCAACTTACCGTTGGCGAGGTTCGGGTAAAGACTTGGGAGGTTCGGCGAGTAAAGACTCGGATGGAGTTCTGCTTCGAGGTCGATGTACCAACCGTCAGTAGTCGTTTCTTGTGCTTGACGCCGCGAACCTTCGAGCGGAATCTCTTTTTGTGTGATGATGACGTGCCGCGCCAGATATCCGAACATTTCTTTACGCTCGCCGGTGTCCTTAGTGACGGTCTCTATTCGAAACGTTGGCTTCGCTGGCTCGCCTTCCGACGGCATCTTCATGGGAGGCGCCTCAAATAGTTTTTTGATTAGTTCCTGACTAGGTGGGTACGACATTTGTGTGTATTCGGAAGCGTCGAGATTGAGTTCGAACATCTGCCCCAAGTCAGGTCTGAGAATACTGACAATGCGAGGGCCATGATTTTCAATCCGACGCCATTCTCCTTGTAGATAGAAAATGTCCGGGCCAGTGCTCGAATCGTTCACGAGTTCGAGAGAATTACGAAAAGTCCAACGTCGAACGGTCGTAATCTTGATACCGGGTTGGTTTTCTGTGGGTGTGGCGCTTTGTGCGTCCATCGGCGGTGCGGCTTGAAAACGCGCCGGCCTTTTCCACCATGACGAGGGCCTCAGGGCGCGAGTTAAGGCCAAAATGCTTCCGGCAATTCCTGCGAGCAGGCCCAAGAATGTTCGGCGTTGGAGCATTGGGCGCGTCCTTGCGGTGGGCGTTGCGTCCCTGGCAAATGATTGCACAAAGCGAAAGCGATAGTCGAGAACACGGATTCTGAGCGGCACGGGTGCTTATTCTATAGTGTAGAATCCGGAGTGATATGATGACCGGATAAGGCAATGAACGGCATAGGAAGAGGAATTTCTGTTGTTTTGATATTCGGAGTAATCATTCTGTTCGCCTGCACAGCCTTGGCGCAGCGCGGAGGAAGAGCGGTCGGCGGCTTGCAAGTTGCTGTCTCTTTCGGTCAAGACCAGCCTGAGAAATCTACGTTCCTAATCGAGTTACGCAACGTCGCAAATAACGACCTCACTCTGAATTTAGGCATCATGCCGGGCAATGGGATTCAGTACCCTACCGCGCTGAATTTGATTGTTACTGACGAGCAAGGAAGAGTTCGGCGGCTCGTCATCGGGGGTCCTCCTCTTGCCGGCCGAGTCTTTCCATGGGTTCTGCACCTTGCCGGCGGCTCTACGTTCAATATTCCCATCGACTTCGTTGATTCCACCTTCAGCATCCCTCTCGTGGGCTTACTTGAAAACTACCCGCTATACCCAATTTACAAACTGAGCCCCGGCACTTACTCCATTCAAGCTCTATTCATAGGCAGCCGCGACACTATACCTGGAATCTCTACGCCGTATTGGGAAGGCACGGCTACTTCAAATCAGTTACGATTTGAGGTTCCCGGCCAATAACCGCAGCAACTTTACAGCCCTCTCGATGGCGGGCGCTACGCCTCGCGATTTTCTAGTTCCTTCACGATACTTCCATCAGTCCTCTTTGTGGCGAAATACCCATAGTGCGAAAATCAGGGCGGTCAAGATTTCAATCGTCCACGCAGCTTGTGAGCAGCCGCATCGAATCAAAGCAATACCGGCGACCGTCACCGGAGCGACGGCTGCGGCTGCGACTCCTGCACGCTGTGGCCGCGTCACTCTGCACCGCCGCGAGAAAAGCTATGAGCCAGTGGATAAGGCTGAATCCGTAAATCATTTTCGTTTCACAAACTCACCATTCTTCGATTGCTCGAATCCGATCTGCTGCTCGGGCTCTTCCTCGGTCGTGATTGAAATTTCTAGGCCCCGGAACTCTGCATCCAGGATTGTCTTGCCCGCACTGCGAATGCAGACTTTGGTCAGGCCCAGGACCCGCAAGAAATAAGCTTTCATTCAATTCACCGTTGGGGTAGTCGCTTCGGACTTTCAGCGGCAGCCGGAATCACGGCCAGAACCGCCGCAGGATAACAATCGAAGGGTTGGTATGATCGAATGGTGGGGCGATCTCTCAAAGAGCGGCATCATCGCCACAAATGGGGAACAATTCACTTTCTCTGAGATTGATGTCGTTAAAGGCGTCCCGGAAATAGGTCACTCGGCGCGATTCAGAACTGTCCCTGGATCGGAGTTGCCTCGGGCTGTCGAAGTCAAAATCGAATAACCGTGAACGCCGACGTACCGGCGTGGCGCACCGGAGAGACGGTGACAATTCCGCGGTGCTTGATATCACGTAGGCGTCTCAAACGGCGGTAGTCCCGAGCCGTACCACTGAGCCAAATTGCGCCCGCACCATGGGCAGAATTTCAGCTTTATCGCGTCCGCAGCATAAGGCTCATTGGGTTGTCTATCGGGTCGGCGGTATTCGAGCAGGAAGTGTGTTCCGGCTCTAGTGATCGTGACAAACAGAATGCCGAGACCGTGCTCTCTCTTACCCGCTTGAAAGCACCGTGCGTGAAATTCCGCGCAGCACCATTCGTTTGCTCGCTTGGCAGTCAGCTTCGGTATACGCGTAAGCTCATCACGAACGAGTGAGGGTGTCACGTCGTGGGCGTGGAGTATACGGGCACCAAGGCATAGGTCTTCGCGCAAGATGCCGAGGACTAAATGTTCAGGCATTATCTCGCCACTGCTTAGTCGTTCGGCTTCATCTGCCGCATATTCGAGAATGCGTTTGGATTGCTGGTTGAAACGAACATTGGCATTAGTGGGTATCGACGATTGACGGATCAGATGAGGTTCGATTTCCTTCCGCAACGTTTCAAGCGATTCTCGGCCTGTTTTCAGGAGGCGCTGTAGCAAAGCGGTCTCGCGTAGCAGACCGAGCAGCAAATGCTCGCTTTCGATTTCCTCACTTCCATAGTTGCAGCACTCGTATCGTGCGAAAAAAATCGCACGTCTGGCTTTTTCCGTATATCGCTCAAACATGATTGCCTGTCACACTATTGGTACAACATAGCTGATCCCGACAACCGGAAGTGCCATTTAGGCCTTCCTGCTGTACAGAGCACTCCAGATACAGTTAACGATGAAAATGATTTGTGCAATCAGGAACAGTAGGATCGAGACAGCGGTTACCGCAAGCACTCCTAGCGCCGCACGGTCGTCTGATACGATTGATCGCGAACTGAATGTCTCCCATGCAGGTAATAAAACCAGAACAACAACCGCCGCACTGGCGCTCATCCAAAAATGTAGGTTGCTTGCAAGCATCCCCAAGCGCAGCGACAGAACGAAAGAAATCCAGTAATACGCCACTGCTATTACGGCGAATATCGCTCCTACTGAAAATGCCCAGTAATCCGAACTGAAACCATAAGCGCGGTTTTTGATGGTGATCGTATAAACGCCGACCCTTTCCACCGGCCATCGGATGAAACCGACCAGCAACATGACAATGGCAGCGGCGGCGAATAGCTTGCCGATGGAAAGCATCTGAGCAACCGTGAGAGCGATTTAAGGCAATTGTTGAACTTCGCTTCCGTTAACGACGAATCTGACAGTCTGAGCACCAGCCAGTATCTGTAGATGTACATCGTCCGTCCATTCGACTGGTGTGCCAATCTTGACCGGCATCGGCAGCTTTTTACGCACGATTAGTCCGCTGGGGCTGACCAACACAACATACACGTCATCCAGTGACTGTGAATCAGTGAAAGCGAGCCAGACATCGTGAGGCGACCAAGTAAACGGGCCGAGATTATGGGCGTGTTTCGGTTGACGCCCAAAGCCCCACGCGACTATGTCAGGATC
>QHYQ01000051.1 GCA_003224175.1 Acidobacteriota bacterium
TCTCCGCCGAGACGTTCTCGGTATCTCCTCTTGCTCGAGGGGGCCGGGACTCACATCGTTTAGCGACCGTGGGATGGTTGGTAGGCGAGAAATGAACGTATGAGCGGAAGGTGGGCAAAAATGGACGCCATGGCCGATAAACAGACCGGACGGCATTTCGAGGACCAGCTTAGGATCACGAGGATAAGAATAATTCATGGGGGAGTCGTGTCAATTGCGAAGGGCTGGCGCCGACTGCCTGCCAAGGAAGCTTTCTCGTTCGTAGGGGCAGCAGCATCTGCGCACCGCCAGACAAGCGGGACGATGTGGACGAGTCTAGCGATCTGCTTACTCACGTGCCTTCTGCCGGTTTCCGTACCCGCGCAGCAGAGCACGGGCAAGACACAAGACAACAGCAATGTGTTGGTAGCCCGGACCGGGAACTTGGCCAAGGACGTACCGGTCGGTGTTACCGCCGACGCCAACTACGTGATCGGCCCGGAAGACATGCTGGACATTAGCGTGTGGAAAGAGCCCGAACTGACGCGTACGGTGCCCGTCCGACCCGACGGAAAGATCTCATTACCATTGTTGAACGACGTGCAGGCAGCAGGTCAGACGCCTACGCAACTTGCGACGCACGTCAAGGAAAGCCTAACAGAGATATGTCACCGATCCCCAGGTGACGGTGATCGTCACAGCGATCAACAGTCAGCGCATTTACCTTCTTGGTGAAGTGACGCGTGCCGGCGCGTATCCCCTGCTGCCTGGAATGACCGTGTTGCAAGCGCTATCGAGCGCAGGCGGATTTACACCATATGCCCGTACTCAAAAAATCTATGTGCTGCGAGACGGAAATGGCGGCCAGAAGAAGCTCTCTTTCAATTATAAAGACTTTCTTAACGGCAGGAATCCCGAGCAGAACGTCGTCCTGAAAGTGGGCGACACGATCGCGGTTCCCTAAAGCGAAGAATCAATGCGAATTCTCATTGCAAACATTTGTATCGCGCTTTTGGCCACGGTTCTCTCGGGCACGTCAGGTCATGCTCAGGCGCAGGATGGCGATTCGACGACGCTTGCGACTCAGCCCGTGGAGTTGCCGGTTGCTACGGCACCCTACTCTGGAAATGCCAAGAGCCCAAACGCTGATTCCGCAACTCCGGTATCGGATAAGCGCGCCCTGGCAGGCGCCCAAGACCTTTCGCCTGACTCAGCTGTATTGAGACGGAGCTATTGGCAGCCCTTCTTCAATTTGACATCAACTCTGGATACGAATCCTCTCGGGGCTGGTAATACGGTTAGCGTGGTTCCGTGGGACTCTTTCTATGGCGGCGCAGACCTAATCTTGTCCTCGCGTCGCTCTGACCTGACCCTGAACTACCTCGGCGGGGGAGTGGTTTCGCAGCACAAGAACGAGGATCAGCCGATTCAGCAACTCGCCCTTGGAGAAAAACTGAGCTGGCACCACGCGGCAATTTCGCTCTTCGACCAAGTCGCCTACTTCCCGGAAGCAGTATCTGGGTTCTATTTGCCAGCGGGCAGGAGTCTTACGAGCAACCGGGAACTCGCGCTGCAGCCGGTATTCGTGCCGAATCAGTCGATCGTTACAACGGTCGGGCAAGAACTTACCAATACGTTCATAGGTCAACTCGATCTCTCCCCGACCCCGCGGTCCTCGTTAACCTTCCTTGAGTCTTACTCAGTGGTTCGTTTTTTGAATTCTGGCCTCTTAAACCTGAACGATACGATCCTCCAGGGCAGATTCAACCTAAATCGCTCGCAACAACACAATCGCTCTCCTTTATCGTTTTAGCGGTCTCCGATTCGGCAATTTGTACCAACCGACGGACGGGCACGTCGTCCAGCTTGCATTCGGCCGACAGGTTACGGGGCGGCTGGCATTTCAGCTTTCCGCCGGTCCAGAATTGAGTTTTTTCCGTACGGCGGCGGCCCAACAGTCTTTGGGAAGCACGCTCCCGACAATCGTGGTATTCAAGCGGCTGTCCTGGACGCTCGATAGCTCGATGACTTACGAGATACGTCGCACAGTATTGAAGCTTGGCTATGACCACGATGTAACGGATGGAGCAGGTTTCTTGGCAGGTACAACCACCGACAGAGGATACGCGTCGATCGATAGCCAATTGTCTCGTGCGCTCGCGGGCCAGCTCACTGGTGGCTACGCTAGCAATCGAGGTGTGATTCGAACGGCGCAGCAACCTGTGAACGAGCGGTACCGAGACTGACTCGCTGTGGTGACGATTAGCCGCCACACCTGGGGTCGCAGGGCGAGCATCTTCCTCAGTTATCAGGTGCAAAGACAGGCTTCCAATTTAGCCTGCGCGGGTGTTGGGTGTGGAAACAGCTTTGCACGGCAGTTCACATCGCTCGGTCTGACGGGCCGTGCGCAGCCGCGACCCATCACCTAGCGGATCTGCGTGCCAGACAGGATGACGAAAACGGATTAGAGCTATGCCCAAACAGACGGAATTAACCTTCGAGGATTATGTGGCGATTCTGCGGCGGCGACGCTGGCTGATCATTGTTCCCGCTGTCCTCGGCGCCACAATCGGATATGCGTTGAGCATGGCATTACCCGCTAGGTATACGTCCCATACTGTAGTCCTCGTTGAACAACCGATCGTCCCTGACAGCTACGTAAAACGACTGAGTGAGGATCTGAACCAACGCCTAGCGAGCATGGAGCAGCAAATCCTGAGCCGCACGCGCCTGCAACACCTAGTGGAACAATTTTACAAGGAGGAGCTGAGCAAGGTGCCGATGGAGGTGCTCGTCGCACGGTTGCAGAAATCCATTACCGTGAGGCCGCTAAATCCCACGCAGGGCACGCGACCCACGGAACTGCCGGGCTTCAATGTCGACGTTACCCTTGGAGATCCTTTGCTTGCTCAACGGATATGCACGGAGATCACCTCCATGTTTATGCAGCAGAGCCTACGACTCCGCGAGCAGCAAGCCGAAGACACAACTCAGTTTTTAGGCGCACAACTCGAGGAGGCTAAGGCCAAACTCGACGAGCAGGACGCAAAGCTGGCTGATTTCCAGAGTCACTACGTTGGAGAACTTCCCGAAAATGAACAAAGCAACCTCACTTTGTTGATGGGGCTGAGCACACAACTCGAGGCTGCCACACAGGCCGTGAACCAGGCGAGAGAAGGGAAGGCATTTGCTGAATCAATGTTGAGCCAGCAGGTGGCGGCCTGGGAGTCGTCGCAGAAAGGCCAGAATCCCGAAACGCTCGAACAACAACTCGCCAGAGAACAAGAACAGCTTTTGTCACTTCGAGAGCGGTATACCGATGAATACCCCGATGTAGTCAAGCTCAAAGACGATGTCGCGGGGCTACAAAAGAGAATTCAGGATGCGACTGCGAAGAGGCAGAAAGAACCCAACGAACCTGGGGGAAAACCACTCTCGATTGAGCCGCCGGAAATCCAGCAGCTCCGGGCGCATCTTCATCAAGCCGACGTGGCCACCATCCAGGAGGAAAGTGAACAGCGGCACCTGCAGCAGCAAATCGGAACTTTGCAAGGTAGGCTCCAATCGAGTCCTAAAATTCAGCAGGAGTTCAAATCCCTGACGCGCGACTACCAAACGGCCCTCGAGTTTTACAACGATCTACTGAAGAAGCGTAATGAATCGCAAATGGCTACGGAATTGGAACATCGTCAGCAAGGCGAGCAGTTCCGTGTTCTGGATGCCCCCAGCTTTCCGGAGCGGCCCTCTTTTCCCAATCGGCCGCTCTTCGGGTTGGGTGGATTGGGCGCAGGGCTGGTTGTGGGGTTAGGGCTGGTGCAATTGTCCGAGTGGCGTGACAAATCAATGCGATCCACACACGATGTCGAGATCTACCTGCGGTTGCCCACGCTAGCTCAAATCTCTTGGATGGAGCCAGATCTACGCACGAAGAACGGCACAAGCAGGCTTGCCCTAATGAAGAAGGGGAGGCCCGAATTAGGAGCATCATCCGGTAGGCGCTAACTATGTACAACAAGTTTTTCGGCTTGAGAGAAAGCGCTTTCAACGTGAATCCGGACCCCCGGTATTTCTTTTTGACACCTGTCATGCAGGAGGCGCTGGCAGGCTTGGCCTACGGAATTCAGAGACGCAAAGGCATCATTCTTTTGACTGGCGAGGTCGGAACCGGGAAGACCACCCTTCTCAATCAACTCATGGATTGGCTGCGGCAAAACCAAGCGGCTACGGCTTTTATTTTCAACACCCGGTTGAGTGTCGAAGACCTGTTCAATTACATCTTGACCGATTTCGGAATTTCCTGTGAATCGCGTGCGAAGAGCGACATGTTGATCCACCTCAATAACTGGCTGCTGCATCGGTGCCTCGCCAAAGATCGCGAGCCAGCGGTACTTATCGTCGATGAGGCGCAGAATCTCAGCGCGGAGCTGCTCGAGGAAATCCGGCTGCTGACGAACTTAGAAACATCGAGCGAGAAATTGCTTCAGATTGTCCTATCCGGACAGCCGGAACTCGAATTGAAACTCAGAGAGCCAAGGCTCCGGCAGCTTTGGCAACGGATTACCCTGCGTTACAGAACAACCCAACTCTCGCCTGCGGAGACTCGTAGCTACATCGAGGAACGACTGCGCATCGCCGGCGCGAACAGCGAGCCGATCTTTTCTCCGGAAGCCATCGAGAGCATCCACCACTACGCCTTCGGAGTCCCGCGCGTCATTAACGTCCTCTGCGACCATGCGCTGATTAACGCCTTCGCCGAGCGGCAGAGACCAGTCTCTGCGAGCCTCATTCATGAGGTCGCTCGTGAATTTGAGTTGGATCTTATCGAGCCAATTGCTCCTGCCTTTAACTCCGGATTCTCGGACCGTGAGACTGGGTCAGTGATCCTGGCGGCGATGGCTAAGGCTGCGGAGAGCTTCTCGCCGACGGAATCACTGCTCAAAGATTTCAGCGGCCGTGACAACGGCAACGGCCCGTCTGCGCCAGTCTGGGTGGAATCAGAGGAAACAAAGATATGAGCCGCGTCTACGAAGCCCTGAAGAACGCGCAGGATCAACGGACCATACGCGGACCGCTGGAAGCAGTCGGTACCCCACAGGAATCTGGTATTGGGGAACCTGGTCACAACGGCAAGGCGGCGCGTAGAATTCCAGAAATCCTGTCCGCAGTGAGACCCGAAGGCGCGTCGCCAGCTGGTCCGCTGCAGTTGGACGAACTGCGGCAGCGCTGCGCAAAACCGGTGTGGAAACCACAGCTCTGCTGGAATGTTTTCCCGAACGACCGTCCCTGCGGACGGCAGGCAGAGCAGTTCCGTACTTTACGGGCGCGTCTGTACAGCCTTCGAGAAACACGCCCCATCCAAACTTTGCTCGTCACGAGCACAACCGTGGCGGAAGGAAAGACGTTTGTAGCGATGAATCTCGCTCAGTCGATCGTTCGCCAACGTGGTCGGCGGGCCTTGCTCGTCGATGCCGACCTGCGCGCCTCCAGGCTTCACATTGCCCTGGGGGCCCCACTTGCGCCAGGTCTAAGCGATTACCTAGCCGGCGAAAGCGACGAATGTTCCATCATCCAAG
>QHYQ01000052.1:0-2744 GCA_003224175.1 Acidobacteriota bacterium
GCGGCGCATAAGCTCTCAAAAGACACCAACAACGGTCGAGGACGGGAAATGAAACCAGAAAAGGCCAGTTGCTCCTGGTTCGCGGTGCAGACGAGGTTGAGATATGAGCACTTCGCTGCGGCCCACTTGCGCAGCAAGGGCTACGATCTCTTTTTGCCCGTTTACAGCCCGGCGGCGTTGGGCCGATCGCATTAAGGAAATCGAACTACCTTTGTTTCCGGGCTACCTGTTTTGCAGATTTGATCTAAAAAATCGCTTCCCGATAGTCGTAACACCGGGGGTCCTCCAGGTTGTCGGAGTGGGCAAAACCCCGGTGCCGGTCGCCGATGTGGAAATCGCTGCCCTGCAAACTGCTGTTCAATCGGGGCTGCCCAGACAACCTTGGCCATTCCTGCAAATCGGTCAAAGAGTAAGAGTGGAATACGGGTCGCTTTGTGGGCTTGAGGGGATCTTGCTAACGTTCAAAGGGCGCCATCGCCTGGTGTTGTCAGTGACGCTGCTGCAGCGCTCCGTGGCCGTCGAAGTCGATGTCGCTTGGGTCCGTCCGATGGACCTCGGTTTGCGTGCAGCAAATCCACTAAGGGGTTCCCTTGGGGATCTCAGAGCAGGGGAAGCCGTGCTGTGAAGACGAGTCTGATGAGAGAAGAGTCAGATTCGGCAGGACTTCCCACATTCAACTGGCGTCCTGGCCGCTCCCCAAGCCGGGAGCACCGCGAAATCCTTACTGAGGACATGTTCCGTAGAATTCTCTGCTGGGAGAGGAAGAGGGCGGAGCGTTCTCACAGGTTCTTCCTGCTAATGCTCGTGAACGCAGGAATTCGACAGGCAAATCAAGGGGAAAGAAGAGTGCTGTCAGAAATATGGTCAGCTCTTTCTTGTTCCACGAGAGAGACGGACATTGCCGGGTGGTATCAAGAGAACGCTGTTCTAGGGGTCATTCTTACCGAGATCGGCAAAGCAGACCGGAACGCTTTGCAGAACTTGATACGCGCCAAGGTAAGCGCGGCGCTGCGCGCAAAGCTATCTGCAGAACAGGTCGATGAAATCCACTTCTCGTTTCACTTTTTTCCGGAGGAGCGGGAGAAACCGGACCGCGGCGGTTTGGCTGACGCCAAGCTCTATCCAGATTTGGTCGAGCAGGAAGATGCGCGGAAGATGTCTCGTTTTGCGAAAAGAGCTATGGACATTGTAGGAAGCATCATAGCCCTCATCCTTTTTTCTCCTCTGTTCTTCGTCCTAGCGCTGGCCATCAAGCTTACTTCCAAGGGGCCAATCCTGTTTAAGCAAGAAAGAGTGGGTCGATACGGCTCGCCGTTCACCTTCCTGAAGTTCAGATCTATGGAGTGTGTGAACGACCCAAGCATTCACCAGGAATATGTCAGGCGGTTCATCGCCGGGCAAACCCATTCCTCAGAATCCGGCGCGAATCGGGGTGACGTTTACAAAATTCAGGAAGACCCCCGGGTCACCCGGGTTGGGAAATTCCTGCGCAAAAGCAGCCTGGACGAACTTCCTCAATTCATCAACGTCCTAAAGGGCGAAATGTCTCTTGTCGGTCCGCGCCCCCCAATCCCCTACGAATTGGAGGCGTATCAGACCTGGCACCGGCGCCGCGTGCTGGAGGCGAAGCCTGGAATCACGGGGCTGTGGCAGGTAAGGGGTCGCAGCAAGCTTAGCTTCGATGACATGGTTCGCCTGGACCTCCAATATGCGAAAAACTGGTCGCTTTGGCTGGATATAAAGATCCTCTTGCACACCGCGCGGGCTGTCCTTTTCTGCGCAGGAGCCTACTAGAACTCAGTTAAGGGAGTGGGCCCGTTTTGCGTTTAAGCCTATTGGGAGTGGTTTTCCTTGAGGTAGCCTCCTCGCCAGGCAGACTTTTCGAGTTGAGTTCTTCAAAGCTTCCGCCCTAGTTCATCTGGTGTTCCGACTTTGCAGTGAAGGAAATAAGGCTGACGATTGCTTAGGGTTTTGTCCCGTTGCTAGATTTCGAAAGTGAGGGTGGAGAGAGTGGCTACAAGTCTGGGGATTGATTCTCTTCCGGGCGCCGCTCGCGAGAATGCAAATACCGCAGGCATCGTGCGGGTCGGCGTGATCGGATACGGCTATTGGGGACCGAATGTTGTGAGGAATTTCCACGCCCAGGAGCGCTCTCGGGTGGTGGCGGTGTGTGACAAGAGTGTTGAATCGCTGCAGCGCGCTCGCCAGACGCATGCCGACGTGCCCGTAACTCAAGATTGCGCTGATCTACTCGAAGCGACTGATATCGACATCGTATGTGTTGTTACGCCTGTATGGACTCACTACGAGCTCACGAAGGCGGCGTTGGAGAATGGTAAGCACGTGTTTGTGGAGAAACCGTTCACTTGCACGACGGCTCAGGCTGAAGAGTTGATTGAGCTGGCTGAACGCAAACACCTAAAAATCATGGTGGATCATACATTCTTGTTCACCGGGGCAGTCCGACGCATTCGGCAGTTCATTGACGACGGCACCCTCGGCGAACTCTATTATTACGACTCGACTCGCGTAAATCTGGGCCTCTTTCAGCACGACGTGAACGTGATCTGGGACCTCGCGCCCCACGATCTCTCGATCATGGATTATCTGATCAAGGAGAAACCGGAAGCGGTGGTCGCCACGGGCGAGAGGCACTTGAACGGCATGGCAGATGTCGCTTTTCTAACGCTCTATTATCCCAAGAACATCATTGGCCATATCAACGTAAATTGGCTCTCGCCGGT
>QHYQ01000052.1:2752-5188 GCA_003224175.1 Acidobacteriota bacterium
GCCGGTGAAGGTGCGCACGACCCTGATCGGAGGAGAGAAGAAAATGCTGGTATGGAACGACCTCGAGGCGGACGAGAAGATCAAGATCTACGACAAGGGCGTGCAGAAGAGCGGTGATGTCTACAAGCTGCTGGTGAGTTATCGCTCGGGCGATATGTGGGCGCCAAGAGTGGAACAAGTGGAGGCGCTGAAGATCGAAGCCGCATACTTTGTTGACTGCATCATGAATGACAAGCAGCCGTTCAACAACGGCGTTGCCGGCCTGCAAATCGTGGGCATTCTGGAGGCTGCCGACCGTTCTCTGCAGCAGAAGGGCAAAATCGTCCAACTATGACGGAACACGTGTGCATCGCACCCGACGTAAAGCTTGGGAAAAATGTGAAGCTGTCCAAATTCATCAACCTATACGGCTGCGAGGTTGGTGACAACACCAAAATCGGCGCATTCGTTGAGATCCAAAAGAATGCCAAGGTCGGCAATAACTGCAAGATTTCGAGCCACACGTTTATCTCCGAGGGCGTGACGATCGAAGACGACGTCTTTATCGGGCACAGCGTCACGTTCATTAATGACTCCTACCCTCGCGCCACTTCAGAAGGGCACTTGCAGACGGAAGCCGATTGGAAAGTTGAGACGACCCTAGTGAAGAAGGGTTCTTCGATCGGTTCGGGAACGACGGTTCTTTCCCGGGTCACGATTGGAGAAAATGCGATTGTGGGCGCCGGCAGCGTAGTAACTCGCGACGTGCCGCCAAATATGATCGTTGCTGGGAATCCCGCAATCGCTTGAGCGACACGGGCTTGTTCTTCGCCGGTCAGGTAAGGATGGATGGGTAGGGACAGGAGATTACGGGAAGCCTGCTCGGCCACGGGGAAGTCATTCTCCCGATATCCCAAATTCTGATAGGGCTTCTGCAGATGCACTGGCACAGGATAATGGATTCCGTGCCCGATGTTCTCCGTTCGGAGAAATTCGGAAAGCCATTCACAAAAAGCTACTTCGGCCGGTCACAGCAGTGGTGCCAGTGCATCTCTATGGGCAGATGGCGGAGATGGATCCGATTCTCGAGCTCGCAGATCGTTACAATTTGACCGTTATTGAAGACGCCTGTCAGGCACATGGTGCGGAGTACTTTTCGAATAAGCAGAACCGCTGGCTCAAGGCTGGATCAGTTGGACGCGCGGCCGCGTTTAGCTTTTATCCGGGAAAGAACCTTGGCGCCTGCGGCGAGGGCGGCGCTGTGACCACGAATGATGAGCAAATCGCGAGCAGGATCCACATGCTGCGCGATCATGGCCAGCCCAAGAAGTATTATCACGACCTGGAGGGGTATAACGGCCGCCTGGATGCTATCCAGGCGGGCATACTGGCCGTCAAACTTGAGCATTTATTCGAGTGGAATCAAAAACGACGCGAAGCGGCTTCACGGTACGAGAAACTGCTTTCTTCGGTTGAAGAACTCACGCTTCCCTTTGAGCCCGCTTGGGCTAAATCAATATTTCACCTTTATGTCGTTGCCGCCGCGGAGAGGAATGAACTCCTGGAGCATCTCCGAACGGAGAACATCGGGCACGGAATCCATTATCCTGTGCCAGTGCATCTGCAGAAGCCCTATCAGAATTTGGGATATCGGGAGAATGACTTCCCCGTGGCCGAGCAGGCTTCCCGTAATCTCCTGTCCCTACCCATCCATCCTTACCTGACCGGCGAAGAACAAGCCCGTGTCGCTCAAGCGATTGCGGGATTCTACGGCGCGATACGTCCCTCTGTCGTGCTGAACAGTGCTCGTTAGTACGGCTCGCCAAATGTCCGCTCTTGGGTGTCTGCAGCCGACGCGACGACATAGACTTATTTCTAGGTCACATAGTCGTTATAGTGAATTCTTGGGCCAGTGCTAATCTGAATCCTCTCACGCCCTTGAGGAAACTTCGTAACACTTGGGGGTAAGAGTTTTCACTCACCGAATATGCAGGGTCAAGAATCTAGTTCCCTTATTTAAGGGCTTCTTTATCAATAACATACATACTGATGGCGCCACCGAACAAGCTGGCAGCCCGCATGCTTGTAAGTGTTGCCAACCGCGTGGCGTGTTTATGGCGGTAGCCTATCGAACGGCAGACGAATTGAAGTGTGAGGGGTTTGGGACCGAGAGCCAGGGATGGTTTGCCTTCCAAGTCAGGACTCGGTGGGAAAGCTCCACGGCCGGGCGGGCCTAGAAGGATTTCTGATTAACTTCAAAGGGAACCATCGCATCGTTGTGTCGGTTTCCCTGCTCCATCGCTCCGTCGCGTTTGACGGATCCTGCGTCACACCCATTGGCGCTTTTGGAGACAGAGTCCTCGAGCCGATGGCTTCTTAGCCGCATTGCAAGAAGTGATCGCCTAAGGCCGGATCCCTACTTCGGCTGGCTCCTCCATATGTTCGGTGGTTTCCGAC
>QHYQ01000177.1 GCA_003224175.1 Acidobacteriota bacterium
CATCGCCGGTGCTGGTGGACTATTACAAGCAGCGCAGACTGCATGACGTCACGGTGGTTTCCCCGGATGCAGGCGGCGTGGAAAGGGCGCGGTCGTTCGCCAAGAAGCTCGATGCGCCGCTGGCTATCGTGGATAAGCGCCGCGTGGACGTGGACGTCAGTGAAGTGATGCACCTGATCGGCGATGTGCGGGGCAGACCGGCGCTGGTCATTGACGACATCATTGATACGGCGGGAACGCTGGTGAAGACGGCCGAGGCTTTGCTGAAAGAAGGCGCCACTGAGGTCTTCGCCGCGTGCACGCATCCGGTTCTTTCGGGGCCCGCGGTGGAGCGCTTGTGCCGTTCGCCGATCTCTGAAGTTGTGGTCACCGATTCGCTGCCTCTTTGCGAAGCCGCGCGCAAAGTGAGCAAGATCAAGGTGCTGAGCGTGGCGGAGTTGCTGGCGCGCGGGATTCGCTCCATTCACGAGGAGACATCCATCAGTGAGCTTTTCATTTAAGATTACGAATTTGCGAGGAAGAACATGGAGCAGATAAGTGTTGAAGCCAGGCCGCGCGATGATCGCGGCAAAAATGCAGCGCGGCGGCTGCGCCGCCAGGGCCAGGTGCCGGGCGTGCTGTACGGCGGCGAAGGCAAATCCATCACGCTAGCCGTGAATGCGAAACAGCTTGCCGCGATTATGCGCTCGGAATCCGGTCACAACACGATCTTCAAAGTGAAGCTGGCCACCGGGGATCAACCGGCGATGCTGAAGGACTGGCAGGTCGATCCGTTGCACGGTTCCCTGCTGCACGTGGATCTGCTGCGGGTGGCCATGGACGTACGCATGCACGTCATGGTGCCGGTGCATACGTTCGGCGAGCCGCAGGGCGTGAAGCTGCAAGGCGGCATTTTCGAGATGGTGACGCGCGAGGTGGAGGTCGAATGCCTCCCCTCGGACATCCCCGGGGAAATTCGCGTGGACATAAGCGAATTGATGATCGGCAAGCAACTGCGCGTAGGCGATCTGCCGATCGACGCCGCGAAAATCAAGCTGGTGAGCGATCCGCAACGCGTGGTGGCACACGTGGTGGCGCTGCGCGCCGAGGAAGAGAAGCCGGCGGAAGCCGTGGCAGCCGAAGCCGCCGCGCCTGCCGAGCCCGAAGTCATCAAGAAGGGCAAGAAGGAGGCCGAAGAAGGGGAAGAGGCCGCCGCTGCGCCAGCAGCCGAGGAGAAGGAGAAGGAAAGACCCAAGAAGTAACCGGCGGAGGCCGTCGATGTTGCGCGTGGCGTGGCGAATGGCGATTCGGCTGGCGCGCCAATGCGGGTGATCGTGGGCTTAGGCAATCCAGGTCCTGAGTACGCTTGGACGCCGCACAATCTAGGCTTTCTGGGCGTAGACGCGATCGCCGAGCGCGCGCGGATCCGAATGCTGCGCGTTCGCGAGCGGGGAAGCGCCGGAAGCCACAACGGTCTGAAGTCCATCATCGGCACGATTGGCAGTAGCGCGTTCCCGCGTGTGCGCATGGGCATCCAACCGGACCATCCGGTGGGCGATCTGGCTGCATATGTTCTCAGGCCCATGCGCAAGGCGGACCTGGAGATGGCGGCGGAGATGGTGGAGCAGGCCACAGAGGCGGTGGAGCTGATCCTGACGCAGGGAATCGCACCCGCGATGAATCGCTTCAACCGGCGCGTTGGCTCGCTGGACGAAACTGGAGACGAAAGCGATATTTAGCGTGTTGCGGCGCTCGAGTGCGGCGCCGGACACCGAAAACGAGGAAAAATGGCAGACCGTTTGTACGATCTGATTTTCATTTGTATGCCCACCACGCCCGAAGAGGAGATCACGAAAATCGTGAGCACGCTGGAGCACGCCGCTTCCGAGCATGGCGGCAAGGTGGAAAAGGTGGAGAAGTGGGGAACGCGCAAGATGGCTTATCGCGTGGCCAAACAGCGCGAAGGATTCTATGTTTACCTCGCCCTGCATAGCACGCAAGGCAGTTTGATCAAGGAACTCGAGCGGCGCCTGAAAGTCTCGGACGCGGTCATCAAGTATATGACTGTGCGTTTGGACGAAGAGATCAAGAGGCAGCAGAAGCTCGTGGCGCATCGCGAACATCGCGCGCGTCGCCGGCCGCGCAAGCCCGCCGCTGCGCCCGGAGCAGGTCCGGCACCAGAGCCGCAGGCGGCGGCCAGCTAGCCCGACGGAATTTAATTTTAGAGAAAGTCGAGATCAAAACCATGAGTGAGCAACAGCCAATACCCCGCCCTTCCGGTCCGTCGGGAGCGCCGCGCGAGGGACGCCCATCCGGGCCGGGAGGAGGCGGGCCTCCAGGTCGCCGGGGCAAACGGCAATATTTTCGCAAGAAGAAGGTCTGCCGCTTCTGCGTCGAGAAAGTGGACTTTATCGACTACAAGAAAGTCGAAATGCTCCAGCCCTTCGTGCAGGAGCGCGGCAAGATTTTGCCGCGGCGCATGACCGGCACTTGTTCCAAGCACCAGCGCTGGTTGGGCGTGGCCGTTAAACGAGCGCGAAACATCGCGCTGCTGCCGTTTGCGACGGAACTGTAGCCCGGCGGAATCACGAGGGAAATCCCATGCAAATTATCCTGCAGGAAGATATCGAAAAACTTGGCGCGCGCGGAGACGTGGTCAGCGTCAAGGAAGGATACGCGCGAAATTATTTGCTGCCGCGCAAACTTGCGCTGGAAGCTTCGCCGGGAAACCTGAAGCGTCTGGAGAAAATCCGCACCTCTCTCGCCAAACGCACGGCCACTGAACGCGATGGGGCGCAGAAGCAGGCGGAGTTGCTGAAGGACGTTACCCTCAGCTTCTCCCGCAAGGCCGGCGAAAACGATCAGCTCTTCGGGTCTGTTACCGCCGGCGATATTGCAGAGGCGCTCGCCGCTCAAGGCTTTGCAATTGATAAGCGGCGCATCGAGCTTGCCGAGCCAATCAAGGTTGTGGGCCAATACGAAGTCACGGCCAAGCTGGCGCATGGCGTCGCGGCGGGGTTCAAGGTCAACGTCTCCCGCCAAGAATGAAGACGTAGCGCCTCCACGCCCGGGTACCATGGGCGTGTGCGAGCGCACATTTTGCCAGCGCTAAGCGCCGTGATATGGGGACCCGGCCTTTTTCCGCGTGCACTCACAGATTTTCCACGTGAACTCCTCAGCGTGTGCGGCCCCTCGGCTTTTTGAATTCTTTCCACATTTAAGAAATATTCCACACAACAAGTCTCGTGATTTTCTTGACCGCCCCGTAGCGTGTCCGCAGAATCAATGCCCCTACTTCGGGTGCGCGGGCGATCTTTTTTTGCGGCGTTCGCTGCGGATTCAGGAGGAGCTTGCATCTCTGGCGGCTTCTGGGCGAATATAAGGCGAATATCTGATGGCTGAAGCGACTCTGGAACGTCCGCTGCCGCAGAACCTCGACGCCGAGCGCAGCGTGCTCGGCGCCATCCTGATCGATAATCACGCGCTCAATACGGCCATTGAGAAGCTCAGGCCGGACGATTTTTTTTCCGACCCACACCGTCGTATCTTCAACCACATGATTCAGCTCGGCGAGGCGCAGCAGGCCATCGACCTCGTCACGCTTACCGATCAGCTGCGGCGCAAAGGCGAGCTCGAGGCCGTCGGCGGGGCGGCGTATGTCTCGCAATTAATCGATGGCGTGGCGCGAGTTTCGAATCTGGAACATTACGCGCGCATCATCAAAGAAAAATCGCTGCTGCGCAGCCTGATCTACGCCACCGAATCCATCAAGCAGACGGCTCTGGACGCGGAGGAAGATTCCGATGCCCTGCTCGACCGCGCCGAGTCTTCCATTTTCCAGATTGCGGAAGACCGCATTCGAACGGGGCTCGTTTCCATGAAGGATGTGGTTCACGACAATATGGAGCGCCTGGAGCGCGTCATTACCGAGGGCAAGCGCGTCACCGGGCTGGCCACGGATTACGCACAGCTCGACGGCCTGACTTCTGGGTTGCAACCTTCGGAATTGATCATTCTGGCGGCGCGGCCCTCGGTGGGAAAGACGGCCCTGGCCCTCAATATCGCAGAGAACGTTGCTCTGCACCAGCAAGCGCCGGTGGCTATCTTCAGCCTGGAGATGTCCAAGGAATCGCTGCTCATGCGTTTGCTGGCGTCTCTGGCGCGCGTGGATGCCCACCGGTTTCGAACGGGCCATTTGCGGCGCGAAGACTGGCGCGAGATGACCCAAGCCCTGGCGCAATTATCGGTTTCGCCGTTATGGATTGACGATTCGGGATCGGCCACCGTGACGGAAATCGGTGCCAAGGCGCGGCGGATGAAGCGCGATCGGGGCCTTTCCCTGGTAATCGTAGACTACCTCCAACTAATTGCCGCCCGCGGCCGGTTTTCGAATCGTAATGAAGAGGTCTCCAGCATCACTCGGGGACTAAAAGCACTGGCGAAGGAGCTCAAAGTTCCCGTGCTGGTCCTGAGCCAGCTTACACGGGCCCCCGAACGCGAGGAACGCAGCCCCCAGCTCGCCGACCTGCGGGAATCGGGCGCTATCGAGCAGGACGCCGACGTAGTACTTTTCATTCATCGGCCCAATCTTTTCAAAAAGAAGGGCGAGGTCACCGACGAAGAGCGTGCGCAGACGGAGCTGAAGATCGCCAAACAACGCAACGGGCCCGTGGACAGCATACCGTTTGTCTTCCTGGGCAAATTCACGCGTTTCGAAGAGGCCGCAAGCCGAGGTTGGATCGGCGGCGACGAGTAGCAGAGCGTTTTCGGCCGAGAACGAAAGAGCGGTTCCCTCCTGCTTTCGGGTGCACCCACGCCATGCTAAAGTGCGGGTCGCTTTGGCCCACATGGTTCCGGGAAGGACAATCTGTTTGCTGCTGTTTGCGTGCGCATTTTGGCAGCTCCCTGTGCGCGCGCAGGACCTGGAACAGAGGCAGCCTCTCGAGTTGGTGTCGGCGGACTCGATTGTGCCGCAGGACCGCCACGAAATGATGCTGACGAGCGGCGGGTGGTACTTCCGAGACGGCGGCGTACACGACGCCATGTTTACGCAGAAGGTGGAGTGGGGAATCTCAAATCGCCTGCAGGTGGCGACCTTCGTGCAGGCGATTCGCAACACCAACGTGGCTGGTGCATCGGCGACAGGCATGGGCGATTTGGAAGTGGGCGCGCGGTACACCTGGGCAAGCGTGGGCTCGCAGTATACGCATCTGGCGGCGGCGCTCGATGCAGGATTCCCCAGCGGGAATCCCGGCAGCGGCCTTGGGGATGGCGGCTACACACTATCGCCGTCGCTATTGGCTTCGCACGAATTCGAGAACAGCAAGTATCAGATGTTCACCACAAGCGGCCTGGACTTCGTGATCGCGCACAGAGCCATCGGTGCAATTGCCGGTGAAAGCCTGCATGATTCTTTCTTCTGCAACAGCGGTCTCTCCTTACGTGCCGGACGCGGATGGGCAGTCGGAGAAGTTGCCGTCAAGAGTAACCGTTGGAACGGCGGAAGCGAGACTAATGTCGCCTTCACACCGTCTTACGTTCGGCGGGTCGCCAGGCGCGCGGAACTCTTGCTGGGCATTCCCATTGGCCTGACGTCTTCCACCGATCCGATTGGCGTGGTCTTTAAGTTCACGTTTGAAATCGGCGGTAGCGGTGAATTGCCCGCACCCGCTCCTTCGGTTGCAGGACCTTAATAAGACCACCCAAACTTGCCGCCGGAAAATCCAGAACAGCAAGTACGTTAGAAGTGGAAGCCGATTTCGGCGGTTTCGGTTCGCGGCGTGACGTAATGCGTGCCGCTAAAAGTGGAAAGGAAGTTGTAGAGTGCCACTTTGTTCGTCAGATTGATCACCGTGAATCGGAGACTGATCTTGTATCGCTCCGCCTTGAAGTGAAACACGTCATCGTCGCCCAGACTGAGGTCAAACAGATTACGGGGCGCGATGCGCGGCGGATTGTGATCGTCATTCTCCGTTCCGGGAGCCGGTATTTTCATGAGCGTAGAACCGAATTGCGAAGGAGCACAGGTGGAATTGGCACTGATCGGTGTAGTCGGAGTGGCGTGCACGCTGCCGCAAAATAGACCCGCCTGAAACTGCTGATCGGGAGTGAGCACACTGGCATCTACCGGCGTGGTCGTATCGGCTGCAAACGGCACTGCGCCAGCAACCAGCCCGCTGTCGTATCGCCAGTTAAACGAGAACCACGGTCCGCGACTGAGCGGCTGGTATTGCACGTGCGTGGTTTGGGCAAACCTCTGGTCGTGGTCAATGCGGAAGACGCCGGTCCCGGGCAGCCCCGAACCCAAACCGGCGACCTGGGGATTGAAGAAGCGCGCGGCCACGCTGGTCAGAGCGACAAATGCCGTGAAGCGATGAAAATTGGGTACGCTGGCCCGAACCATAAATCCGGGAATTTTAGAGCTCGCCCACTCGATGGGAAAGAAAATGGGTGTGTTTCCGAAGTCGCTGAAATCGAAAGAATTGTGTGTGTACTTCCATATGTATTCGCCGTCCAGCACGAAATACTTCCCGAATGCCTGCTCCAGGCCGGCGTGAAATTCGTTGCGCCAGCCCGGACCCAGTGGGGCGGCCACGCACGGCGTGCCGAACTCTGCCTCACTTAGCGTCGCGATGGCACGGGATTGGCACCCCGTGCTTGCAAGAATCAAGTTTTCGTTAAATGGCGTTTCCAAAGTCCGCGCATAGGAAACGCGTAGAACGGTGTTGGTAGGCTTAATGTTGTAAGCAACCCCCAAACGGGGCTGGGGTTCAGAATGGTTGACGAAGCCGCGATAGACATCCGCGCGAAGCCCTACATTGAAGGTCCAATTCCCCTTGCTAATTGAATCCTGTACGTAAGCGGCGAACTCTTTGATGTTGGTGCGGCCGTGAAAGAGAAAGGAAGTTCCTCCCCTCGTCAAATCGAACGGGGCGAGGTCCGTGCAGGGAGACTCGATGGGCAACCCGGTCGTAGCCAGGCAGGGATTCCCGGCCGCATCGGTCAAGCTTGGAAGGAGCGTGGGATCGACAATTCCGAACCCAAAATTCTCACTGAGAAGCGTGTTTTCATAAGTCACTCCCACTTTTAGATTGTGAATGCCCTTGGAATAGGAAATGTCCCCGCGAACACCCACGTTCGTGAGAAAGCGATTTTGATTGACGGTTTCAAGCTGCAGCCTGGGGATCAGATCGGAGAAAGGGTCGGGGCTCGGGAAGAATTGAGACTCGTCGCGCCGCAGGAAAGCGCCCACGTTGACCACGGAGTTCGTGCCGACGACATGAGTCCAAGAAGGAGCCACGTTGAAGGTTCTAATCTGTGCGCGTTGATCGGTCTCAGGAAGCGGGCTTCCGAACGGATCGAGAACGCCGGATTGGAGCGCATCGTAGGAGTTGGGTTCCTGGAACCAGGAGCGAGTGTAGTTCAAGTTCAGCTGCAGGGTGTCGGCATCGGAAACTTTATAATCCGCGCGATCGAAGATATTTTCCTCATTGCCCTTGTCGTGAAACGCGGTGAATTCCGGAGGATCAAGAAAGCGGCTCGTGCTCAGGCCATTGGCCGTGATGAAGTTGCCCCATTTGGGTCCACCGAAGGCAATGTTGAAGCCGGCATTCACGGTGCCAAAAGAGCCATAAGAAGTCGTGAAGCTTCCCGTCGGTTGCGTCACACCCAAACCAGAGCGCGTCGTCGCCTTGATCACCAGGCTGGTCTTATCTCCAAATTCCGCTGGAGGGGCACCGGAAATGACTTCCAGAGATTGGACGGCATCCGTGGGAATCTGATTAGAAAAGACCTTGCTTTGCTGGTCGGTGATGGGCTGGCCATCGAGCGAAAATGAATTTTGCGCGTGATCGCCAAGCCCGTGGAAAAGGCCGTTGGAATCGGCCACAACTCCTGGTGAGGAGAGCGTGACGAGGGAACTTAGAGATGAGGACTGGCTTTCCAAGGGCAGCTTATCGAACAGGCCGCGGTCAACGTCGGTGTGAAAATTGGCATCCTCTTCGATCAAATCGGCGGCGTTCTCGGTGACGGTGATACTAGTGGTGGCGCTGCCGATCGTCAGAGTTATGTTCAAGGTGATCGGAACGGTGGAGCGCACATCAACGTCTTGCGCGGAGGTGGCAAAGCCAGGAGCCGCCACGGTGAGATGGTAGGGATTGAAGGGAATGTTGGGAATGCGAAAGTTTCCGTCCGGATCGGTCTCCACGTCATTGACGTGATGGCTGACCGGGTTTTCGAGGTGCACCTTGGCGCCCGGCACGGCGGCCTTTGAAGGATCTGTTACCGTGCCCTGAATCATGCCTGAATTGGATTGCGCCCTTAATCTCGGAGCTACTGCGAGAACCAACACACTCATTACCACAAACAAAACTAAAATCCCACCACTTGAAATTCGCTTGCGTAGCATGTGGCCTCCTCGAAGCCAAAGCGCGAAGCGCTGCTGACTATGTGCAGCGGCTCCGCGGATCGCGGTTACCGTGTCGGTGAATGAGAGGAGAGCAAGGTCGGGCGCAAGCCGGGTGCCCGGACCGGCAGATCTATGCCAACGCGGGTGGGGCCCTGGAGGGTGGAACTACGACGGAGGGATCGCCGGGGAGAAGCAACCGCTCGGCCGCAAGGAGCCATGCAACGACTACCGAGGCGGTTGAGGCCGCTGAGAATGCCTCTGGTACAACGCTGATATGAGCGGTGTGGCAGCAGATCGGGCATGAATCCACGGAGCCTGGGGTCTCGATGTGCCACCAGGCAGCGCCTGTCGCGAGAAGCAGGATTCCCGCTAAGGCGGCAGAAAGCGCCACCAGACGCAGCCAGCGAATTGTGCCGTCGCCCATCATTTCACCGTAGCATTATACTTGCAGAACGTCGCCGTCACGCGCCACGGTTCGATAAAGAACTGGAATTACAAAGAATCCGATCAACAGGCGCGAAAGCAGTCCGGCCTAGACGCGATCGCGCATCTCGAACGAATGCGCGGCGACACTCGCGACGGCTTTGGGCTCGTGCCCGCGGCTGAAAGCGGCGTGCAGCAACAACATCACCACCAGAACCCCGCCGAAAGTACAGACGATTGTCGCGCCCGTAGGGAAATCCAAGGCCACTGATAAGTAGCATCCCAAGGCGGATACCAGCGTTCCCATGGTCCACCCAATCGCCAGCCGCCGGCCGATGCGATCCGCGAACAGCATTGCTCCCACTGAAGGCACGATCAAGTAGCAGAAAACCAGCAGAACGCCGGCAATGGCAACCGATGATGTGACCACAAATCCAAAAGAAGCGTAAAAGAGGAAGTCCCAGAAGGGGATAGATAGTCCTCTTGCTTCGGCGGCTGCGGGATCCATCGAAATCTGGAGAAAGTTCTTGCGAAAGATTAGATGGAAAACGCCAATCACGCCATAAAGCATGGCCGTATGCCCCACCTCTGGCCAAGAGACGGCCAGGATATTGCCGACGAGCATGTCTTTCAGATGCTCGGTTTCGCCTGTGGCCTTGCTCACAGCGAGGATAGCGGCTGCAGAGGCAACGACGTAGGCGATCCCGATGAATGCTTCCTGCGGAATCCTCGAACGCCGCAGCCGCACCAGCGAGAAAATGGCCGCACCGAGAAAGGTAAATCCCAGGCTGATCCAGTAGGATGCGCCGGCGTGCGGGTCGAGTCCTATCAAGATGCCGATCGTTGCCCCGAGTGCAGCAAATTGTGCCAGCGCCAAGTCTACGAAGATGACGCCGCGTTCGACTACGTGCACACCGAGATAGGCGTGAATGCCTGTGAGGATCAGACTCGCTACGAAAGGCGCCAGCAGGAATCGAAGCACTTCCATTCATCCTCCTTGGAAATCGTTACTTCGTTACCTGGAACGCTTTGATCAACAGCGCCAGATCGTAATCGAACAGCTTGAAATAGTCCGTGATTTCTTTCTCGCCAGCTACCGAGGGAGGCATGATGACTACCTGCGCTCCTGTCTCTCTGGCGATGCTTTGCGGAGTCTTGGGGTCGAAGTAGGGCTCCACGAGGATCAGGCTTACCTTTTCACGTTTAATCATGTTGATGAGTTCCAGTGTATGGCTCGGCGTGGGTGGAATTCCGGGCCGTGGCTCAATCTCACCCATCGTCACCAGCCCAAAAAACTTCAGAAAATTAGGCCAGGAGCGGTGATAGGTAATCACCTTCCGCCCGTGATACGGTTCCATTTCAGCCAGCCATTTCTTGTTGGCCTCGGTAAGCCGCTGGCTGAACGACTCGAAATTCTGGTTGAAGTACGTGGCGTCAGAAGAGCGCAGCTCGGCCAGCTTGTCGGCGATGCCTTTTGCCACCCGGCGCCCGTTTTCCGGGTCCAGCCAGTAGTGTGGGTTGCCGAACGGATGCACGTCGCCCTGCGCCCGCGTCACCTCACCCGTGGGCTTCTCGAGAATTTCGGCGAATTGCGATGCGTCCAGATAGCCGGACCCTCCGACCTGGATACGGGAGTTGCCGGATTGTGTGATGAGCGGCGGCAGCCAGCCGATCTCCAGTTGCAGACCGACTATGACCAGCAAGTCAGCCTGCCGAAGCTTCAACAAATAGCTCGGCTTCGCTTCCACAAAGTGCGGGTCCTGGTAGCCCTTGGCAATCGACTCGACATCGACGCGGTCTCCACCCACCTCCTGAGCTAGGGCCGCGAGATCGGAAGTGGCGGTAACAATCTTGATTTTGCCCGCTGCCTGCGAAGGCACCGCACACATACCCAGCGCGAACGCGCTCAGCAAGAGGCCCAAACATAAGTATCGGCATAGTTGGGACAATTTCATGGCCATCTCCTAGAAAGGATGCGCACCGTGCGCGCCGAGAACGAATAAAAATTGGAACAAGAACTCATTGCCGTCACGGCCTTCAGCGAAACGAGTAAAGCGGTATTGGCCGCGGACTTGGCTGAACTCGCTGGGCCAGTAGGTAAGCACTCCTGAAAAACCGTCATCGATCAGATTCGCGGTACGCGCCCGCCCGGAACGGTCAAAGCGGCCGCCCGCCGTCCATCGGCGATTGAGACGATAATCGCCGGAGGTGAAAAAACCGAAGGAGCGCTGCATAAGCGGTAGTTGGTCGCGACGGCTCCAGACGAATTCGGCGCGGCCCACAAAATTATGATAGATGGTGCGCCGCAGCGGTGTCCAACGGAGCGTCGCGTCGATTCCATACAGATCGGTCAGAAAGGTGCTGCCCAGATCATTGTGCCCGCGGGCGTAAGAGACACCGAGATCCACGTTTGTCTGGTCGGTAATATCGCGATAGCCGCGGAGGTGCCCCAACACGCTGGCATCGCCGCGGTTGCTGGATGCGAACACATCGCCTGAGTCGCCCCGAAATACCTGAGCGGTTCCTTCGAGGAAGATGCCTTTTGGCGCCGGAAGGATGCGCGTGACCGAGAGCCCGGCGTCATCAATTCCGTCTTCGCCGGCGAGCAACCTGTCGGTGACCAGCGGGCGATCTATCCACGGCAATACGTGGTTATGCAGCGTGTTCACTTTGCCAAAGTCGCCGCGGAACTTGCCCACTTTCGCCACGAATCCACCGGGCAGAGCCGTAAACGTGATGTAGCCCTCTTCCAGGCCCACCCCGGACTCCCCAAACGTCAGAAAGAAGTCCCCCCGCGCATAGGGATCGATGATGGCTTGAACGCCCAGCTCGCTCTCGTGCATCTGCAGCACAGGCGGCGGACCTTGGCCTGCCGCGGCGAGCGTTGGCGGCACGTTCGCCTTGCCAATCGCGCCGATAAAATCCCCAATCATGCTGATGTCCGGATTGAGAATCTTCGATGCGGCACTCGCTCCGCCATAGTTAGGTAATTGCTGGCCCTGGGCCTGGACTGCCGTATCCGGCACTTGGGGCGAAAGAGCGGCGGTCACCGGATCGTGTGGATCGCCGGCTCGCATGGCATCCTCGGCCTTCACCGGATCGGGCGAGCCCACAAGTTCCGGGATGGCAGCTGAATCTACCTGGGGCGATAGACCCCCGTTCCGAGCAGACGCCAAATGAACCGCTGCCATCCGCTGCGCTCGAAGCTCTTGCACTTCGGCCTCGAGCGCACGAACCCGTTCTTCCAGAACTTTGAACCTGGCCTCGCTCTCCTCAGCTGAGATCTGAGCACGCAGAGCTGCAGGAACACATAACAGAACACAAAATACGAGAAGTGCCTCTTTCATCGCTTCGCCCTTTCACGGAAGTTTGGCGTGCAATCCGGCCCGCTAATTGGGATCTATTCCGCACGGCATATTGGGGATGCCGTGCCCAAGCCAGTTCAGAGGTAGGGAGGGGCGCGAGTGATAAGGAGCGGCGTACGCAAGCTGGGAGCAAAGGAAGGCTCGGGCGGGCAGAAGGCGACGCCGAAACGTTGCGGAGTGGAAATGCATTGCCCCTGCCCCGCCCATTCAGCTACTTGCTGATCCAAATGGCAGATTGGGCAGTTCGGGTTGGCGCTGCATTCGTGATGCTGCCAAGCCTCGCACGCCTCGCCAGCTGAAGTGGCGAACAATAAGACCGACACCAGTGCTGCCACGGCCACGAGTGCGCGGATTGGCTTTTTCCACTTCAAAAGGAAGGCTTTCTTGTCCTTGGGTCCTGAAACTAGCACGAATCTAAGACGCCTGAAAGCTATTTTTTGTTGCGTCGCTCAATCAAGGGTCAATGTTGACTAACGCGACCGTTTTGCTCGCTACGATTTTGCCCCTCACACACTTTTAGTTTAGTCTGAAAGTTCAGCTATGCAACGAGGCATCCGATTTGATGGCCGTCCGGTCTGGGCCGAGATTCGGCTGAGCGCGCTTGCGCACAACATTAAGGCTATTCGGCGGCACGTCAATCCTGAAGGCCGATCAGGTTCGCGGCCGCTGCGAAAAATACTCGCAGTCGTGAAGGCAAATGCGTACGGGCATGGCGCCGTTCCCGTGGCTCGCGCTCTGGCCCGGGCCGGCGCCGATTGGTTTGGCGTGACCTGCACGGCCGAGGGAATCGAGTTGCGCGAGGGGAAAATACGCAAACCGATCCTGGTGCTCACAGGCTTCTGGCCGGGCGAAGAAAAGCGCTTAATCGAACATGAGTTGACGCCGGCCATCACCCGCTGTGAGCAGCTGCGCCTCCTGGAGCGCGCCGCGGCACGAGCTCGCCGCCGGATCAAGTTCCACGTGAAGTTCCAAACGGGCATGAACCGTCTGGGACTTTCTGCAAGCGACGTGCCGTGCTTCGCCCGAACGCTGGTGTCTTGCCCGCACATCGAATGCGAGGGTGTTTTCACGCATTTTGCCTCCTCGGAAGTCTTCACGGACGATCGCGTCGAGCAACAGCAGAAAGAGTTCGAGTGCATCCTGGAAGATCTGCGTCGCTTGGGCGTTTCGGCTCCTCTGATACATCTGGCCAATAGCGCAGCGGTTGCATCTCGCCCGGCAACCTGGGCGAACATGGTTCGGCCCGGCCTGGTGCTTTATGGCTACCACCAGTCCTACGAGCCACCTGAACTCACAGCGCAAACGAATGCGAAACTTCCCCTGCAGCCTGCGCTGGCGCTGCGTGCGCGACTGATTTCGGTACGCGATACGGCGCCGGGCCAGGCAATCGGCTATAACGGCCGCTGGGTAGCGCAGCGGCCCTCGCGGGTGGCGGTAATTTCAGCCGGCTATGCCGATGGCTTGCCGCGCTCCCTTACGAACAAAGGCCGGGTGATCATTCGGGGTCGGTTTGCTCCGCTGGTCGGCACGGTGTCCATGGACCTTACCACCGCCGATGTGACTGACATTCCAGGTGTAAGCGTGGGCGACGTGGCCACGTTCTACGGCGCCGATGGGGATGCCGCTCAGTACGTTTCGGAAGTAGCGGGACAACTGGGGACCGTAACCTCCGAATTATGTTGCGCATTAGGTACACGGGTGCCTCGTTTTTACCTGCCCTGAAGGCATCAGAGATCACCGGCCAAGGTGTAAACCCTTGCTCTACAGCAATCTAAGTCTTGACCTGCGTGTTACAATGCTTGCGCTGCGGCGTAAGGAAAGCCGCTCCCGCTTGGTTCCGGGGCTCGTTCTTCGTTTCATTTGGGCGCACCGTCTTCCCGGAAGGCGTTATATATAAATCGTCTTATACAAATCATGATGACTTCACTTCTAACTCTTATCAGTCAAAACCAATTTATGAGGTTTTCTTATGTCTCGCCCTTATGCCCGAATTGTGCAGTCCCACGAAGCACCAACCTCCGAATTCAGCCGCGCGAAAACGACCGCTGAATTCAATGGCTATCGCAAAGACGTGCGTTTCGGCAGTTGGTGGGACCAGTTGGTCGTGCGGCTGGTATTCGCCGCCGCATGCGTTGCGGCCGGGTATCATTTTCACCCCTTCGGACTTAGCCGCCCCGTGGCTGCCGTAGTAGGCCTCCTTTTTTCCATATCTGTTTTCTTATTCGAGATCCGCTTGCAACGGGCGAGTTTGCGGCGACTGATCGGCGCTGCGGTGGGCTCCGTTTTGGGAATTGTTGGCGCCTACTTGATGGGCCTGGTCGTGAGCCAGACAACCATCCCGGAAGACTCGCGGTCTTTTTTGGATATCGGCGTTCTGCTGGTGATGACCTACATCGGCCTGGTCCTTGGCGCACGCAAAGGCGACATGCTGAATTTACAGGCCCTTGGCGGTCTGTTTGGCAATGAAAAAGGAAATCGGCGCCAGCCGAAAATCCTGGATACCAGCGTAATTATTGACGGCCGCATTGCGGATATTTGCGAAGCTTACTTTCTCGAGGGTGTTTTGGTTGTGCCTCAGTTTGTGCTTCGGGAATTACAGCTGGTAGCGGATTCGCCGGATGGCTTGAAACGTCAGCGCGGCCGGCGGGGTCTGGAAGTCTTGCAAAGAATGCAGAAGATGGCGCACCTGGAGGTGGAGATCGCTGAGGACGATTTTCCCCAAATCGCTGAAGTGGACATGAAATTGATCGAACTGGCCAAGCGCTACGACGCCAAGATCGTAACCAATGACTACAACCTGAATAAAGTCGCGACGCTCCAGGGCCTGGATGTGTTGAACGTCAACCAGCTGGCGAATGCGTTGAAGCCGGTGGTGCTGCCGGGCGAAGCGATGCGGGTCTTTATCCTTCGCGAAGGAAAGGAATACAACCAGGGCGTAGCTTACCTTGATGACGGCACCATGGTCGTGGTCGATGGCGGGAGGCGGGCCATCAACAAGACCGTGGACATTATCGTCACCTCCGTCCATCAAACCACGGCTGGGAAGATGATATTTGGCCGCTATGACGACCGCGAGCTAGCGAGAAATCATGTGACGCAGCCGGTAGAAACCGCCGCGAGATCGGTCGAAGCGCCATCAGCGGCGGAGCGACTTCCGCGCGCCGCCATACCAGATCCCAGCCAATCTTGAGGAATCGGTGCGGCTTGATGTGGAGATGGCTCAAGGGACTTGAGAGGTGTAAACTTTTGACCTTTTCGGCGTCCGGCCAATAGCCGCCGGCGCATCCGCTATATGTCTTCGATTGTCGCCATATTGCCGGCAGCGGGGCTGGGCACCCGCATGGGTGCCGTTGCGCCAAAGCAGTTCCGCTTGTTGGACGGCGTGCCCGTGGTGGTCTTTACGTTGCGAAGGCTAGCCGCCTGCCCGTTAATCAGCCAGTTCCTGATCGCTACGCATGCCGACGAAATCAGGCCGTTGAACCAGCGCATTGCCGCAGAGGGCCTCGCGCGGCCGTTTCGCGTCTTACAGGGAGGCGACACGCGGCAGGAATCCGTGGCCCAAGCGCTCGCGGAAGTTCCGCAAGAGACGGAATTCGTTTTGGTTCACGATGCTGTTCGGCCCTTGGTCACGCGCGATCAGGTGGAGCGTGTGATCCTTGAGGCTCAGCGGTGTCACGTCGCGATTCTGGGCATTCCGGCCATGGATACGGTGAAAGAGGTGAAGCGCGCCGGCTTGCCGGAGGATGTCGCGCTGATCACGGCGACCATCCCGCGGGAACGCATCGTTTTGGCGCAAACGCCCCAGGTTTTTGAAGCCGCCATTCTTCGCGAGGCCTTCGCGCGAGCCACCGCCGATGGATTTACAGCTTCAGACGAAGCGGCGCTGGTCGAGCGCCTCGGGCACAACGTTCATGTTGTGCTGGGCTCGGAACGCAATCTGAAGATCACGCGGCCCGGCGATTTGGAGATTGCCGAGTTTTATTTGAGCCGTGAACGCATGGCCGCCGAGGTTGGGCGGTGAGCCGATCCGGCATCGGTTATGACTTGCACCGGCTCGCCGCAGGCCGCAAGCTCGTGCTCGGCGGCATCGAAGTCCCTTTCGAGAAAGGCCCGGTGGGCCATTCCGATGGCGACGCCCTGGCACACGCCATCTGCGACGCGCTCTTGGGCGCGGCGGGTCTCGGTGATATTGGAACGCATTTCCCGGACACGGATCCAAAATGGAAAGATGCGCACAGCCTGCGTCTCTTGGAGCATGTGCGCAGCCTGCTGGAGGAACGGCGCTTGCGCATCATGAACCTGGACGCCATCGTAATCACAGAACGGCCCAAGCTGGGCCCGCATTTTTCCGCCATGCGCGAGGCCTTAGCACAGGCGCTGGGCATCGAGGCTTCGCGCATCAACCTGAAGGCAAAAACAAACGAAGGGGTAGGCGCAGTAGGCCGCGGTGAAGCGATTGCCGCCCAGGCGATCGCGACCCTCGAGAGCTAGAGGCCGCGGCTTCGATTAGCCCTCCTGTGCCAGACGTAGTTTTGGCTCGTTTCGTCTCCCCATGGAAAGATTGACCGGCATCCACCCTGTGAGAGAAGCGCTTGCTGCCCGGCGGCCGGTGCAATCCGTCCTGATCGCTCGAGGGCGGCATGGCGACCGGCTGGAAGATATCGTTCGCTTGGCGCGGCGCAATGGTGTTCCCGTACGATTTGAAGAGCGCCCACAGGTCGATCGTGCCGCGGGAACGCGTGACCACCAAGGCGTCGTCGCCTTGATAGCTGCGGAAGCCAGCGTCTCGCTGGAAGACCTTCTGGCCGGGGACGGCTCTCCTGGTGCATCCGGCCTGCTTGTATTGCTTGACGGCGTGGAGGATCCGCAGAATCTCGGGGCCATTATTCGGACCGCCCTGGCGGCTGGTGCGGGCGGCGCCGTGATTCCAGAGCGACGCGCCGCCGGGCTGACGGATGCGGCGGTTCGCGCATCGGCCGGAGCAGCGGCGCATCTACGTGTTGCGCGGGTGACAAATCTGGCGCGCGCCATGAAAGAGATCAAGGAGGCGGGGTACTGGCTGGTTGGATTAGACGAACGCGCCGAAAGGCACCACACGGATATCGATCTAAGCGAACCTGTTGCACTAGTGCTAGGGGGCGAAGGCAAAGGGCTTCACCAACTGGTGAAAGAGTGCTGCGATTTTCTGGTCTCCATTCCCGCGAGCGGGCCGGTGCGCTCGTTGAATGTCTCTGTAGCCGCGGGGGTGGTTTTGTTTGAGGTTGTGCGCCAGCGGGCCGCCAAGCGCGCGCAGCGCGGTTGATTCCGGGGCTCAGGCGTCGTACTGGATCAGGGAGAAGACATCCATACCGGGCAATTTCGCGCGGCCGTTCAGGAAGGTAAGTTCGACAGCGAAGGCCACCCCGTTCACGCTGCCACCGAGGGTCTTCACGAGTTTCACCGTGGCTGCCGCCGTGCCTCCGGTAGCCAAGAGATCGTCGCTGATCAAGACGCTTTGGCCTGGTTGGATGGCATCTTCGTGAATCTCCAGCGTATCCGTGCCATACTCGAGTTGGTAGGAAACTTTGGCGGTCTTGGCGGGCAATTTCTTGGGCTTTCGGACAGGAACGAATCCAGCCTCTAAGCGATACGCCAGCGCGGGAGCGAATATGAACCCGCGCGGCTCCACGCCCACCACCACGTCAACTTTGTGATCCGCATAATGATCGCAAAGCCTGTCCACTAGCTTTTGAAAACCGTGCTTGTCTTTGAGCAGCGTAGTCAGATCATAGAAAAGAATGCCTGGCTTCGGGTAATCCGGGATTTCACGAATCAGCTTCTTGAGATCATCCATTATCAGCCTCGAGCCGGAGATTTTTAACGATCGAACGTCACGGAAAATCCTGAGCTAAAAGCCAACAAAACTTCAGCTTCAGCTTCGGCGACATCAGCCACGGCGGCAAGCGCCGGGCCACGTCGTAGTTCCCGAGCGAAGTTGCGAAGCTGATCGCTGCTGCCGATAGCATAGACTTCCACGCGCCCATCAGCGAGGTTCTTGGCATAACCTGTCACGCTAAGTTGCTCAGCCGTGTCCATCGCAAAATAACGGTACCCCACACCTTGCACCCTGCCCGAAACAAAGAATCGCTTGGCCTGTTTTTCTGCCCGCATTACCGCCTGCCACTCTTCCGCTGCCGCAGAGCGGGATTTTACCAGAGCGCGCCGAGGGAAATGCAGACAGGCCGGGAAAGCGCTTCGCGCGACGTTGGCGGATATAATGGGGGGCGGTCCCGGGACAATTGGAGTAAACGGTACCGCCTGTTCAGCGCATCTTAAGGAACCGTGAGTATAAAACGCATCATTCCCGCTCTTGCTTTTCTGACGGTGGCGGCTTCTGGCGCCGGCTTCTTGGCCGCCTCGCTTGCCGCGCAGCAGCCGGTTGGGCCACAAACACCACCGAAGGCTCCGGAGATTGTGCGCATTCCTAGTCGTCCTGAAACGCCCGCGGAACAGCCACCCATCGCCCCTGACGAGATTATTCGACGATTTTCAGCGCAGGAGGACCAGCTTGCGCGCCTCTTTGTAACTTATGGCTACCGCAAAACGGTGCGCCTGGAGGAAATCGGGCCGGATGGCAAAGCTTCCGGCCAAGCGGAGATCAGCTCCGCTTCGCTTCCCGTTTCCGACGAGGCCCGGCGAAAGGCCGCCGGAGAACCACAGTCAACGCTCAAATTCCTGAATCTGGAGCGCGACGATATCGAAGCGCTCTCGAAGATCCCGGCATTTCCCCTGGTCAGCTCGAATCTGCCCAAATACGAGATCAGCTATGAGGGCAAGCAGCCGGTCGACGAGTTGAATACGTATGTATTTCAGGTCAAACCGCGTCAACTCGAACGCGCTCGCGCGTACTTCGACGGACTCGTTTGGGTGGACGACCATGACTTGGCCATCGTGAAAACATACGGTAAATGGGTAACCGAAACGGGCGACGCTAAGGCTTCGCAACTGCCCTTTACCATCTTTGAGACTTATCGGCAGCCTGTAGCCAACAAGTATTGGCTGCCGGCATATTCGCGCTCTGACGGCTCGTTTGACAATCGAGGCCTAAACGTTGCCGTTCGTTTGATCATTCGCTGGGACCAGTACGCGCCGCTGCCGGCCGATAAGCAATCCGCGCAAACCCCGCCCGCTGCAAGCCCCGAACGCTAGTTGTGCCAGAAGAGTTCAGGAAGCGCGCTGATGGTTTTAATCAATACGTTGGGTCGCGATTCGCGCAGCCGCTCGGGCACGGGAGAATGCTCGAGAACGCCGACAACAGCCACGCCCGCGCGCCGGGCCATCTTCACATCCTCTGGCGCGTCCCCAATGTAGACGCAGGAAGCGGGCTCAACGCCAAGCTGGCGAATGGCAAGCTGAAGCTGCAGGGGATGCGGTTTGCGATGGGGCACCTGGTCACCGAAGACACTCACAGCAAAAAGCGGCTCCAGCCCAAATGCCCGAATCTGCGAGCGAACTCGGAAGCTGCTGCCGCTGCTGACTAAGCCCAGCCGAAATCGTTCCGCGAGTGTCTGCACTACGCGGCGAGCGCCCTTCTGCAGCAAAGGCCGTTCGCAGCGATAGAAGCGACGCCAAAGCCGGTCCGCTTCAGCCCAGCGCTCCGGCGGCAGTTCTGCAGCGCGATAGACGTTATGCCAGTCCGGCGAGTAGTGCTGCGCCAGCTTGGTGGGCTCCCACGAAACGCCAAGGGCTCGGAACATCTGCATGTAAGCATTCGTGTCCGCCCGAAACGAGTCGAGGAGCGTGCCGTCCCAGTCAAACAGAACAGCCCGAAGCGGCTTGCAGGTCAGCATCAAGCCATCGTAGCAGACGCATTGGCATAGTGGCCGCCCGCGCTGAACACCTGGGCATGACCTTAGACAAGACGAGGTGCCGGGCCGAAAACGATGCGGTCAGCGCGAACTCCCTTCGAGCAGACTCTCATCCCGCCGGTAGCTGATATCATCGAAAGCAGCTGCCACGCCGTACCAGCCGACCTTCTCTGCCGGCTCGGTGCGCACTACATGAGCAACGGCGCTCATGTGTACCGTGGCTCGCGCATTGGGTTGGCTGATCAGTTGTACCTCTAGCTCGATGGGCGTGCCGGCCTCAATCCGAAGCGGCGCAAGGAAGAAAAGACCGCTGGAACTGATATTTGCCGTTTGCAGGAAGTATCGCTGAGTGTGGCGTTCTCCGGCTACCCGCCCTAAGCGAAGCGGCAAGGAAAGCCGGGCGCGGGCGTAGACCCGGCGTTCGCTGGCACGACCCACCGTATGCGTGGGCACGCGGTTGATTCCTCGCGGCTGCCTATGGTTGGGCCAATCGGTATCAGCGGCACGGGTAGGAGCAGATGGAGCTTGTGGATCTTGGGTTACCGATTCGGCCGGGCCTGCGGTAGAGACAGGTCGAGAAACGCGCATAGTTCCTCCCTTAGGGATGCGTTTCCGGCGCCGCTGGCGTGACTATGCCGGTGGGTCTTCTGCAGGTCAACGAATTACGGCAGGCGTACGTTCCAATATATAAACTACGAGCAGACGGGTTCGGCGCATTTTGAGCGCAAAAATCGGATAGCCGCAGCTACATCATGGATGTATTTTGGGTTCATGAAACAGAGCACTCAGATGCGGATCGAGAATCAGCCGGCAAACGGCGGCGAGGCACGAGCGCTGCCGGAGCGCCAATTCTGGCAGGCTGTCGCATCGCGAGATGCGCGATACGATGGCGCCTTCGTTTATGCCGTACGCTCGACCGGCGTTTATTGTCGTCCATCATGCCCATCGCGCCGCCCGCGACGCGAGCGGGTCATATTTTTCAGAGCACCCGAAACCGCGGAGCACGAGGGATTTCGCGCTTGTCGTCGGTGCAATCCGCGGGGCGTGCCCGGCACGGCCGAATCGCGCTTAATCAGGCAGGCCTGCCGGCTCATGGAGCAAAACTCCGATGACCCAATCCGGATCGGCAGTGTAGCTCGCCAGATTGGCGTAAGCCCTTTTCGGCTGCACCGATTGTTTCGCCGCAGGGTCGGGATCAGTCCGGGGGCTTACGCTCGATCCATTCGTCTGCGCCGTTTCAAAACACAAT
>QHYQ01000178.1 GCA_003224175.1 Acidobacteriota bacterium
ATCCGGTGATGAAAACGCCCAGGGCCGTAGCAATCACTTGGGTATTGAGGTAGTGGCTACTCAATGGTGTGTAGAAGGTCCAGCCGGTGTCCACTCCGCCAGAGATCAGCGCATACAGCGTAAATGCGGCGCCGGTGATGTAGACATACCAGCTCAACAAGTTCAGGCGCGGGAAAGCCAGGTCACGCGCGCCAATCATCATAGGCACAAGAAAATTGCCGAGCGTTGCGGGAATGGAAGGAACCAGAAAGAAAAACACCATAACCACGCCGTGCATGGTAAAGAGCTTGTTGTAAGTTTCCGGCTGTACCAAAGCACCGGCCGGCTCAATCAAGTGCAGCCGCATCATGACCGCTGCGGCACCTCCAATGAAAAACATCAGCGTGATCGAACCGAGATAGAGCAGCGCGATGCGCTTATGGTCGGTGGTGAAAAGCCACGATTTGATTCCGTAGTTGGCATTCAGGTAATGAACGCGGGATTCGACGGGGACCTCCGCTACCCCCGTGGTCATGGCGCCTGCGTCCTTTCTCCCGAACCGAGCGATTTGATGTAAGCGACCAACTGCAGAATCTGCTCTTCAGTGACTTGTCCGCGAAATGTGGGCATCACGGGCCGATAATTCGGAAGAGGCAGGGAGCCGGGATCAAGAATGGATTGCCGAATGTAGGCTTCGTTCATTGCAAGATTTTGGCCGTCGCGCAGCGTCACCTGCTGGCCGAATCGGCCCTGCAGCGCGGGGCCAGCGCCGGACCCGTCTGCAAGATGGCACGTGTCGCAACCGAGGCGCGTGAAGAGCTCCTGTCCGCTCTCGGCCATGGATTTCGTGCTGGCGGTGTCGCGCAGCCAGAGGGCGTAGTCGGTGGGTGTCATCACTTCAATCGTCCCGGTCATTCCCGAATGCAGCGTCCCGCAATACTGCGCGCAGAAAAGCCGGTAGCTGCCCGGTTTGGTCGCTTCAAACCATTCCGAGGTGTAACGGCCGGGAACCACGTCCATCTTCATGCGGAAAGCGGGCACGAAGAAATCGTGAATCACGTCTTCCGAGGTCATCGTCAACCGTACAGGAACATCTACCGGGATATGCAATTGGTTAATCTCCCGCTGTCCTTCGGGATGCTGGAGGTGCCACATCCACTGTTTGCCAACGACAAAAATTTCCATTGCGCCTTGGGGCGGCCGCGCGGCGGCAAAAAAGAGACTGGCTCCCCAGAGAAAGAGAAATACGCAAATCAAACTGGGAATAGCGATCCAGGTGATCTCAAGAACCATGGATTCCTGTGTTTCCGGCGGACGCTCCTCTTCCGAGCGCCGGCGGTACTTGATCATGAAGTAGAAAATCGTCGCGAAAATGAAGAAGGTAAAAAACAGAGTGAGGCCAGTGAGGAAAAAAAAGAGGTGGTCCACGCGATCGGCCGACGTGGAGGCGTTCGTCGGTCGAAGCTGCGGCCATTGCGCGACGAAAACTCCCGCGATGATGCTAGCGTCCAAGCTTACCGGCTGCCTTTCTTCTCGCTCTCAAGGGTCACGCCTAGGAAGCACGTAGTTCTCGCGTCGAAACAAAATTGCGATCACGAGGCCAAGCGACAATACCGTCAGCACTCCTGCGGCCTGGATCACACGCGCGATCAGCAGGCCGTACTTTCCGGTTGCCGGGTCATAGTGATAGCAGTAAAGCAAAATCTGATCGATGGGGGAACCGATCTTGCCTTGCGACGCTTCGACCAATCCCAGCCGCAAATCACGCGAGGGATAACTGATGCCGTAAAAATAACGCGTCAGCTTCCCAGCGGATGTGAGCAGCATGATTCCGCTCGGATGCGCGAATTGGCCGGAAGCGGAATCGTAGGCGTAGCGGAAGCCCACGGCCTGCGCCAGGGTTTTGATCTGCGCTTCGTCTCCGGTCAAAAAGTGCCATCCTTGCGAGCTTCCCGGACGGCCATAAAGGCCGGTGTAAAGTTGGTGCTTCACGTTAGCGAGGATTGGCCGCTCCGTTGGATCAATACTCACGGTCACAATCGTGAAATCCTTGCCGATCTCTAAAGACAATTCTTGTACGCTGCGCAGAAGGCCGTTCAGCACCTCGGTGCACAACATCGGACATTGGTAATACACGAGCGTCAGGATGACGGGCTTTTGTCCAAAAAATTGCCGCAGCGCCACCGCTTGGCCGTGCTCGTCGCGAAAAGTGAGATCGAGGGGAATGGAGTTGCCGAGTTTCTGATCCAGTCCGACGTCGCGCAGCAGCGCTGGGCGTACGCCCGCAGCCTGCACCGGTCTGTCGTCCAGCTGAGCGGGTGCAGAGCGCGTGGCAAACGAGCCCGAAAGAAACACGAATGCGAGAATCGACAGGCGTACAAGCGGCGATTTCATCGCACCGAACCTCCGGGTTTGGCGTTATTCGTTGAAGGATTTCTTTTTTGCGAAGGCGCTCCCGTTTCGGGCGTGCTGGTTGGACGTGTAGGCAGGCCTCGCTCGAGAAGCAGCTCCATGGCGCGGTCGATGGGCAGCCGCACGATTCCGTTTTGGCGATCGATCCATCCATAACTGTTGAGGAGGTTCTGTTGCGATTGGTAATAGTTCTGCATATCCGCGCCGGGATTTGGTTGAATGCGGGGCGGGGGTGGCAGCGGCCGCTCCGTGGCGAAGGGCGCAGCAATGAAGGAGCCGGGATTCTCGGCCTTCTGAAAGTATTTGAACAGCCAGATCAACGATAACGAAGCAGCAACCAGAATCGCGGCAATAAAAAGAACGAAATAGAGCAAGACACGCGGACTGGCATCGCTTTTCTCGTATCCACCTTGCGGCGCTATCTTCGCGCTAGTGGCCATGTTCGAGCGCTCCTGCGAACCTGGGATCGTGCAGAGGCAGCAAGGGACGGCTCTTGAGCTGGCGCACAAACGCCGCCACCCAAATTCCGCCCATCCCGACGGGCAAGAGGAAATCAAGCAGATAAAAACGCGGGCCGGACTTCTCGAAAGCGGGGACCACCATCCAATAGACATCCACAAAGTTGGTGATAATCAGCGCGCCGCAAAGAATGGACAGAGTTTCGGTGCTGCGCTTGACCGCGCGCATGAGCAGAAGATAGAAGGGAATTGCGAAAGAAAAGAAAATCATGACTAAGGCGACGACGGCCCAGCCGCCTTCCGCTCGCGTCACGTACCAAGGAATTTCCTTAATCAAATTACCCGCCCAGATGATGAGGAATTGAGAGAAGGCAAGATAGGCCCAGAGCATTACGAACGTCAGGACCAGATTTCCAAGGTCGTTGAAACGGTCCGGAGTAATGGCACTCGCGATGGGTTCGCGCCGGGAGAGCAGGCCCGCCACCAGAATCGCCAAGGCGAGCGCGCCGAGCACCTGCAGGACCATGAAGATCATGCCGAAAATTGTGGAGAACCAATGCGGCTCGAGCGACATGATCCAGTCGATCGAAAAGAACGTCACCGTGAGGCCATAAAGCACCAATCCCGGCCCGCTCATATTTTCCAGGCGCGCGGCTAGAAGTGGATCGCCGGTGCGGTCCTGCTCGTCTGACCAGCGGTTCAATCTGACCGTCAGAGTCCACCACACTGCGAAATAGATCCCATTGCGAATCAGGAAAAATGGCAGGTTCAAATAGGGCTGCTTGAGCTTGAGAGCGACATCTGCGGCCACGAGATCCGAATGCGTCCAGGAATATAGGCGGCTCAGACCCAGGAGAAGGGGAAGAGCTAGAGCTGTAAGCAATGGCAGAGTGCGCGTGCCCGCTTCCAATGGGCGCCGAATCGGCAATCCCCAAAATCCGCCGGTCAGGTGGTGCACCATTAGAAACGCGGCGCAACCTAAAGGAAAGCCCAGCCAGAAAACAAAGGCCAGCAGATAGGAGCGGACGAATTGCTCGGGCGCACGTATCCCGTCTAACACCGCGAGAGTGAGTGCTGCAATCCCCAGAATGAAGGCGCGCCTCTGGATCTGATCGAATCGATCCCGGAGCGTGTCGGTTGCCATCACTGTTGTTCCCCCGCGAGCGCGCGGCTCTGCGATTCAGGAGCGTCGACGTTCGAACCATGCTGGCTCAACTGCAATGCGCGGATGTATGCGGCGATGCGCCAGCGATCCTCGGGCGAAACCCGGGAGGCGTAGCTGTACATCAGCCCGAGTCCATTGGTCATGACCTCGAAGAAATGACCGGCGGGAGCTTGCCGCAGGCGTTCGATGTGAAACGAAGGCGGCGGTGGAAAGCCGCGTTGTACGATCATTCCGTTTCCGCTGCCGGTGTAATCGTGGCAAGGCGAGCAGTAGATGTTGTATCGCTCGCGGCCGCGGCTCAAGTCGGCGGCGGCGATGGCGAAGGGGAAGAGATTGGCGACCACGCCGTTGACTCGGCCCGTGTAGAGCAGTTCGTCCGCGCGCAGTTGGCCGCGCGCAACGGTTCCCTCGACGGGTGGGCGTTCGGAACGGCCGTCAGCGAAAAAGGTGCTGGGATCTTCCGGTTCATATTTCGGCTGAACATGCATGTCCTGGCGGCAGCCGGAGAGCAGGAGGGCAGGGAAGATCAAGGACACGCAGAGCGCCCGCCTCGCGGCTGGCGAAGATTTGCGCGATTTAGACTTCGGCTTCATAGACGCCAAACGGCTTGAGGCTTTCCAGGAATTGCCTGGCAGAGCCTATATCGAATTTCTTGTCGCGCGCTTTGATGCAAAGAAAAAAGCGTCCCCGCGTGGCCATGACAAAACGCGGCACGTTGAAGAGCGGGTGATAAGGCGTCGGCAAACCATTCATTGCCAGCATTCCGATGGTCGCCGCCAGCGCGGCGCAGAGAATCGTTAACTCGAACGTGATGGGGATGAATGCGGGCCAGCTATTGAACGGCTTACCATCCACGTTCAGCGGGAAACTCAGCACGTTTGCATACCATTGCAGAAAAAAGCCGCCCGCCGCTCCGAACATCCCACCGAAGAGGACGACCAGAGGAAGCCGTGTGTTTCCGAAGCCCACGGCTTCCGCCAGCCCCTCAATCGGCATCGGAGAGAAGGCATCGATGCTGCGATAGCCGGCCTCCCGCGCGCGGTTGGCGGCCTCGAGAAGCTGGCCAGGGCTTTCGAATTCCGCAACTAATCCGTAAATGCGCTTCGTGGGCATGTTAAAGCTCTAGATGATATTTGCTCCCTTTGATTGTCAGATCGCCGAAATCTCCGGGTTCGGATTCCTTAACTTTGCCAAATACGTCGTGCGCGGCCGGGTATTGAGTTCCGCGAGCAAGCTGTAGTCACGCGTTTGGCGCTTCAGCTTGGAAACGCGGCTGTTGGAATCATTGATATTCCCGAAAATGATGGCCTGGGCGGGACATGCCTGCTGACATGCCGTTTGAATTTCGCCATCGCGCACGAGGCGATTTTCTTTTTCGGCGTTGATTTTTGCTTCGTTGATGCGCTGCACACAGTACGTGCATTTCTCCATGACTCCACGGCTGCGCACCGTGACGTCCGGATTGCGTAGGCCATAGAGGCTAGGGGTGACCCAATCTGAGTAGAGTTTGAAATTAAAACGCCGCACTTTGTAGGGGCAGTTATTGGAGCAATAGCGCGTGCCTACGCAGCGGTTGTAAACCATTTCGTTAAGCCCTTCCGAGCTGTGAAGAGTGGCCCCAACCGGGCAGACGAGCTCGCATGGCGCCTGCTCGCAATGCATGCAGGGCACCGGCTGAAAATAGGTTTCCGGGTTTTCGAGGCCGCCGCGAAAGTAATTATCGACGCGGATCCACTGCATATCGCGTCCCGCCATCACTTCGTATTTCCCGACGACCGCGATGTTATTTTCGGCGTAGCACGCGATCACGCAGGCCTCGCAACCCGTGCAGCGGCTCAGGTCGATGGACATGCCCCAGGCATATCCTGTGTATCTAAATGGCTGATAGAGCGAAAGGCCTGTTGCGACTTCTTCTTCAGATTCCTTCGCAAATTGTAGATTCTTGCGGAATTCCTCGAGCGTGGCGATACGCACAAGGTCTCGCGCGAAAGCGTTTTCGCTTTCTTCCTCGACCTGCTGATTATTGCGCTCGATCGGGTGATGAATCTGCGTTGCCGCCATAAGGTAGGTCTTTCCGGTTTTTTCGATCTGAAGGCCACTGCCAATGGCAGGCGCGGAGGAGGTACGCAGGAGATAGCCATTGAGCCCGATTCCCGTGCCGACGTGGCCGGCGCGCCTGCGCCCATATCCCAGCGTGATGGTTGCGGAATTGTCAGCTTGTCCCGGCAAAGCCCACACCGGGCCGCTGGCTCTCCAACCTCCGATATTCAAATTCGCGACGTCGCCTGTCGTAAGGCCGAGACGCCACGCGGTGGCTGGGCTGAGCGCCACAACGTTATCCCAGGTAATTTTCGTGAGTGGCTTGGGCAGCTCTTGCAACCACGCGTTATTGGCCCAGCGACCGTCGCCGATGGTGGGATCCGGACGGAAGACAACCTCGATGGCTTGCTGATTCAACGCGGGCGGGTTGGGCAATCCGCTGTAATCAAGGCCCAGCTTGGGTGAAAGAGGAGGCAAAGCAGTTGCCGCCATCACGCCATCGTGCAAGGTTTTGTCCCAGAAATTCTCGAACAGTTCCGCGGACGGCTGCGAGTGCTGACTTTTCCAGTGATCGCGGACCAAGTCGTGATCGGATTTTCCGATGTCGCCGGTCAGCAGTGCGAGCAGCTCATGCAGCGATCTACCGTGGTAGAGCGGAGCGATCAGCGGCTGGACGATGCCGACGGTGCCGTCGTAGGCGCGAGCATCGCTCCACGATTCGAGAAAATGAGCTTGAGGAACGTGCCAATGACAGAGTTCCGCAGTCTCATCGTCGTAGAGACCGCAGTGAATCCGCAGCGGGACTTTCAGGAGCTGTTGTGCGAACTGCAAATCCGCGGGCGCCGTGAAGACGGGATTGCTGCCGAGTATGAACAGAGTCGACACTTGGCCCGCTTCAATCTCTTTCACCAATTCCGGTAACGAATCGTTTTCAGGGCTCAGTTCGATCGCGTCTGTATAAACGACGGTTTGACCTGCATTGCCTAGCGTCGCATTCATGGCATGGGCCAGCGCGTGCACCGCGGGAGCTTGCGAAGCCCCCGCCACAATAAGCGAAGATTCGCGATGATTTTGCAAATCGCGCACGAGTGCTCTCAGCCATTGATCCGGAACAGCCGAGCTTGCGCTTCGCAGTGGAAGGCCAAGAGCGGCGCCGAGAGTTCGCGCGAAGATCTCGATTTCGCCGCAGCGAATCGGGAGCCGATGATCCGCCATTGCCCCGGTAATCGAGGGCGTACTCTCGACGACGTACAGCCGATTCATCTGCGCCCGTGGCGTCTCGATTCCCCGCCAATTGGCAAAATCGCGCGTGTACCGCACGCTGGCTGCGCCATCGTCGAGAAAATCGCAATCGAGGGAAACCACGACAGCGGCTCTATCGAATCGAAACACGGAATTAACATTACGGCCGAAGGCCAGCCGCGCTCCCTGATGTTCCGCGTAGTTGCCGCATGGTTCGTGCGTATACCACTTTGCATTCGGGAATCGCTCGAGCAGGGACCGCATTTGCGCGGCAAAGGTCGGCGAGGATGTAGTTTCGGTGAGAATGCGCAGCCCGGCGCCTTTCGTGCTCTCCAAATTGCCGCGAAGATCAGCCGTCATGGCCAGGAATGCGGGCCAATCGCTGATGCGTCCTTCGTGCAAGACCACTTGCGAGCGATCCGGGTCCCAGAGCGTGAGCAACGACGCCTGGCAGAAAATGTTGCTGGCGCCCAGACTTCCCGGATGGTCCGGATTTCCCTCCACTTTCGTGGGTCTCCCCATATGGCTTTCCACGAGCAGGCCGATGGCCACGCCGCGATCCACCATGGACGTGGCGTAAAAAAGCGGCTTGCCGGGAATGACTTCTTCGGGAGCACGGACGTACGGGACAATTTTTTCGGTCGGCAATTTCGTGCAGGCGGTGAGTCCGGAAAGCGCCGCGGAAGCGGCCATTAGCTTGAGAACCTCACGCCTGTTCAGACCTTGTTTGGCGGCTTTAGGCTCTTTCGCTGGATCGTTGGGAAATTCGTCGTGCAGAAACGCCTCGTATTCAGGCGTGCAGGCAAGTTCCTCCACGCTGCGCCACAGGTGCCGCGCACCATTGTGCTTGAGCTTCGCAGCGATACTTTCGAAATCAAGGAACGTTTTGGATTCCGCCTGCATCTGTCAACACGGATTCATTGGCGATTCGCTCGCATGATGGTTCCCGTCAGCGGTGGCAGGTCCAGCAGTCCGTGAGCGAATAGATTTTGTATTCCTTGACCAGCTTCGTACCGAGTTCCAGTTGATGTGCGGGCGGCTGATAGGAAATGCTGAACACCTCGTCCTTCGGCCGCACGTTATTTTCCGGGTGCCGATGGCAATCGAGGCACCAGGACATCTTCAGCGAGTTCTCCGCCCAGGTGAGGGGCATCGCCCCAATGGGGCCATGGCACGTTGTGCAGCCAATCCCCTTGGCCACGTGGATGCTGTGATCGAAATAAACGAACTCAGGAAGAGCATTCACCCGCACCCATTCGATCGACCGATCTTCCCGGAAACTTTGGCGAACCGGCTCCAGTATGGGGCTGTTCTTCCAGATTTGAGAGTGGCAGGTCATGCACGTTTCCGTCGGTGGCAATCCGGCAAAGGAGGATTCCTCGACCGACGTGTGGCAGTAACGGCAATCGATTCCCAGTTCCGCGGTGTGATGTTTATGGCTGAAAGGCACAGGCTGCACTTTCGGGACGTTGGCTTCCGTTACGTACGGTGAGCCATCGATCCAGTAGGGAATAAAGCCGCCCACAATCAGGAGCAGAAAGAAGCCATAGATCGTGAGTCGCGAAATTAAGTTCGTGCTGTGATGAAAGACCTGCGCCATGATCGCCGCCAGGCTGGCCGCCCCTATCTCCTTTCCCCCTCGGTCTCAGTAACAAGGCTTCTCATTTCGAAAATCGAAATCATCGGCAGGTAGCGGATGAAGAGATACAGCAGCGTCAGGAAAAGGCCGATCGATCCGAAAAGCGTCATCCAGTCCCACCTTGTCGGCGCGTACATCCGCCAGATCGAGGGCATGAAATCGCGGTGCAGGCTAATCACCACGATAACAAAGCGCTCGAGCCACATGCCGCAATTGATGATCAAAGCCAGCGTAAAAAGCGCCGGGACAGTGGTGCGCACACGCCGCGACCAGAGCGCCTGCGGAACGACCACGTTGAAGGCGATCAGGCACCAATAGACCGCCGCATAGGGGCCAGCCATGCGGTTCAGCGTTACGTATCTCTCATAAATGTCCGCGCTATAAAACGCCATGAACGCTTCCATCATGTAGCCGTAGGCCACAATGAGTCCGGTTGCTAGCATGATCTTTCCCATGTTGTCGAGATGACGAGTGGTGATGAAGTCTTCGAGTCTATAAAATTTGCGCAGGGGAATGGCCAAGCACAGGACCATGGCAAAACCCGAATAGATAGCACCCGCGACGAAATAGGGAGGAAAAATGGTCGTGTGCCAGCCGGGCACAATGGCGGTGGCGAAATCGAAGCTCACCACTGTGTGCACCGAGATCACCAGCGGCGTTGCCAGTCCAGCGAGAAGTAACGAAGTCATTTCATAGCGCTTCCAATGCACGGCCGAGCCGCGCCAGCCCATGGCCAGGAACCCGTAGACGATCTGCTTCGCGCGCGTGCGGGCCCGGTCGCGCAGCGTTGCCAGATCGGGGATGAGTCCGACGAACCAGAACAAGAGCGAAACCGTCAGGTAGGTGGAGACTGCGAATACGTCCCAGACCAAGGGACTGCGGAACTGCGGCCAATACCACATCGTGTTGGGGTACGGAAATAGCCAATAGGCAAGCCACGGACGGCCCAGGTGAAGCACTGGGAACATCCCCGCGCAGAGCACTGCGAATATGGTCATTGCTTCGGCGGTGCGGTTGATGGATGTGCGCCACTTCTGATGCAGCAGCAGCAAGATTGCGGAAATCAACGTGCCGGCATGTCCGATCCCGATCCACCAGACGAAATTAACGATGGCGAAGCCCCATCCAACCGGGATGTTCACACCCCAAATCCCGACGCCAATTGCGAAAAGGACAGTCACCGCGTAGAGAAGCATCATCAGCAGCAGAAAGGAAACGCCGAATCCCAGAAACCATCCGGGCCGCTGGCGCTGGCCCAGGACAATCGAGCTGATCTTGTCGGTTACCGTCGAGATCGTGTAGCCGGGTTCGATCACCCGTGGCTGGCTAATTTCGGCCGCGCCCTCAAGAGGATCAGATTCCACGCGGAGTTCCTGTTGAAGAAATGATTTAGTACCTGTTCAGGAAACCAACAACCAGCGTAGTTCCTTCATCTCACTACAGTCAAGATGGAATTGCTCAGCCTACTTTGCGCTGTCTGCGTGCCGTCGCGGCGGGTGGGGCGACTGACCTCTGGCCGAGCCCGCTCCGTTCTACTGGTGGCGGCTAGGCTTTTTTTCAAGGCCTGCATGATGGTTGGCTTACTCACTTTAGTGACTCTCCCGGGATAGAATAGTGAGTCGGCGGCGATTCCTGAGCACTGGCCGTACACTCGTTTGGCGTCGCAGGAGTCAGTGTGAGCGCGGAGCGACACAGCAAGCTCGGCTGGATGGATCTACTTTGGCTCCTATTCTTGCTGGGACTGGCGTTGCTTCCCCCAGTCCGCGAGATACACAAGCAAATGATTCTCTTGGCGATCGGCGTTTTCCAACTTTTGGAAGGCCGGCTCGTCGAGCGACTACCGAAAAGAGGCCAGAGCTATGCGGTGCTGTTGAAGATTCTGCTGGCCATGCTCTTGATCAGCCATACCGGGGAAGTTGGCATTAACAGCAGCTACTACCCCATCTTTTATCTCCCCATTGTGACCGCCGCAGTTTATTTCGACGCATGGTTAACGCTCGCCTGGACGCTCATCGCCTCGGCCGCTTACGGCTCTTATCTGTTGCCGGCCCTGCAGGAATATGAACTGGCGCCGGGCGCGATCGAGGAATTGGCCCTCCGCATTCTTTTCTTTTTTCTTGCCGCCATGGTGGTAAATCGGTTCGCCACTGAAAACAATCGCCAGACCCGGCGATATCAGATGCTCGCGGAGCAACTCGCGAAAACGAATCGGGAACTCGAACAAGCTCAGGCCGAAGCGCGCCGTTCCGAACGCCTTGCCGCCCTAGGCCAGCTTTCCGCCGGTTTGGCGCATGAGATTCGCAATCCCTTGGGCATCATTAAAGGTTCGGCTGAAATACTGAACCAAAGGGTCCAAACTGCCGAACCGCTGGCGGCCGAATTGGCGGGATACATTTCCACTGAAGTGAATCGCCTCAGCGCTCTGGTGAGCCGTTTTCTAGATTTCGCGCGTCCCCTTCGTATCGAAACGCGGGCGTGTTCAGTTCCCGAGATTGTGGATCGGGCGCTCCGCGCGGTCGCTGCCAATTGGAGCGGGCCGGAGATCAAAGTCGAGCGCCACTTTCAAAGAGATCTGCCGTACGCCGCCGTGGATGAGAATCTTTGCGAACAGGTTTTCGTCAATCTCGTACAGAACGCGTACGATGCCATGAGCGAGAGTGGTGGCAGGCTGCGCATTTCGATCGCTCTAGGCGCGCGGGGGGAGCGGCCCGGGATCGAAGTGCGAGTGATAGACTCGGGGCCAGGAATCCGTGCGGAGCTTCGCGAGCAAATTTTCAATCCGTTTTTCACTACGAAAAAGAGTGGCGTGGGCCTTGGGCTCTCCATCGTGTCCAAAATTGTGGATGAACATCGCGGGTCTATCGAACTGCTCGATCGCCCGCCGGGCCGGGGAGAGTCCGGCGCTTGCTTCGTGATCTTTCTGCCGCTGGCGGAACAGGCCGTAATTCCTGAAGCCGAAGCGGCATACAAGGCCTAATTGCGTGGCCGCCATTCTAATCGTCGAAGATGAAGCCCGGATGCGCCGTCTGCTGGATCTGGACCTCGGCGAGGCCGGATATCAGACATTTTCGGCTGCCGATGCCGAGAAAGGTCTGGACCTGCTGCGCCGCGAACAGATCGATCTGGTGCTCACCGACTTGAAGCTGCCCGGCCTGGGCGGGTTGGAATTCCTTCAAGCCGCCAAGCGTCTCAATGGAGCTTTGCCGGTCGTGGTTATGACGGCCTACGGCTCAGTCGAAACCGCTGTTGAAGCCATGAAGGCCGGGGCCAGCGACTACATTTTGAAACCCTTCTCTCTCGCGGAAATGCGATTGGTGGTGCAAAAAGAGCTGGACGTTCGGCGTCTACGCGAGGAGAACCGCAGCCTGCGAGAGGCGCTGGGACGCCAGTACAGCTACCCCAATATCGTCGCCCGCAGCGCGAAGATGCAAGAGGTACTGGCGTTGGCAGAGCGGGTCGCGGCGACGCCTTCCACGGTGCTCATCGGCGGAGAGAGCGGCGTGGGAAAAGACTTGATCGCGCACCTGATTCATCAGCGATCCAGCCGTGCGTCCGGTCCATTTGTGAAGATCAATAGCACGGCGATTCCGGAGAATCTCCTGGAAAGCGAACTCTTCGGCTACGAAAAAGGAGCTTTTACGGGAGCCACCACGAGCAAGCCGGGAAAATTCGAACTCGCTGACAAGGGCACGCTGTTTCTCGATGAAATTGGCGATATTCCCCTGGCCATACAGGTCAAGCTCCTGCGCGTTCTGCAAGAACGCGAATTTGAAAGGCTGGGTGGCACGCGCACCATCAAAGTGGATGTGCGCCTCATCGCGGCCACCAATCGCGATCTGCGCGCCGCGCTCGAACAGGGAACCTTTCGCGAAGATCTCTACTATCGGCTGAACGTCGTCCCCATCGATATTCCTCCTCTGCGCGAGCATAGGGAAGACATTCCGGATTTGGCGAATCTCTTTCTCTCGCGGCTCGCGCAGAAATCCCAGAAGAACCTGGAGGGCATCAAGCCGGAAGCTCTCCGAAAGCTTATGGATTTCCACTGGCCCGGCAATGTTCGGGAATTGGAGAACATCGTCGAGCGCGCCTGCGCTCTGGCCACGGGCCCTTTTATCGGACCGGGCGATATCCAATTGGATCACGCGCCGGGCCGAGACCACCTCGGCCAGGCAGCGCTCTTACCCGAAGGCAAAACGCTCGACCAGTGGGAAGACGAACTGATTCGCGAGGCTTACCGCCGGGCCAATGGAAACAAGAGCGAAGCGGCGCGCATGCTTGGTCTCTCGCGTAATGCGTTGCGCTATCGGTTAGAGAAAATTGGCATTGCCGATGAATCCTCGAAGGCCCAGGAGTAACTTCCCAGGACAAACACCGCCAGCCTCCGGTGGCTGAAAACCACCACCTTGGTGGATTCCAGCCAGGGCGATCAGAGGTGAATTGACGCTGTCATCCGTAAACAACTTATTATAAGTAATATAGACGGACTTTGCCGTAGCCGATTTGGCACACAGCATGCCCTTTATATGTGGGACATTGGTTGGATAAGGACGAGGTGGCCCATGAGAGCAAATAGAGCTGGTTGGTTGGCAATTCCGATTCTCGCGCTTTTCGCAGTAATCCCGGCAGCAGCCCAAGCTCCTGGTTCGGGGGGAACGCAAGCCGATCCCGGCGTGGCCCGGGTGAGCTTCATACATGGCGACGTCACCATGCAGCGGGGTGACTCTGGGGACTTCTCCTCGATTACCTTGAATACGCCGCTCGTGGCTGGGGACAAAGTTGCCACCGGCGACGCCTCGCGAACCGAGCTCCAGCTCGACTACGCGAATATCTTGCGCTTGGATCAAAATTCCCAGGCGAGTATCGCAACCCTGGATAAGGGTCGCATTCAGGTTCAGGTCGGCCAGGGGCTGGCCAATTATTCCATGCTGAAGGACTCTCAGGCGGACGTGGAGATTGACACGCCCAACGTTTCGATCCATCCGGTTCGGGAAGGACGCTATCGCGTTCAGGTGAACTCGGACGGTGACACTCTCGTGACAGTTAGTGAAGGCGAAGTGCAGGCTTCCACTTCCGAAGGAAGCACCGCGGTAAAGAGGGGGCGGCTCATCACCGTTCGGGGAACGGGAAATGACGCGCAGTACAAGGTTAGCGAGGCCCCCAATAGCGATGATTGGGACAAATGGAACAGGGACCGCGACAACGTCATTTACAACGCCACGGGTTACCGCAGGACGAACCACTACTACACCGGCGCCGGCGACCTCGACGCTTATGGCACCTGGACTGAAGTTCCCGACTACGGCCAGGTTTGGGTTCCTCAGGCCGACTATGGCTGGGCTCCATATCGAGATGGCCGTTGGGTCTGGGAACCGTATTGGGGTTGGACTTGGGTTTCCTATGAGCCCTGGGGCTGGGCGCCCTACCACTATGGCCGTTGGTTCCTCTGGGGCGGATCGTGGGCTTGGTGGCCCGGTCCGATTTACCCGGCTTATCAGCCGATTTGGGCGCCGGCTTACGTCTCCTTCTTCGGATTCGGCGAAGGCGTGGGTTTCGGGGTCGGGTTTGGATTCGGCTCCATCGGTTGGCTGCCCACAGGGCCTTGCGACTTCTTCCATCCCTGGTGGGGCGGTTTTCGCGATCACTTTGGAGTCGTAAACGTCACCAACATCACCAATGTCACCAACATCACCAACATCACCAACATCAACAATGGAATCGCGCCGCTGCATGCCGGCAATCAGTTCTCGAATCTTCACAGCATGCTCATTAACGACAGGCTGCGTGCGGGCGTCTCCGGCGTAACGGCGGAAAACTTTGGACGCGGCACTGGGATCGCACGGAGCGTACTTGCGTCGGAACTGCGTAGTGGGCATATGATGACGGGCAACCTCCCGGTTGTGCCCACCCATGACAGTCTGCGCGTATCCGACCGGCCCGTGAATTCTGCGGCGGCCACACGAATGAACGTCCAGCACAGCTTTTTGTCCAAGAGTGCGCCAGCCGCGCGGCCGGAGTCATTTTCTTCCCAAGCGGCGCGCGTCAATGAATCCATCCAGCGCAACGGCCATTTCCAGGCCATCAATGGCTCGAGAGCCGCCGAAAATCCGGTCACGAATCGTCCCGGATTCGCCGGCCAATCTTCGACGAGACAGCAGCCCAGCGCAGGCCCGCAGGCCAACTCGGCGGCGGGAGTTCGCAGTCCCGTACAGTCTCAGATGCGCGGAGGCCAGACGCTTGAGGGACAAGGTCAGCGTCCGCAAGCGTCACAAGGTGCGAATGGCTGGCAGCGTTTTGGCCGGGAGGGCGGCGCTTCCAATAGTCAATCGCCCGTAGCCCAGCCGCAGATCCGGTCAAACGCTCAGCCGGAATTTCGCAATAGCGCTCCTGCCGGGCGCGAGTCCCCTAACGCCAACGCTGGTCAGGCATCCGGCTGGCAGCGCTTCTCTCGGTCCGATGGACCCGCGGCGGCTCCGTCGAACGGCGGTTACCGTCCGCCATCCAGCAGCGGCCGGCCCACACTGGACATGAACAAGCCAATCGTGAACGAGCGGTCCTACCGAAACAACGGCGATAGCTACGCCGGAACGAATCGCGGCAGCGCTACGCCTGCATATCGTCCGGCTCCTAATTATTCCGCACCGAGTTACTCGGCTCCACGTAACTCCGCTCCGAGCTATCGCAGCTATCCGTCAAACCCAGCGCCATCCTACCGCAGCGCGCCGGCGCCCCAATCGCCAGGCTCGGGTAGCTATGGCGGATCTCGCGGTGGAGGTGGTGGTAACAGCGGCGGTGGCTATCGTGGGGGCGGTAGTTCCGGCGGAGGCGGCGGCAGTTACAGCGGGGGCGGTTCTGGTGGCGGCGGTAGCGGTAGTTCCCGCGGAGGCGGTTCCTCCGGCGGGCATTCTTCCGGAGGCTCCTCGCGCGGCCGCTAGAACTTAAAGCAGAGCAGGAGCAGAGTGGCGCGGCCTTCTGGCTTCAGAAGGCCGCGCTTCTTTTTTGCGCCAAGTCCGTTTTGGCATCAAATTCACCGTGTCGTGCCAAATTCGAGCCCAGCGCGGATCGAGTTTTCTTCGGCGAGAGTCGGCGGCGAAAGCAGCCACGGCAGACTAAATGCTTGGATCGTCTCGTCGTCCGCTATACTGCTGGCGTATGTGAACCGGAGTAGACGTGTATCCGTTCATTCATATCGGCCCTTTAACGCTGGGAACGTACGGAATCATGGTCGCGACCGGCCTGATCTGTGCGTTCTTCGTTATACGCGCGGACCTGCGCCGAAGGGGCTACAGCGCCGAGGCAGAAAACATTATTGGCACAACGGGTTTGGCTGGTCTCGTCGGCGCCCGGCTCTATCATCTCCTCGAGTCCCCGTCGGAGTTTTTCGCCCATCCCTCGCCATTGCTCTTCAGCACTATGGGTTTCGCTTGGTTTGGCGCGGTGATTGGCGGTTTCGTGGCCCTGGTCCTGCTGGCGCGGCACTACCAAATGAAAATTCTGTTGATGCTGGATATTGCCTCCCCAGCTGCGGCCATCGGCTATGGCATTGGGCGCATCGGCTGTCTGATCTCGGGAGATGGAGACTACGGCGTCCCAACATCGCTCCCCTGGGGCATGAGTTTTCCGAATGGCTTGGTGCCAACGACCGAAAGGGTTCACCCCACGCCGATATACGAATTCCTGGGCGCGATATTGATTGGCTATATTTTGTGGCGTGTTGGAGCGCGTGCGGTCGGCGGCTTGCGGCCCGCCGGAGAGGTCTTCGCTTTTTACTTGATTCTCACCGGCGGGGCGCGCTTCCTGGTGGAATTCATTCGCATCAACCCGCGTTCGTTTTTTGGTTTGACCAACGCGCAAACGGCAAGCATTGGTTCGGTTCTTGCGGGCGTGTTCCTACTACTGGCACTCCTGCGAAGAATTCGCCCGCAAACGGTCATCTAGACCTCGGCGGGTCCGAGGAATCCGAGTTTTGCAGCGTGCGGGCTAGAGCATCTGTCGCAACACGTAGGGCAGGATTCCGCCATGGCGATAGTACGCGACCTCTTCCGGCGTATCCGCGCGGGCCACGACCTCAAATGTCTTCGTCTTACCCTGATCGTCGCGCGCCTGCACGTGAAGCTTCGCTCGGGGCACCAGTTTGGCGATGCTTTCTATCGTGAACGATTCATGCCCGGTAAGCCCGAGCGACTCCGCTGTCTCGCCAGACTTGAATTCCAGCGGCAGCACACCCATGCCGACCAAATTGCTCCGGTGAATCCGCTCATAACTTTCCGCAATCACGGCCCGCACGCCCAGCAGAAGCGTGCCCTTCGCTGCCCAATCGCGTGAAGAGCCAGCGCCGTACTCCTTGCCGGCTAGCACAACCAGCGGCACGCGTTCTTGCTTATAGCGCATCGCCGCATCATAGATGGTCATTTTTTCTCCACTCGGCTGATGCAGGGTCCAGCCGCCTTCGGTGCCGGGGGCAAGTTGATTCCGCAGGCGAATGTTTGCGAACGTACCGCGCATCATCACTTCGTGATTGCCACGGCGAGCGCCATAGGAATTGAATTCCGCGGGCTTCACCCCATTGGCGATCAGATATTTGCCCGCCGGACCATCGGGCTGAATCGAGCCCGCGGGTGAGATATGGTCGGTCGTAACGCTGGTGCCGAGGATAGCGAGGACTCGAGCATTACGAATATCGGGAAGCTCGGGTGGCGTCTTCGGCATTTCGTCGAAAAAGGGCGGGCATTTGATGTAGGTGGACTTGGCATCCCAAGCATACAGATCACCTTTGGGCACTTGCAGTCCTCGCCAGCGCTCGTCGCCTTCAAAAATTGCGCCGTACTCCTTCCGGTACATCTCCGTGGTTACCGCCCCGCGCACAGTCTCTTCCACTTCCTTGGGCGTTGGCCAAATATCGCGGAGGTACACCGGCTTGCCATTTCGGTCGTTGCCCAAGGACTCGGTGGCCATATCGAAATCCATGCGGCCGGCCAGCGCATAAGCGACCACCAGCGGCGGCGAAGCCAGGTAGTTCGCGCGAACGAGGGGATGAATGCGGCCCTCGAAATTACGGTTGCCGCTCAGCACCGATACGGCCACCAGGCTGTTTTCCTTAATTGCAGAGCCGATGGCCTCGGGAAGCGGACCGCTATTTCCGATGCATGTGGTGCAGCCGAAGCCCACCAGATGGAAATTCAATTTTTCGAGATAGGGAGTCAGACCGGCTGCTTTGAGATAATCGGTCACAACCTTGGAACCCGGCGCGAGGCTCGTCTTTACCCAGGGTTTCGATGCCAGACCGCGCTCGACCGCTTTTTTCGCCACCAGCCCCGCACCGAGCATCAGCGAAGGATTCGAAGTGTTGGTGCAGCTGGTGATCGCGGCAATCACAACCGAACCGTTAGAAAGCTCGAAGCGATCGCCATTGTTCTTCACCTCGACGTGCTTTGGCGCAGTCCCTTCCATTGCTTTCGCAAAGGAAGTTTTGGCTTGCCGCAGCGGGACCCGATCCTGCGGCCGTTTGGGCCCAGCCAAGGTAGGCTCGACCTTGCCGAGATCAAGTTCCAGCGTGTCAGAAAACGGTGGGTCCGGAGTCTGGTCCGTGCGGAAGAGACCCTGCATTTTTGTATAAGCCTCGACCAGCGCCAGGCGCTCGTCGCTTCGGCCGGTAAACCGCAAGTAGGCCAGCGTCTCCGTGTCCACGGGAAAAAATCCCATCGTCGCGCCATACTCGGGCGCCATGTTGGCAATGGTGGCGCGATCCGGCAGTGTTAGATTCGAGAGGCCCGTGCCGTAGAACTCGACGAATTGTCCCACCACTCCTTTCTTGCGCAACATCTCGGTTACGGTGAGCACCAGATCGGTGGCCGTCGCCCCTTCCGGCAAGCGGCCGTGCAGCTTGAAACCGACTACATCGGGAACCAGCATGGAAAGCGGCTGACCAAGCATGGCTGCCTCGGCTTCAATGCCGCCTACGCCCCAGCCGAAGACGCCAAGCCCATTCACCATCGTGGTGTGGGAATCGGTCCCCACCAGCGAATCCGGGTAAGCTGCCGGGCGTCCATCGGGCGCATGGTCACAGACCACGCGGGCCAGATACTCGAGATTCACCTGATGGCAGATGCCTGTATCCGGAGGCACAACCTTAAAATTCCGAAAAGCGTTCTGGCCCCAGCGCAGAAATTGATAGCGCTCCACGTTGCGCTGAAACTCCAGCTGAGCATTGAAGGCAAATGCCATGTCGCTGCCAAATTTATCGACTTGCACGGAGTGGTCGATTACCAGTTCAGCGGGGAGCAGGGGATTGATCTTCTTGGGGTCGCCGCCCATTTTGGCGATGGCGTTGCGCATAGCCGCAAGATCGGCGACCGCCGGGACACCGGTGAAATCCTGCAGCAGCACTCGCGCGGGCATAAAGGCGATCTCCGCGCGCCGATCTGTCACCGGCTGCCATTCTGCGAGCGCCTCGATGTCCTTGGGCTGAACGAATCGGCCGTCTTCTTGCCGCAGCAGGTTCTCGAGCAAAATGCGAATCGAGAACGGGAGCTGGCCCACGTGGCCGATTCCCCTGCGCGCCAGCGCTTCGAGGCGATGGACCTCGTAGCCCTGATTACCAACGGTAAGGGTATCGCGGGCGCCGAACGAATTTTGTGACGCGGCAGGCATGTTCGGAATCCTCTCTGACCGCCGGCTTATGGGAATCGCTATAACTCTGCATCATAACGCACGGCGGGGTATGTGTGCAGCCCTAGGGTGGTTGCGCGGTGCGCGACATAGAAGTGAGTGCTTGTGCAGTTTCTTTTTTTGGTCCATCGGACTATTTAGTGGGTGACGGTGCGAGGTCCAGCCCGCCGCAGTGGAAGTAAATTGCGTGAATGAAATTCTGCTTGTTGCGAAATCCCCGCGCTGTGTATTTCACCCACTGAATCTTGGCATTCAGCGATTCGCTGGCGGCGTTGGTGATCCGGTGCCGTAAGTACGTGATGATATTTTCGAATCGA
>QHYQ01000053.1 GCA_003224175.1 Acidobacteriota bacterium
CAGCGTCGCCCATTCCGGTCTCGCACATACCTTGTGGTTGGATCCGATGCTCTGGTTTTCCGTGAACCTACCGGCATTGCGATTCGCGACGTCCAAGTCGTACATATTCTGGGTGAATCGAAGATGCGCGAAAACCGAGGAGTGGCGCGCCCGGAGGGACTTGAACCCCCGACCCTCTGCTTAGAAGGCAGACGCTCTATCCTCTGAGCTACGGGCGCGTGGTCTGTTTCTGCAATCGTATCACTGAGTTAGCTGCTCTGGTGTTTCCTCCGCTAGAACTGCTGCTTTTTCATTGTGCCCAATTTTGTGCCCATCCAGCCTTGACATAGCGTTCAGAACGGCGTCCTCGGACGGGTGTACATACCTTGCTGAAATCGTGATCGAACTATGGCCCGCAATTCGCGCCAGCGTCCACGCGTCGCAGCCGGACTGTCCGAGGCGCGTTAGAAACGTGTGTCTCAACGAGTAGAGCACGAACGCGCGCACTTTGGCGTCTCCAATGGCCCTAACGTGCTGCTTCCGCAGGCTGGAAGGCTCTACGTGCCCGCTGCGCGTCAGCGCGGGCCATACCCAGCCTTCCTCTGGCCGTCCGGTATCGTTCCAGCGGGGTTCGAGCACCGCCCGGACGCGTGGCGTCATTGGTAGTACGCGCCGCGCCGCAGCCGTCTTGCCGTGCGTCACCAGCAGCACGCCATTGCGCCCGTTGAGCCATGTCACATGCTCCCAGCGCAGCCGGAAGCATTCCTCGGGGCGAGTCCCCGTGTCCGCAAGCACGGCAGCAATCGAGGCGAGCGGTTCCAGTGCGGCAGCAAGGTATCGCGTCTCTTCCTCGAAAGTGATAACCCTCTCGCGGCGACGTTCGCCGGAAAGCACCTTAACCTTGGCAGCTTTGTCGAGCACGCCCCATTCGACGGCGAGGTTTAGAATGCGCCGCAGCACGCGCAGCGAATTGTTGGCCGTGCTGATTTGCATTCCTTCGCGCAAGCGGTGCGCGGCGAAGTCTGAAGCCAACTCGCCCGTAATTCCGTCCAGGCGAGCATCAGCAAGAGGCCGGTAGCCCGTGAGCGCGCGAATGCCGGTGCGATACCACAGCCAATTCTTACGGCAGGTTGCCTCGAAGGTAGACTTCGCCCACGGCTCCACGCGTGCTGCGCAGAAGTCCTTCAGGGTAGGAATGGCCTTCGGCTCACGGATGCCCACTTCGCCCTTTGCCAGCGAGGTGCGGTGTGCCGATTCCATCTGGCGCGCAACCTTGTCGTTGCCTTGCTTGGTGGATTCGCGGATTAGCTTTCCGTGCCACATAAACTTGTACCAATAAACCCCACACGAGCCACGCTCACCACACTTGGTGCATGTTTCGTTGGGGCCTTTTTTATCGCACCCTCGCTTGTAGATCATGGCTTCCTCTTATTATGGCTGTCACTCGGTCTACCGCCCAATTTTCCATTCTTGCGAGCAATCTCTCGAATCCGCTCGATCCCTAGCCTTGTCAAGCGGGCCTGATAGCTCCGCCGCCCCAGCAATCTGGCTGCCTCACTGAGAGAAGTCTCCCGCACGTTATTATCCTAAACGTTTAGGTTGTCAAAGTCAAGCGAAATATGTTAGGTTCACGTGCGCGGCTAGGGTCGCTCCCGAAGAGCGGGCGCATCCCGGCCTGCCTGCCGCGTTTAATCCACCACGGGAGCCACACGGGAGGTGGCCATGGACCCGCTCGACCCCGCGATTGCCGGAATGTGGGACACGTATCATGCTCACTATCCCGACCCTCTGCGGCCAGTTCATAGCGCCCTCATGGAGGTCTACATGCGGCGGTTTGAGCGGCTTTGGGTGATAGTTCCAGCGGCGAGCGTTGACCCTGCCGAGTGGCATGCTCTTTTTCCAGAACTTCAAGAGTTGGCCGAAGAGATGAGGGAACTTTTCAGTTATTTGGGAGATAACCCTCTGATCGTACCTACGCCGCCCGGTGAATGTGGCCAATACTTGATCCAGCAGGGGTTTTCTTTTGAGGAGACTGAGAGTTCCATCCAGGCTGCAAGCCGCACCGGCCCAGGACGGCCTCCGAGCGTGCGTGTGCGGGCGGTTACGGCGCTTGAAATGAAGATGGCTGGGAACGCGTCATGGCGCCAGATCGCCATCAGGCTTTGCCCATGTGGTGCGGACCACCACGACCACGCATGTGCTGAACGGATCAGACAAGCCGTAAATGACTTACAGAATGCGCTGAGGAAGTACGGAATCGATCCTGCCTGCCTCCTGTAGAAAAGTCTGGCTATTTTTCTACATGTAGAAAATCCCACGCCATTTCTCTCCATCTTCCCTCCTCGCAGCCCTTCATCTAAGGTCACCGCTGGAGGCAAAATGAGCAGCGAGAATCGTTTACTCAAAGCTGAGGAGTTTGCCGCGGCGCTGAACATCAAGAGCTCGTGCGTCCGGCGCTGGATACTGGAACGGCGAATCGTTACCGTCAAAGTAGGCCGTTTGGTGAGAATTCCCGCCGCGGAGATCGACAAAATCATCCGTGCAGGTCTTCGGCCCATAAAACCTTCCTGACAGAGGAGAAAAGGACGCGTTGGGAGTGAAACCAATGATCAGAGAGCGACCTCAATGCCGTCGTGTGATTCAGGAGCAGGGACTCAAGCCTTACCTCGTTGATGGCGAATGGGATGGTCTCTACTGCCTCAATCCGGATGGAACGCACTCGGAGATGAGCGACGGCTTCCGCAAGCAGATGAAGAAAATGGTCGCGGAGGGCCATTGGGCGTCAACGGAAAGTCAATTGTCGCAAAAAGATAATGATTCTTATTGTGAAGGGGACAGCAAGTGAGCAAGAGAAGAAAGCAATTCCTACGTACAGACGCTGGCAACGCTGAGATCTTCGCAGAAGCCTCAAGGGATGATCTCCGATTCGACCACAAACGGAAACGCTGGCTGAGGTGGCAGGGGCATCGGTGGAGTGTAGATTTCGTTGAGTTTGCCATTCGCCGGGCTGTCGGGATTGCGAGGTATCGGGCTCAGGTTGCAAATAGACTAAAAGGGGAAGAGAAAGAAAAGGAGATTGCTTGGGCGCTCGCAAGTGAGTCGCGTGCCCATTTGGACGCGATGATTTATCTAGCCAGATCAAAGGACCCTGTCGCTGATTCAGGCGAAGGCTGGGACTCAGACCCAATGCTATTGGGTGTAGCTAACGGTGTAGTGGATCTGCGGAGCGGCAAGGTCCGATCGGGCCAACCATCCGACAAGATAACGCTGCACACTAATATCAACTTCGATCGCACGGCTAGCTGCCCACGCTGGTTCCTGTTTCTGAGTGAGGTTTTTGGCGGGGACGAAGCGGTCATTGAATATGTTCAGCGTGCAGTGGGCTACTGTCTGAGCGGTGATGTAAGGGAGCAATGCTTATTTCTCCTCTACGGCATCGGCGCAAACGGTAAGAGCACCCTTCTAAGGATACTTTTAGACCTGTTTGGCACCTACGGATTCAATTTGCCTTTTTCTGCTTTCGAATTGAAAGCGCGCTCCGCGATTCCCAATGACATCGCGGCCATTGCTGGGAAGCGGCTGGTAACAGCTATCGAAACGAGTGAATCCGCTCAGCTGAACGAGGCGCGAATTAAGGCTCTCACTGGCGGCGATGAGATCACGGCGCGCCACCTTTACCACGACTTTTTCACGTTCTCTCCCGCAGCTAAATTCTGGCTTGCCGTTAATCATCTCCCCGAAGTTGGGGACGATTCACCAGGGTTCTGGCGACGGATTCGCCTGATCCCCTTCTTGCAGCGGTTCGATGACAAGACGGCAGACAAAGACCTATTTGCCAAACTGAAGGCTGAAGCTTCAGGGATACTCAATTGGGCCATCCAAGGGTGTCTTAAGTGGCAGGAACGTGGGTTGGGTATGCCGCCGGCTGTTCAGGAAGGCAGCGATGCTTATCGTCAGGAGAGTGACCCACTGGTCGACTTTATCGAGGAGTGCTGCGACGTGAGTCCCAGTGCTAGCGTCCCGGTAGCGGAATTGTGGCAGGCACGGCAGGTTTGGGAAAGCGAGAACCCAGGGAGAACGATGGACCGCCTCACCTTCTCCCGCCGGCTGGAAGCCCGGGGATTCAAAAAGGTAAGGCATGGGCATAAGCGCACCTGGACTTGGCTGGGCATCGGCCTGAAAGGAAACGGCGGCGGCACGCATCCCGGCCCTTGGGTGAGGCCCCTGCGGACGGATGCGGACGTGAATTCCTCTATTGTTGTTTCGTAAGAAGAGTTCTATATGCAGATAACAAATGCAAAATCACGTCCGCATCCGACCGCACGTCCACGTGACACCAGCGTTGCCGAGGGGGAAATCGAGAGGAGTTAGGGGCTGCCCCCTTGATTCCGTACGGTATTCAGTTGCCACAAACCGTAGAAACCAACCACTGATATAACTGCGCGCCCGCTCCTATACCGTTTGCGTGTTGATTCCCTGCGCCGGGTCGAGCGGCCCTTACTGCACAACAGTCACTCTTGCGGGGGAAAGCCGCAAGAAGCCCTGAACTCTCCATTCTAGCTTCGGTGGTCCGGGGTTTTCTTTATAACGACTCTTGTCGTAGTAAATTCGAAGCGTAACATCGCCGCTACCATCAGTAATTAGGCCCCCGGTATCTACCCAATTCTGCTCCGAATCGAGTGTTGACGGTGGAGTTGCGCGATATTGAAGGGCAAGCATGGTCGCGCCCTGCTGTAATGAAGGTTCCTTTGTAACAACGACGGCGTGACCGCTGTAGTCCCAGAACGTCGGTCCTGACTTATCGGTCCAACTAAGATTCTTAATTTCGAAAGTGACTCCACTCGGGCTCGAACTAGGATTTGGATCTCGTTTATCGAGAGTAGCACGGTCGCGTGCGCAAGAGCCTGTGGAGATCGCAGCAATCAGCGCAAAAAGTGCCAGCCTCATTTTCTGAGTACCTCTAGTGTTTGCCCGTTCCAGGTGCACCACCCGGAACAACCGTGACAAACCCTTTGAGCTTCCTAATTTTGGATGGGTCCAGATGGCCGCGAAACGCTCCGCTCGTGTACTCCAACGGCTTTAACGGCTGCGCGCTGGCATAAGCATTGCGCTTGCTTTTGACTTGACCTGTCCCTGAAGCCTGCGCTAGCACCTGTCTGCGAGCTTCGTCACGCACGTAGATCCCTGCAAAGCGACGGTCATATTCGACCTTTGAAATACGACCTTCCAAAAGTTTCTCATCGAGACCAAAGACCTCTTCCATAGCCTTTTCGCTCAGTTCTAAACGACGAGTCCTCTTCTTGCGCACGGAACAGCGCCTCCGTTTCGATTCCCTTGGCTGTGTCTGGCATGCCAGACACGAGAAACGCATCATCCCGCCATCATGGAGCAATGTCCAGCGGCAACGTGCTTTGCACCGAATTGGGGAAGAGAATCCGTTCGTTGCGAAGGGGTAAAGGCTGGACCCAGATCGAAATGGCCGCCTACCTGGGGATTAACAGGGGGCATCTTTCGGATTTAGAGATGGGCAAGCGCGAAATCGGGCTCCTGATGCTACAGGTGATTGCTAAGGGATTGGATACGACCATGGATAAGTTGTTGAAGGGGCTTTAGGAAGGGGATTCGGAGGTTATGCTAAGGCTTCTTAAGGCGCCGGACCGGATGTGATCTGAGTAGCATGACTAAGCTCTGGCCATTCCCTGAACAGCTAGAGATTGATCCGCTCAACATGCTAGTTTGAGCCGCTTGCCGTGTGATTCACGGAAGAAGCATCCCCTCTTTCACCGGGTCAAAGGCTAAGATCCTCGCCCAAATCAGTTAAGCAGTTGACCCTTCCCATTTCAACCAACGATCTCTGCCGCCGTGATGCTAAATATTCCGCCCGAAATTGCGCCCATGCTCGTAAAAGACGAAATAGCATCGCCGATGCTCGCAATCGATTTTCGTCATTGCTGCAGGGCATATAACGGTCACGTCGAGGCGGCGTTCAGCTGATGCTAGCGAGGCTTAGGGACGGTCGGAGGCCAAGGTCGGTTAGCATGCGACACGCGGGCGGCATTTAGGGCGGATTTCATCGTGTCGAGAGG
>QHYQ01000054.1 GCA_003224175.1 Acidobacteriota bacterium
CTCTGGAAGCTGCGCGCCAAGGGGTTGGTGCAGAAGATCCCTCATTCCCGCCGCTACCGACTCCTCGCCCACGGCTATCAGATCTGCTTGGTGTTCCTCAAGCTCTACGACAAACTCTACGCTCCTCTGACCTCCGCCATCCTGCGACCCTTCGCTGCGGACGGGTCCATTCCCAAACAAAAGATCACGCCTCTGGATCGTCGATATACTGCTGTGCTTCAAGCACTGGATGATCTGGTTCTGGCTGTCGGTTTGAAAGCAGCCTAAGAACCCAACCCCTACGAGAACGAAATTCTCGTCTGGGACCCTATAATATAACGGTCTAAACGACAGACTCAGGAGCTGCCTTCGGAGACTTTGGTCCGATTTCATTTGCAGCGATCTCGATCCGCCTTTCGAGCCGTGCAGTTTCTAATTAGACGACTGGCGCCTCTGGCGCGCGTTGACAGCTTTGATACCCGAACGTGTAATAGCGCGCGAGAACGGCTGTGACGCGTCGTTGCGCTAGACCTCCTTCCCCTCGATCAGCCCGTCGTTTCGCACCTTATCGGAATTGCGCATTCAGAGTTCCTTTGTGATCTAGATCACAGATATGGATCCGACGAGACGACCACAATGGCCGCCCGTGGATCTAGAATTCCCGACAGGGGTGAGTCGAGTGAAATTTGGAAAATCGCTGGCGTTGATGATTTTGATTTGCTTCTCCTTTTGGGTATTTCCGATCCGAGCTCAGGAAAACGCCGCGACCCAAGCACAAGCAGCTCCCGGTTACGCCGGCGCGGATGCTTGCAAGGACTGCCACGCAAACGAATACGAAAGCTGGGCCAAATCCCGCCACTGGACAACTTCGAACGACACGCGTGGAGGCGCGGCCAGGCAAGGTTGCGAAGCGTGTCACGGCCCGGGCGCCGAGCACGTCGCAAACCCGGCGGATACTTCCAAGCTGTTCCTTTTCACGAAGGGTCCGAAAGAGATTAACGCCCAATGCCTGAGCTGCCACGCAAGTGGGACGCAACAGCTGCACGTCATCAATTCGCTGCATTCCCGGAACGATATCTCGTGCGTGTCTTGCCATTCGGCGCACCACTCAGAGACGCGCGAATTCTTGCTGGTGAAGACGCAGCCGGCGCTTTGTTATACCTGCCACCAGCAGCAGAGGGCGCAATTCTCGATGCCTTTCCGGCATCGCGTGAACGAAGGCCTCGTGCAGTGCTCCGATTGCCATAATCCGCACGGCACCGAGCGGCCGCATCAATTGCGCACTTCGGTCACTCAGGACCAGGTTTGTTATAACTGCCATGCCGACAAGCGCGGGCCGTTCGTCTACGAACATGAGCCCGTGAGAACCGAGGGCTGCACTTCCTGCCACGTGCCTCACGGCTCACCCAACGTCCACTTGCTCAAGATGAGCAACGTGAATTTGCTCTGCCTTTCGTGCCACACGACTTCCTTCGCAAGCGCGCCTGGCGCTCCTCCGTTCCATAACCAAGCCGCTCAATACCAGGCTTGCACGCTTTGCCACACGCAGATTCACGGCTCGAATACCAGCTTCGTGTTGTTCAAATGACGAGGATGCCGATGATCTTCACTCGATGCGCACCGACCGCGAATGACAAGCCGCCGCATTTCGACGTCAGGGAACTACCTGGTGCAAAGTGGACATGGCTGCATCCCGTCCTTCTGGCATTTTTGCTCGCCTTCGCTCTAAGTTTCACGACCGCCGCCAGGGCCCAAAATCAGCGCCGCCGGCGTGATCACGGAAATTGGCGCGGAATCCGCGAACGACACCGACCGCAATTTTTACTACATTCACGAAAACGCCGCGGAATTTGGACTATCGGCTCGAGTAAAAGACAAGCTGCGGATCAACGCCGACTTCATGGCGGGCTACACCGACAATTCCTTCACGAGAATCAGTCCGCGTCAACTGCAGAGTTATAGAGTCCATGCCACCTACGAGCCTAAGCCCTGGGCTAATGTCTCGGCTGCCGTAGATATCCAGCAGAACCGGGACAACGTCTACGCCGTGAATCATACCGAACACGGCAGGACGTACAGTTTGACTGCGTCACCCCGCAGCGATTTTACGGTCGACTTCGGATACAGCTACATGTGCTGTGCACAGCGCCCGATCCCTCGATCATGGCCCTCTCGCGTTTCTTGGGTTCATGTTCGTCGGTGGCGGATTCCTCATTCTCGGAATCGCGCTCTATTTGTACTCACTTGTCTCGGTCGCTTCACCGCCCGACCTTAAGTGAAGGTAGTGAACAAGGGCGCCTCGATCCGCCGCGCTGGTTTAACTAACCTACCAAAGCACCTTCAGCGCGAACTGGATCTCTCTTCCTGGAGCGGCCGTCGGCCCGGTCAGCACACCCGCTGTAGGAGACGGACTTCCGGTGCCGTCGAAGATGTCCGTGCGGAACAGGGCTGTGGACGGCAAGGCGAAGTTCGCACGATTCAGGACATTGAAGAATTCCGCGCGAAACTGCACGTTGAAGCTCTCGGAAATCCTCTTGATCGAATTGTTCTTGAATAGTGAGAAATCCAGGTTCATCAGGCCGGGGCCCGTCAAGATGTTGCGGCCGGAATTGCCACGAAGGTTGAAGCATTGCAGAGGCGCAGCATTGAACGGCGGTGCGTTGGGGTCGCTTGGTTGGGCGTTGGGCGGCTGCGGATCGCAGTTTGCGTTCCAGAATGCCAAGTCAGGCGCCGTTGGCACCGCGAAGCACTGGGTCTTGATGTAGTTGTTAGGATTCCCCGGATTAGTGGCCGTTGCGCATCCGGGAGTGTTCAGCCGGTTCGGAAAGGCCCAGTCGTCGCTGTTACGGAGGCCCTGTGGATCGCCACCCGACCCCCACGTGGCGGTGAAGGGAATGCCATCGCTTACCTTGTAGATTCCGCCCAGCTCCCAGCCGCTGGTGACCCATCGGGCGGGTCCGGAAAGCGATTTGGGCGAAGGAACCTGCCAGGTGAGGCTGACCACCAGAGTCCGCCTGATATCGAAGTCAGAACGAGCACGCAGCGCTGTCAGATCGTAATTAGGCAAGCTCGAGAGAGAATTCGTAAATTGGTCTCCATGACCCGTGGCCGAGCCGGTATCTATACTCTTGCCCCAGGTGAAAGAAGTTTGAAACTGGACCCCGTGGCTCATTGTCTTCTGAACTGCCGTTTCGAGGGCGTTGTAAAAAGAATTGCCTTCGTAGTGCAAAAAACCGATGCTGCCAAACCCAGTTTCGTTGATTCTCGGCGGCGGGATGGGGTTCCCGCCGGAGTCCAACAGATTGGCGGGGCATGAAATAGTGGCCGTGCTGCCAAGACACTGATTTCCGTTGACATCAACTTGCGGAAAGAGATACCCGGCCGGCGTCACTGTTGGGAGGACGATATTCGCATCATCCATGCGGAAGGGTTCGTGCACACCGCGCGAGCCTACGTAACCCACCATCAGCGTCAGGTTCCTGACCAATTCACGCTGAACGTTCAGGTTCCATTGCATGATGTAACTGCGATGAGCATACTGCTCAATGTTATCCGAACCTTTGGTCCTGGGGGTGAGCTTTGCGTATGCTCCCGCAGGGAACGTACCCACAAGAGGAGTCTTTTTGGAATTGTTTACGGATCCTGAGGTTTGGAACGGAGACCCTGTGGCGCCGGTCGCAATATATTGATAAGCCAACGGCAGAATATCAAAGAGGCCGAAGCTTCCGCGCACAGCCGTCTTGCCGTTACGGAATGGGTCCCAGGCAAATCCCACGCGTGGTTCGAAGTTTCGACGTGTGAAATTCCCATATAGCGGGCCGCCCGGGGCGCAGCCGGTGATAAACGTCCCGCAGAGAGGAGCTGCGTCGGTCAAATTGGTCATGTTCACGATGTAACCATGCTTGTCGTTGACCACTGTGGACATCTCCCAGCGCAGTCCAAGGTTCACGGTCAGGTTTGAACGGAAGCGCCAATCGTCCTGGGCGTACAGGCCAAAAATGGTTTGGCGCAGTCCCGCCTCTCTTACGGAGCTGAAGTTTTGCCCGGTGAACCTGAACGGGTTGTTGGTAAGAAAAGCAGCCAGAGTACCGAAATTGAAGACCCCGCTGGGATCGGTGTGCCCGAGACGGTTGAGCTGCATGCGCTCGACCTGGCCTCCAAATTTGAACGAGTGGGTTCCATGCGTCCAAAAGGCGTCGTCATATCCCTGGAAGGAGTTCCAGCCGTAGTTAACGTAGGTATTCCCATTCACACCGCCCGTAAATTGGTCAATAACGCTGCCGACAATCACGTGAGTGGCGGATTGCCCGGGTATGGCGAAGAGAGACTGGTCGTTAGCCAGGGGGTTGATGGCACTTTGGCCCGCATCGTTCAACTCATGGAGACGGCTAAATCCCGCGCGAGCGGTATTCACCAGCGCGGAGCCAAAAGTATGGGTCTCCTCCAAGCTCACGATCTGGCGATGGGTATTCGAGCTGACCCGCACGTCATTGAGGCCATCGGGCGAGCTGTAAGGAGTAAAGTCGTACAAGTAGGTGACGGCCAGGATATCGTTTTGCGAAAGCTTGTGGTCGGCTCTGATGGTAAAAAAGTTTTCGGTGACCTTCCGTTGAGCGCTGAAGGTATAAGCTGCGGTATCACCGGTTGGGTCGTTTGGGTTAGGGATGGCAGAAACGGGCCAGAAGGGCAGGTAGCTCTGGGCCGCGGGGTCTACCATGATCTGCGTCTGTTGGCTTGTAGGGCAAAGGGAGCAAAGCAGGCCGCTGCGCGCCGCATTGGATGGCACAGTGATCGAGGTGGCAATGCCCTTCGCGTAGCGGATTCCCTCATAATCGCCGAAGATAAACGTTTTGTCCTTGCGGATGGGGGCGCCCGCGGAGACCCCGAACTGGTTTTGCCTGAAGGAACCTTTCTTGATACCGCCCGCGTTCTCAAAGAAATTGGGCGCGTCAAAGGCGTCGTTGCGGAGAAACTCGTAGGCGCTTCCGTGGAACTGATTGGTCCCGGAACGCGTGATGGCGTTTATCACGCCGCCGGACGTCCTGCCGTACTCGGCAGAAACATTGCTTGTTAAGACGGAAAACTCCTGGACGGCATCCACCCCCAAGTCGCCGCCCAATACGCTTCCGGGAGCGGCGTTGTTGAAATCATTGATACTCACTCCATCCAGCCGAAAATTATTTTGTTCTGGCCGATCACCAGCGACACTGATTTGATTTCCAAAACCCCGGTTTCCCCGATCGCCCCCTACAGCGAAGTCAGGCTGGATTGGCGTAACGCCGCTGACGCCAGGTTGGAGCGCTGCCAGATCGGTCCAGCTCCGGCCATTAAGCGGCAACTCCCGCACGGTGGTAGCACTCACAACTGCGCTGATAGCCGAGCTGGCCAATTGCACGGTGGGAGCTTCTGCGGTTACCTGAACAGCCTGAGTCACCTGCCCGACCTGCATGGCGAAATTCAGCACTTGCTGCGCGCCGACAGTCAACTCAACGCCGCTTTGGACCTGCGAAGAAAATCCAGGCGCGGTGGCCGTTATCTCATAATTTCCGGGCAACAGGTTCGGGGCGGAATAGAATCCGGCGGCATCCGTCTTGACCGCGCGCGAGACTCCGGTAGCGAGGTTCTTGACGGAGATGCCGGCATTGGGGACGACGCCACCACTTTGATCCGCCACGGTGCCGGAGAGGGTCGCTCCCGTTACCTGAGCGTAAGCCGGAGTGCACAGCACGGGCAAAAATGCCAAAGCGATCAAGCCGAGTAAAGACACCAGGAACTTCTTAGAGTGGATTGTTGAAAGCATAGCTGCCTCCCCGAGTCGAAGCATCACCGTTAGCGTGGGTGCGCCCGATCGCGAAACCAATTGGAAGAGCCCACTATTGGTACAAAATGAGACCCTGGTTGCTGCGTACTATAGGAGTCCCGAGGCTGCAAGTCAATCCTACGTATCGCGCCATCTAGAATGTAACCGAAGCGGCCAACGTCGCGCCATTTAGGATGTAACCCAACCAAAGAGCGTTTTTGAGGAGGTCCGGTTGGGAAACAAAGGGCGATGGGA
>QHYQ01000055.1 GCA_003224175.1 Acidobacteriota bacterium
CTCGGAGTCAATGTCCCGGGTCTTTTCTATGGCCGGTTTTCAGCTGACCTTACATGGCCGGATTTGGGTGATCCCTGAGGCTAGCGTCGTCCGAAGCATGATGAGAACCAGGTGGGCTGATTTGTTAAAGAAGGCGGGTAACTCTACTCGGCCTCCGCAGTCTCGATTTCTGTTTTCTTGTCGACCATCCGCTTCGCTTTACGGGTGATTAGCTCCAGCCAATCCTTGAAATCCTCGTAGCTTTCGGGACTCATTTGGTTCGGCCATTGCAAAACAACCTCACCTTCCGAGAGCGTGAAAACCTCGTTGTTCATTCCAGGCTTCGGCTGAATCCGCTTGATTAGGGGTTTGCCGCCTATCTCCTTTTCCTCAACGGGCGGATTAACCTTCGTAAGTTGTTCAACCGGAGCGCCAGTAGTCGAATCGTCAAAGAAGCCAAACTTACCATCGGCTGAGATTCGGACTACGCGACGAGGCTGTTCAAATTGATATATGCCTTGAGACTCCCATTGAACATAGTCACCAAGTTGTATCGCATGGCGTTCTACAACTGTTCCTGAGTCAAGGGCGATAGTGTCACGAAAAATTCTTACGACATCACCTATTACCTCAGGATTGAAGCCCTTTTGGAGCAGATTGGAGCGAAGCGTATCATCGGACGGCAGGCCATCGCGGTACTCTATAAGAAGCTCATTGAATAGCGCGGGCTTCCTGATAGCCGTCCTTAGGGCCTGATTGCGCTCTGGGGAGCCGACGGCATATTGGAGAAGCGTGTACGCCAGATTAGATATTCGGCTTTTTCCTTCGCTTTCCTCGAGCAATCCGTATTGGCGAAGTGCCGACATCGCCCTTCCCCCGGGACCGCCGACATGCTGCGAAAATCCTAAGTGTTTTGCTATCACGTCCGGTGTTGTAAAGGAACGCTTTTCGTGATCGTATATAAGCTTAGCCTTGTCAATTGCTTCCTTCAGACTGAACATTGGATAGCCAGGACTCCGGTGTACGACTCGTTTTCGCCTCGTTTCGGCAGCAGAATCAGTCATGTGCACGCCTCCAGTGCTCAGAGGATACTAAACTAGTACGGATTAGTAAAGAACAAAACGAATACAGATAGACACTGGAGGTTGACACGGAGTATCGGCAATTGCAAAATAGGTTCGCCCAGGGAGCGGCACTAGCTAATGCCCGATAAGCCGGCCAAGCGACAGCACACGCGGAAAGAAATCCGCGACCTCAAACCAGATCTCAGAAGGCTGCTCAAGTACGGATCGGAGTTGGAGCTTATGCAGTTTTTGCGCGAGATCGGGATAAAGGACGAGGATCCCCGTTTCGCGACTGCCGTGAGGGCTTACCGCGACCTGAAGAGCGGGAAACTTTAGTAGCCAGCCGGTGAAGTTCCTGCCGCTTCGCTTTTGCCACTGCGGGCGGCAGCGTATCCAGCTGCGATTGGATTATCTCCGCAACCTTCTCTACGGCTTTTTCCAGCTTGGCGTTTTTCGTAGCCATCGAATTTATAGAATAGCAGCAAGGACAGGCACCGACAAGGAATGTTCTTCGATCTGTTCGCGGGGCCAGGCAGGTTGGGTCTCGGTGTGTCGCCCCTGCCGCCACCCCAGCATACGCGACTGTTTTTGACGCGCGAGTGCCCGCGCTCGAGAGGCGCATGCTGGGGACCCCGGCCTGTCGGGGCTCGGAAAAGGCGCGGAGTTCCCTTCCCGCCGTCGCGACTTCTTTGGGTCGAAAAAACGCCGTGGACTTTGTTGACGCGCGAAAGCTCCTGATGTCTTCGTGAACGCCACGAAGCTCCTGATATCCATGACGCTCGCGGCGGACGACTTTCGCGCCAAGGGACGGCTTTTTTCGGCTCGACAACACCAGCGAAGGACGAGGCATCGGAAAAAGCCCCACCAACTTCTGGCGTTTACGGTTGGTGGGTTCCGCAAAAACTAATCCTAATTCCGAAAGGATGTCAAGTGTGGAGTTTATCTTATCCAACAGGCCCGGTAGCACGTCATTGAGACCCGGCGGGAAGGCCCGGTTAGATCTCACCGTGGCCGCGTGAAAATCCCGCATGGAAATCCAAATACCCCAAACCCTCAAAGCGCAGGTTTGAAACGTTCTGCCGGTGTAAACGGTCATGAAAAGCCTCCTGAACTGCTTCTCCACGGGAGAGTAGCGAGGAGTTCGGCGGGCCGCTATCCGCTTATTGCTTTCAAACTGAAAAACGCCAGGGGCGAGGCCCAATCGCTTCTGCCTAACGGTACGAAGAAGCGGCGGGGCGGGGGCGGGGATGTATACTCAGCGACGGCGACGGGTGGAAATTAGCAGGCTAGAGGACATGGAAAGGAGTTCTCGACGATGATGCGACGCTCTTTGTTTGTGAGCTTCGTGTTCGGATTGGTGTTACTGGCGGCGGGAAATGCGCGCTTGCAGGCACAAGGGAATCCAGACTGGCACCGGCCGTTTCCGGCATTCAAGATTGCAGGGAACCTCTACTATGTGGGCACGGCCGATCTGGCCGTCTACCTCATTCAGACCCCGCAGGGGAATATCGTGATCAATTCGGATTTTGCGGAGGACGTGCCGCTTGTTCACAAGAGCATCGAGCAGCTGGGGTTCAAATATGCGGACACCAAGATTCTGCTGATCAGCCACGCGCATAGCGACCACGATGAGGGCGTCGGCTTGATCAAGCGAGAGACGGGCGCAAAGCTGATGGTGATGGATGCGGACGCTCCCGCGGAGGAGAGTACGGCGCCAGGACGTCCGGGCGCGCGCGTGGATCGCGTTTTGCATGACGGAGACACGGTCGAACTGGGAGGCGCCAAACTGACCGCGCATTTGACACCCGGTCATACGAAGGGCTGCACGACATGGACGATGCAGGTGCAGGAGGGCGGAAGGACGTTGAATGCCGTGATCATCGGCAGTCCCAATGTGAATCCCGGGTACGTGCTGGTGGGGAACAAGAACTATCCGCAAATTGCGCAGGATTACGTCAAGACGTTCACGGTGCTGAAGGGCCTTCCCTGCGATCTTTTTCTGGGAGCGCACGGGGCCTATTTTGGCTTGAAGGCCAAGTACGAAAAGATGAAGGCCGGCGGAGAGAATCCACTGATCGATCCGGAAGGCTATAAGGCCTATGTGGCCGAGCGCGAAGCCACGTTCCAGAAAGAATGGAAACGCCAGCAGCAGAACCCCGGTTCCCCGGCGCCGTAACCGGCCGATACGCCGGCTAGTGTCCGGCCGGGCTGCCAATTCTTGAAGCCGAGTGGCGCGGGCGTCGCCAATGACAAGAGTCTTCGCGCAAAGGCCCCGATCGCTTGTCCGCGACCTGCGGATAAGGGGAAGCCGACCCGGGCGCGGGTGTTAACTGCTTGTATCACGCGGAGGCGTCTGGAATAATCTCGGGCATGGTTGTGGGCGAGCGCCTTCGTTCCCTGCGCGAAGAGAAAAAACTAAGCAGAGGCGATCTTCAGGAACGCACCGGGCTGCAGCGCACGTATATCTGGCGCGTGGAGAACGGCTATACCGTGCCGGCCATCGAGACGCTGGAGAAATTCGCGCGAGGCCTGGAAGTTCCGATCTACAAATTGTTTTACGAAGGCAACAGGCGGCCGCCGCTGGCGCCCGTGAACGAAAGCGGAGGGCTCTGGGGCGCGCAGGGCGAAGCAAAGAAAATGCTGCGGAAATTCCGGCGCTGCTTCGCGCACATCGATGAGTCAGAGCGCTCGCTTCTGCTCTACCTGGCGGAAGAGATGGCGCGGCGGACCGACGCCAAAGCGAAGAAGGAATGACGGCCAGCCGCCATCGGCCCCGCCGCGCATGAGTCCAACGGGAACTTCTGATCACGTTGCGTCAGCGATCCAAACCGCAAACTTGTGTGTGAAACGGCTGCAGCGGTCATCACGCTCCGGTGATCGAGTGTTTGAGTGGCAGGATCGCAATGATAGCCGTACCAGTCGCATCCGACTTAATTTCCAAAGTGCCGCCTAGCTGTGTAACGCGCTCTCGCATTCCGGCGAGACCCACACCACTGCCGCCTGACGTTAGTTCCGACACTCGTTCACGTGGTATGCCCCTACCTTCATCTCGCACTTCGACGAGAATATGCTCGTTTTCATAATTCATGGTTATCACTGCTTTAGCACTTTTGGAGTGGCGATGAATATTGGTCAGGCACTCCTGTACGATTCGAAAACAGGTGATTTCCATGTCGTCCGCAAGACGGCCAAAATCGGGTTGAATCTTCAAATCAACTTTAATATGGCTGCGCGCTGAAAATCCCTCCACGTAGTGGCGAAGTGCAGATGCAACGCCCAATTCGTCGAGCAGTGGTGGGTGCAGCAGGTATGACATCGTACGCAAGTCGTCGGATATATGCGTGACAAGTGCGTTCGTGTCCGAGACACGCCGTGCAAGTTCCGGGCTGAACTTGTTAGCTTCCCTGCCAATGAAAGCGAGGTCTATCTTTAGCACCGTCAAGTCCTGCCCCGTGGTGTCGTGCAGTTCGCGTGCGAAGCGCCGACGTTCTTCATCTTGCGATTGGACGAGGTTAGCCGACAATTGACGGAGACTCTCGTTGGCCGCCCTGAGTTCCTCCGTACGCTCTTGAACCTGCCGTTGCAGTTCCAGACGCGCCTTAGCGACTGCGGTGAGATCATGGCTGACACCTACAATTCCGATCAGGTGCCCGCTTTCATCGAAAATCGGGGAGTCCGTGACAGATGCCGTAAGATGAGTCCCATCTCTGCGTTTGAGCGTAAATTCACCTGTCCAACTTTCACCCGCCCTCACAGACCCCATAATGTCCTCTGCGGATTGCTGGTTCTCTCCAGGAACCATGATTTCTATGATGCTTCGGCCAATGACTTCTTGAACTTGCCATCCGTAAAGCTGCTCCGCAAACGGATTCCAGTACACAATCTGGCCATTAGGCCGCGTGGCAACGATGGCCACTTTTACGGCGCGAAACATCCTTGCCTGGAAGCAAGTTTGATCTTCGGTTCTTTGGGAGATGTCAGTCGCCATCGTTCAGCTCCGCATCTACCAATTCGGCTTGGAATTAGGGCGGATGATGAGAAGGCGAATCGATTTCACGCCGTTCGGTCATCTTTATTATTGGTTCAATATCGACTGGAGTTCTGCACGCCCAGGTGTAGCCTGTGTACAAGCCGTTTCTTAAATCTACGCTAGACATCGCGACACGATATTTTGAGCGGACGTTATTGGTAAAGTAGTCCACTACAGCAGTACGACCATAGGGAAATTATTTTAGAGGGCCACTTGCCTGTGGAAATCCTGTGAAAATCCAGTCTTACCGAGTGAAGGACCATCTTAGCAAAATCGATGCCGAGTGTTAACAAGAGCTTCTCGTCGTAGTTCATCAGTCTCGCCGAATTGACACGAGGATATCCCAGGCGTACTGAGCTTCCCCGCCGCAAATACTCACAATTCCGGATGCGTCCACACTCGGAAAGGGGTGAACATGAATGAAATTGTGAGGGAGGTCTCAATGTCAATAGTGGCCTGGATAATCTTGGGACTCATTTCGGGATTTATTGCGAGCAAGATCGTCAACAAACGAGGCGAGGGCATCCTCTTGGATATCGTATTGGGAATCGCCGGCGCTCTATTCGGCGGCTGGATGTTTGCTGCTATAGGCCATTCCGGCGTGACAGGAGTGAATCTGTACAACATTTTTGTCTCAGTCATCGGAGCAATCGTTGTCTTAGTGGTGTATCACGCATTGAGCCGGGGCAGCCGGCGACCCGTGTAGTTGTACGCAGCAGCTCGCTAGCCGCGCCCTAGCATCCGACAATTCGTCCGACACAGGGGCGACCATGGGGTTGCCCCCCCCGCCGTTTTTGCCAAGCCTGCGGGCCCGGCGACCTGAACGCGTTCCGAGATATACTGCGGCGGTGGGAGGGCGGCGATGACGCGTTCCAGCGCTGCAGTATCCGCGTCGCGTATCCAAACGCCCTTGGGCATCACGGCGA
>QHYQ01000056.1 GCA_003224175.1 Acidobacteriota bacterium
CACGGCTCCGCGCGCTCCATTCGCGCCTCCGGTGCCATTTCCGTAGCCCGGACCGGAGGGAAGTTCGAATGAACCGACGCGCGCGACATTGCCGCTCTTTGCGTCAGGTCTGTCGCTGGCAAATCCGCTGGGGTCGCCGAACCCGCCGGTCTGAACCTTTTCAATGGCAGCCCTGAGTGTTGGTTGTGCGGAGCTGCCCGTGTTTAGCACTCCCGTCTTGACTGGCTCACGCGGGCGTTCCGGCTCGGCCATCGAAGTGGCCAATTTTGGGGGCGCGAGGACAGGAGCGAACTTGGGTACATCCGCATTCAGCGGCTGCGGAGCCTTGGGTTTCGGTGCGATCAGCGGTTGGGGCGCGAGAAGTTTCGCTACATGCACCGGCTCGGCCGGCTGAACCGGAGCGGGTTGGTTCTTCGGATGTAGGACCGGGTCCTCGGCGCGTGTAGGAACTTCGGTTAAGGGGGCAGCAAGCGGGCTAACCTGGTAGATCATTCGGATCGGGATGCTCTCGGGGAAAAACAGCTGTAGCGAAACCATTGCCAACGCAAGCGCCAGTTGCACGGTCGAGCTAATCGCGAACGCACTCCGGCGCATTCTATTTTCCGGCAAGGTATCCAGCCGGGCGTCCACCGGCTTGTCACCGATTAGTCTCTTCCAAGCCTGCGGGTCGCCCGAGGTAGGTTGCCTACGCCTGGTAAGAAGACCGATGTCTTTCAGCTCTATCAAGCCTCAGCTCCGATCAGACCCTGGCAATCCGGAAGTTTGCATTTCCGCCGACGCTTCGACGTGGGTTGAAGCGCGATAGATCTCCGCAACTCTTTGGCCGATTTTTCAGGGGCAGGATCTGGACCTTCGCTCGGGCGCCCTTGAGCGAGCTTAAATGGACGAGTGGACCATCCGTTATAGGAAATCGGTACCAGAGTGCTATATCAAACAACAGCCAGGCAAGCAGTCATCGGGCGATTAATTTCCCTGGGTTATCAGTACCCTCATCTCGCGAATGGAAATTAGTAGGCGAAGCCAAGACACGCGCTGTCGTCTCGTAGGACTTGACAAAATTGGCCTACTTACACGATTGCGCTCGACCTGTCCTTATTGCTCGGTGAGTTGCGGCGTGATCATTTATACCCTGGGCGACAAAGCTAAGAATGTAACTCCTCAAGTGATTCACGTCGAAGGCGACCCTGACCATCCCATCAATCGCGGCACCCTCTGTCCGAAGGGCGCTTCGCTCGAGCAAGACATCCTCAATGAGCGCCGCCTGCTGAAGCCACAAGTGCGGCGGCCTGGGGCCACCGACTGGCAGGACATTTCTTGGGACGACGCGCTGAATGAGATTGCCCGCTGGGTGAAAAAGTCGCGCGACGATACATTTGTTGAAAAAGACCAGCAGGGGCGTACCGTCAATCGTTGCGAAGGCGTCGCCTTCACTGGCGGCTGCACGGACACCAATGAGTTCAACTATCTGGTCGTCAAGACCATGCGCAGCCTGGGGGTCTGCTACCTGGAAAACCAGGCCCGCGTTTGACACGGCCCCACGGTCTCAAGTTTGGGACCTACCTTCGGACGCGGGGCGATGACCAACGGCTGGATCGACATCAAGAATACCGACATGATGTTGATCATGGGTGGAAATCCAGCCGAGAACCATCCCTGCGGATTCAAGTGGCCGCTGGAAGCCAAGCGCAATCGCAACGCCAAAATGATCGTCGTGGATCCGCGCTACACGCGCACGGCTTCCACCGCCGATCTCTTCCTGCAGATTCGTGCCGGCGCAGACATCGCCTTTCTGGGCGGGTTGATCAACTACGCGATCGATAACAATCGCATCGCGAAGGATTATCTCCTCAACTACACCAATGCCGCCTTCGTGGTGAAGGAAGGCTTCAAGCTGCCGGAGGATGGTCTGTTTTCCGGTTTTGATCCCAGCACCGTCGCATACGACACAGCGACGTGGAACTATGAAGAGGGTGGCGATCTGTCCAGGAAAAGTGCGGACGCTGACCCGCCAGCCCAGAAGCCCGGTGCGCCTGCCGCAGCGCCTCCGGCGCTTCCAGCAAATGCCGCCTATGATCTTGCACTTCAGCATCCCCGCTGCGTCTTCCAGCTCTTAAAGAAGCAATACTCCCGCTACACGCCCGAGATGGTTGAGCGCATCACGGGTATTCCACGAGACCTGTTTCTGAAGGCGGCGGATCTTTTCACTTCCGTGCGCAAGAACGGTGACATGACCAAGGCGGCGACGATCATCTACGCCGTCGGCTGGACCCAACACACCTTCGGCACGCAAATCATCCGTACTGCGGCGATGCTCCAATTATTACTTGGGAATGTGGGTCGCGCTGGCGGCGGCGTCAATGCTCTGCGGGGTCATTCGAATATACAGGGTGCCACCGACATGGCCGGGATCTTCGATAACCTGCCCGGTTATCTGAAGGTGCCCAATCCCACTGATAGCGATTTGACCACTTATCTGAAGCGCACCACCCCTACTGCTTCGAAGCCTGGACCCTGGCAATCCTTCAATTATTGGTCAAATACACCGAAGTTCATGGTGTCGTTTCTGATGGCCATGTACGGAGATGCCGCAAGGAAACAAAGCGACTTCGCATTCCACTATCTGCCCAAGGTAGATCGTAATTACTCTTGGACTGAGATCTGGGACAACATGTACCGCGGCTCGGTTAAGGGCATGTTTGCGTTTGGCATGAACGGCGTGATGATCGGCCCGGATCAGCAAAAAAATATCGATGCTCTCAAAAAGGCGGATTGGCTCGTCGTCGGTGAAATCTATCCGGATGAGACGAGTGAGTTCTGGCGTGCTCCGGGTACTACCGCTGACGATATGAAGAAGATTAATACCACGGTGTACCGCCTGCCCTGCGCGGGTTTTGCCGAGAAGGACGGCAGCATGACCAACTCGGCGCGCTGGCTCCAATGGAAGAATGCCGCGCTTCCCCCGCCCGGCGAGGCCCGTCTGGATCAGGATATTCTGGCGCAGATTTTGCTGCGCGTGCGCGACCTCTATCGTAAGGAGGGCGGAAAATTTCCTGACCCAATCCTGAATCTGACCTGGCCGTACACCGATCCTGAACATCCGGCGCTTGCCGATGTCGCTAGGGAAATCAATGGCAGGGCGCTCGCCGATCTCACCGATCCGGCCACGAAGCAGTCTCTCAACGCAGGCCAGCAACTGCCCGGGTTCGCCTGGTTGCGCGACGACGGCACAACTTCGTGCGGCAATTGGATCTACTCGGGTTCTTGGACCGAAGCGGGACCACAGCTTGCGCGCCGCGGGACCGAAGATCCGTCCGGGCTCGGGATTTTTCCCAACTGGGCATGGTCATGGCCCGCGAATCGGCGAGTCCTGTATAACCGTGCATCATGCGATTCTGTGGGCAGGCCATGGGATCCAGAGCGGCGGCAAGTCTGGTGGAACGAAGATGCCCAAAGGTGGGTTGGCAACGATATCCCCGATTTCAAACCCGATTCGCATCCGAAGGACCACATGGGGCCCTTTATCATGAATCCGGAGGGCGTGGGGCGAATCTTCGTGCCCCTTGCAGGGCTCGCTGACGGGCCTTTCCCAGAGCATTATGAGCCGGTCGAGAGTCCGGTACAAAATCCCCTGCATCCGAACCAATCTAGTAGCCCCGTGGTCAAGAAATTCACGACGGCGGCCGACAAGTTTGGGAGCCCCGAACAGGGTTTCGACGTCGTCTGCACAACGTATCGTTTGACGGAACATTACCACTACTGGACGAAGAACAATCCCGTGAATGTTCAGTTGATTCCAGAGCCGTTTATCGAAATTCCTGTCGAATTGGCCGATCAAATCGGTGTTCGTGGCGGCGAAAAAATCAAAGTAACCAGCGCGCGCGGCACCTATGCAGCAAAGGCATTCGTCACACGGCGAATCAAACCGATGACGATCGACGGGAAAAAAGTCTACCAAATCGGCCTGCCTATTCATCAGGGTTTTCGAGGAATCCAGGAAGACGCCGAGAGAAACGCGCGTACGCCGGCCAACGTGCTCACTCCAACGGTGTATGACGCCAACGCGTACACTCCTGAATTCAAGGGCTTTCTCGTCAAAGTAGAAAAGGCTTAGCGGGGACCGACGATGAGCCAGGCAACATTGGAAATCCGAGCTATTTCAGGGCACTCAGGCTCCGTGCCCGGTGCCGGCGTCAGGCGCGAATTTGACGTCTGCAAGCTGATCGATACCACCACCTGTATCGGCTGCAAGGCCTGCGAGGTCGCCTGCTTGGAGTGGAATGGCCTCTCCTTCAGCGAGACCGTCTTCAACAATTCTTACCAGACGATGCCGGAAACGCAGTGGAACTACTGGAACTTGATCAAGTTCAACGAGCACGAGCGCGAAGACGGCACTCTGCAGCTTCTGATGCGTAAAGATCAGTGCATGCACTGTGAGGAGCCGGGATGCCTGATCGCCTGTCCCGCAGATGGCGCCATCGTGCAATACGTCAATGGCATCGTGGATTTTCAGCAGGATCATTGTATCGGCTGCGGCTATTGCGTAACTGGCTGCCCGTTTAACATCCCGAAATTCAGTCCCACGGCGCGCAAGGTCTTCAAGTGCACGCTTTGCGTGGACCGGGTTACACAAGGTCTGGAGCCCGCCTGCATTAAGGCTTGTCCGACCGGCTGCCTGCATTTTGGCACGAAGCCTGATATGAAAGCGCTCGCCGAAACGCGTGCAAAGCAGCTTCGGGAATATTCCGGCTTCGAAAACGCCGGAGTCTATGATCCACCCGGAGTGAAAGGGACTCACGTCATCTACGTCCTTCACGATGCCAGCAACCCCGAACTCTACGGCGGTTTGCCGAAAGATCCGCACGTTCCCTGGGCGGTCAGTTTTTGGAAGAAGCCACTGAAGTGGATTGGGAATATCGCCATGATCGGAGGCCTGCTTGGCGTCTTCGCCCACTACCTGCGCTTCGGACCAAAGATCGAACCGGCAGACGAGGAAACGCCCCGGCAGGGAGGAGCGGCGCCGCGCACGGGCACACGTGATCCAGGGGGTAGGCCGTGAGCGCAACGGCGATCCTCGCGAATGGGCGAGTCCTTCGTTACTCGTTCCACGAGAGGCTGGTGCACTGGCTGGCAGGGTTCTCGTATGTCTATCTCCTACTGACGGGACTGGCATTCTGGTCGCCTTGGCTCTTCTGGATCGCCGTCGTGCTTGGCGGCCCTACCGCTTCGCGCGAGTTGCATCCGTGGGTCGGACTCATCTTCGTATTCGCGACACTCCTCATGTACAGAATGTGGAGCAGACAAATGCACGAGACTGAGTCGGACAAGGAATTCTGGCGGGCTCTCGGGCATTACGTTCGCAACGAAGATGAGTTGGTTCCTTCAGCCGATCGCTTCAATGCCGGGCAGAAACTGCTCTTTTGGGGATTTTTGTGGTGTGGAATCCTGCTGCTGCTGTCCGGCCTAATTCTGTGGTTTCCCCATCTGATTCCTTGGAGTCTTCGCTACCTCCGTTATATCGCGGTGATCGTCCATCCCGCCGCCGCTCTGCTCACGATTGGACTGTTCATCATTCACGTCTACATGGGCACTGCGATGGAGCGAGGCGCTTTCGGCTCGGTCATTCGTGGTGACGTTTCGACCGGTTGGGCGAAACGGTATCATCGTGTCTGGTATGAGCACTTGCTGCGAGATGCCGCAGCGAGGAAATGAAAACCGGCAAGTGGGAACGGCGAACTGAGCGAGCGAGTGAGTTAGCCTCCTCTCATCCATTTGCCTCTCAAGGCCTCCGCTTCTATGAGCGCCTCGCTCGCTTTCAGAAGTCGCTCTACGCAGAAATTGAAGCAGAATGTGGAAGCGGCAAGGAGAAGCGGCTCTCCGGCACGCTGCGGGGGGAGTTTGATGTCTTTATGCTCTTACCGCGATTTGCTCCTTTCGTTTCCGCGCTCGAAGGAATTGCCCCATGTCCCCTTGCGAGCTCGGTGCGCGAGCTCCGCTTGCAGGACGCCGGCCGTTGGCAGCGAATTCTGCGGGAGTTTTGGGAGTTGTCCCCGGTCGCTCTGAATCTGCAACCGGCCGAAGAACTGGTTGCTTGGCTCTTCCTGCAGCCTTACGCTGAGTACCTTGCGGACCACAGCGAATGGGACTATCGGGACGGCACGGCGTCGACGTGCCCCGTATGCGGCAGCAAACCCCAGGTTGGCGTCTTGCGTCCGGAGGGCGAGGGCGGGAAGCGCTCTTTGATTTGCTCGCTATGCGCGATGGAGTGGGACTACGGGCGAATCGGCTGCGCTGCATGTCGCGAAGAGGACCCGCAGAAATTGGCGCTATACTCCGCGAAAGAATTCGGCTATGTGCGTGTGGAAGCTTGTGAGAGTTGCCGCCGGTATATCAAGACCGTAGACCTAACGAAAAACGGCCACGCTGTGCCCGTCGTCGACGAGTTGGCCATGATTCCCCTCGACCTCTGGGCCGCTGAGCGCGGCTATCAGAAGATTCATCCCAACCTGCTGGGAATCTAGATTGTGGTCGAAATGCCGTCGCGGTGACGTCGCGGCGCCAAACTGCCGCCGCAGGCGCCTCGTAAACATGGTGGACGTGGGGGGGACTCGAACCCCCGACCCCCTGCTTGCAAAGAAGGCAGTAAAAATCGGCTCTGAGCAGGAATTCGTAAAGACCTGTTTAGAAAGGGGTTCTTAACAATCCACGCAAATCGGCTAGACTCTGCCGAATGCGAGACAACGATTTCACGAAAATCCTGCGATGGCCGGTTACCGAGTTTACCGGAACGAGATCGATGAGAAAGCCAAGACCTTGCGTTTATGGGTGCGGCGGAAACGGGGGAACCGCAAGCTGATCTGCTCGGGTTGCGGGCGGAAGTTCACCGAGGTGCACGATCACCGGGAGCGGGAGGTGC
>QHYQ01000057.1 GCA_003224175.1 Acidobacteriota bacterium
ATTCCCGAATCGTGCCACGAGCATCTCCGGGACCATCAGATCGACCTGAACTGCTCCGGCAGCCAGACGCCGAACGCCGGCTGGCGCCTGCCGCACGGAATTTGGACCGAATACACGCTCGAAAATGATGGACGCCGAGGCCGGATCTTGCGCCGCGATCGTGACCTGCGCGAGCGCCAGCGCGCCATTGGGGTGCCGACCCCACTCTGGTCGCCACACCAGTTTCGGTGTGAGATGGTGGCAAAAATAAACCCTGCCAAAGGAAACAGCTTCGGCGCCAAGACGGACTACGCGGAATTTCGCGTCCTCGATTCTATCCGCAAGCGCCACAGGCCGGGAAAAAGCGATGGGCTGCTCTACAGCTAAGCCGCGCTCGCGGAGGTCGCCAAACAACACTTCGGGCTTGTCAGTCGCGAAGACCAAGCCATTCAAGCCCACTGGAACACGCAAAATGTCGGCTCGAAGCGCACCTGCCGTATCATCGAATCCCAGGAATTCCATGTAGTCGGTCTCGAAGATCGCGAGATGGTTGACAGATCCCAGCGTGTGCCGCCCGCGGTCCGTCAACTGGAAGCCTAGAGACAGGTACGTCCTCACCGCCTCGTCGATTCTATTACGCGTATCGATTACAACATGGTCCAGTTTGGGAGTCACAATATCCATTGGTGGCGAAGAGTATATCCGGAGTGAATGCCGCTGGGCAGACCGCATTAGGGCGGGATCAAGGCCTATGTGAAATCAACACAGGCCCGTTGGCGACCGAGGGCCTGTTCTCTCTAGCTCACTTCAGGACTTTGCCTTTGAGCGTCGTCGAACACACTGCCTGCAACTCCTCAAGGCTTGCCGACATTGACCGAGCTAGAGCGCACGCCCATGCCCGTTCTACGCTCCAAGCCGTTCGGCGACCGTCTCAACGGTGAGGCTCGTCATGCAGGCTTTTTCTTGGCGCCCTTGCTTCTGGGCCACCTTCCGAAAATCGGACTTAATGAGGAAGCGGGCCCCGAATCGCCGACCTGCGCCGCTACCTGGCGATTGCCTTCCAGTTCTTGGCCAGGTGGTCGGCCGTGTGCCACGCGAGCGCCTGGCCCGTCAGGGTAGGATTGCGGGCACCACTCGTCCCCATCACCGATCCTCCGAGAATACCCAGGTTCGAGGCCTCGTGCGAGAAACCCCACCGGTCGACGACGTTGGTTTCAGGATTGTCTCCCATGCGCGTGCCGCCGTAAGCATGCGTGGTTGGCCCCATCGAGCCGATTGGATTTCTAATTGTCGCGATAGCGCCAGCGGCTTTGTACCATTGCTCCATCTTGTCTTGGATGAAGGCGGCGAGTTTGCGCTCATTGTCCTGGTAGTCGGCAGTGATCCGGCAGACCGGAAAACCCAGCGGGTCTTTCACCGTCGGATCGAGATCAAGATAGTTGGCTTCGTATGGCAGCGTCGTCTTTTGGAGGTACGAGGTGTTCGAGCGGTCAGCGTTTTCTTTGATGAACGCTTTCCACGTGGAGCCCCACGCCGGCGCCCTGCCGAACGTGGGCATGCTCCCAGCCGCGATCGGCCGCCGGTCGGAATAGACCCAGAGATTCCCTCCGCCGATGAAATCGAGTCCCGCGTGGTCGAAGTTATCATCTGCCCAGTTGTCGACGGCGACGCCCTGGGCTGGCAGGCCGTACCAGTTGTTCAAATTCCATGGGAAAAGCGCGGTCACACTCGCGGTCTGGTTGTGGCTGAAGTAGTGCTTCCCCACCTGGCCATGGTTGTTCGACAGCCCGTTCGGATAGGGCTTCGATTTCGAGAGCAGCAGGAGCCGGACATTTTCGTAGACATAACTCGCCAGGAGCACGACCTTCGCTGGCTGCAGGTACTCGGTGCCATCAATCAGATAATTCACACCGCTCACACGGCCTTGGTTATCGACTTCGAGCGTAGTGACGTGTGCGGGCGTAATGACTTTGAGGCGGCCTGTTGCCTCTGCTTTCGGGATCGTGGTGACCGCCGTAGAACTCTTTGCATCGACATGGCAGCCACCGCGATTGCAGAAACCGTGGTACATGCATCCCGAACGATTTTGGTACGACTGTGAATTGATCGCGGCCGGTCCGGGAAACGGGTGCCAGCCGAGCGTCCGGGCGGCCGCCGCCATCAGATCGATGAACCCAGTGCTACGCAGCGGAGGCATCGGATATTCTCTCTGCCGCCGCCCCTCGAAGATGTTTCCCTGTGCGTGGATCTTGCCGTTGATGTTCCCGGCCTTGCCAGACACACCGATCTCGTATTCCACCTTGTCGTAATATGGTTCGAGCTCCTCCAAACCGAAGGGCCAATCTTCCACCGTCGAACCCATGGGGATTCGACTGGCTCCGTAGCGGCGCTTCGTCTCGCTAACGACTTTCAAATCCCACGGATTGAGGCGCCAGCTCTGTCCCCAGTAGTGGAGCGTGGTTCCGCCTACTGCATTCATCATCGGATGGATAGTCGGGCGCGGCGAGTAGGGTGCTGACGCGTTTGGCCGGTGCGTTGGAACCTCGTGATTCGCTTTTTGCACCGCTTGAGGCCAGCCTCGGAAGTTGTTCCGCAGCTCATCGGGCGCGAAGTCGCGCTTAGTGAGCCGGGTGCCTGCTTCGAGGCCAATCACTTCGAGCCCTGCCTGGGCCAACGGCAAAGCCGCTACGCCACCAACGGCGCCGAGGCCGACGATGACGACGTCGGTGTCCTTCAGCCTAGTCGCCATCAGGTTGATCCCCTCGCCAGGTCGCTCGGGCGGAATTCTTCGTGAACATTTCGTAGTCGTACGCCGACTTGTGATTGGGAGCGAGTTCGATGCCCATGCGCTGCTGATCCGCGGAGACCACGGTGCGAACGCCCGGATAGCCCAACAGATCCCATCCTACAAAGTTCGCGTTTCCTCCGTAGTAGGGGTCGCAGAACATGCCCTGCAAGGTGTGATTTCGCACCAGATCAAAGAAAGTAGCGGAGTTCGGGGTGAAACCCGGGGCGGCGTTGCTCTCCATGTCGGTTAGCAACGCGTCCTGATTCTCCGGAGACAGTTTGACGAATGACGCTCCTTTGGTCCTGCGGGCATATTGTTCGACAGCGGCGAGACCCGCGGCGTACGCCGGGCGCGAGGACGCCAGCGCGCCACCCAGCGCGCGGTCGACGTAGCGCGCCACCCGTGCCTCAGTGGCGCCCGGGCCGTTGGCGTCGGTCGGAATAAGGCGCGCGACAATGGCCTCGAACGTGTCGGATTCGGTCGCGCTCAAGGTCTCCAGCGGCTCCTTCGCCTGCAAGGTCGCCTGTGTCGCCGCGTAGTCAGTCTGGCTCTCTGACGTGGGTCGCACGACTTCGGCAGAGGCCAGTGCCCCCGCAGGAGACGCAGCTATCGCCGCAGTTGCCAGACTCGCCCGAAGCAAATCCCGACGCGAGAAGAAGCGCTTACTCACGAGATTCCTCCCTGCGAATTGAACCCGAGGAGCCTACCGGCGGATTGTAACGCACCCCAGAAACCGGGCAAGAAATAAGCTGTCATAGGCCCACATGGTATGGCGCACGACAAACGCATTATAAAGGGCGCCCGCTTTCGAGTAAGTTTGATCGCTCGCATCAAGGCCCAGTTTGGGACCTTGCGTTGAGTGTGCCGAACACCACAGCGTGCGAAATCTGGGCCGTAGCAAATACGTTGGGTTCCGTTTCTCGATGGAACGTAGAAGTTGAATCAATAGTGAGAAGCATGCTGCAATCAGCCCTACAAAGCCACCTCGCAGGGTAAGCGCGTAATGGTCAAGCCGGGCGACAAGCTCCCGCTGCAGGGCGTCGATATCACAGTGGTGAGCTCGAATGGCGACGTGATCGAAAAGCCCATCAACGGCGGCGGCCCGAATGATTTGTGTAAAGACGCCCGCCAGAAGGACCCGGACAAGACCGAGAACTCCCACAGCATGGGCTTCCTGCTCACCTACGGCCAGTTCACGTTCTTGGATCTGGGTGACCTCACTTGGGACAAAGAAATGATGCTGGCTTGTCCCACCAACAAGCTTGGAACGGTGACGCTTTTCCAAGCCACGCACCATGGGTTTTCTGGCGGCGCCTCGGGCGCGCCGGCTCTGGTGTGGGCTGTGAAGCCACAGGTCGTCGTGGTCAACGACGGCGCGCGGAAGGGCTTTGACGCTGGCGCCTTTGAAATCCTCAGCAAGATCCCGGGCGTAGAGGGCATCTGGCAGCTTCATCGAGCAGTGCAGAGTGACTCGGCTCACAACACTTCGGAATCGATGATTGCAAACCTCCAGGAGGGTGACGCGGACCAAGGTCTCGGGATCAAGGTTTCCGCGGCCAAAGACGGCAGCTTCACCGTAACCAACGCTCGCAACAACTTCAGTAAAACCTACAAGGCTCGCTAGCGCCGGCGAAAGATCTAATTTGCCCCCCGCATCCCCGTTCAGGGTCGCAGGGACTCGGCTTTCTGGTCTCGCTACACGGCCAGGATGACCACTCGGCGACGGCGATGAGAATGCGACGCTAAGTCTCTTCAAAATGACGCAAGCAACGGCTTAGTTAGGCACCCTCCGGATCGTTGAATGCCAATTCAGCTCTTGTATCGACTTTATACTACTGCCTCGGGCTCGAGGATGTGGTACTCCCTGGTTACCACTGCAACGCCCATAGGTTCGGAAGTCGCTTCGGCGTTGGGCACTTGGGTTCTTGAATGAACTAATTCTTCTGTTCCCCCGCAACCGTGGACAAGTGAACCGAAGGAGGGCGAACCGTCTGGGGTAAGCCATGGTCCACGAGTATGGGATGGCCGGTATTCCCGGCTTTGGAGGCCAGCTCGGCACCAATTTCCTGCAGGTCAAAATCGCGGGCAACTTCTTCGACGATCTCTTCCGAGACGGTTTTGGAGTGTTCGACGAACGCGCTGATCAGGGCATGTTCACAAATCAGATTGATAATCCGGGGAATGCCTCGGGCGTGGCGATGCACAACTTCAATCGCCGCTAGACTGAAGATCTCCTCTCCCGCCCTGCCACCGATGCGTAACCGCTCCTTGATATAACCATGAGTCTCGAGCAGCGTGAGCGGGCGCGTTTTGGCCCAAAGAGTAATGCGCTGGCGAAGCTGCCGCAGTTGCGGATCATTTACTTTTGCCTCGAGCTCAGGCTGACCGGCAAGAACAATTTGCAGGAGTTTTTCGGTAGAAGTCTCCAGATTGGTCAAAAGTCGAATCTCTTCGAGCATGTCCGCAGACAAGTTCTGCGCTTCATCGACGATTAGAATCGCGCGACTTCCGCGCTGATGTTGGTCGAGCAGCCACTGATTCAGCCTCAGCAATGTCCGGCTCTTCAGAGTCGAATCAGAAGGAATGCCGAAATCAGCGAGCATGAAATCGAAAAACTCCGCTTCGCTGAGCCGTGGGTTGAACATAAAGGCCGTGGCGATGTGTTCCTGACTACACCACTCCAGAAGCTTGTTGAGGACGGTCGTCTTACCTGTGCCCACCTCGCCGGTAAGTAAGACGAAGCCCTTGCGCGTCTGGATTCCGTAGGTCAAACACGCGAGGGCTTCCTGAATGTGCCGCGTCGGATAGAGGTATCGCGGATCGGGATTGACATTGAACGGGTTCTCGCGTAGTCCAAAGAATTTTTTATACATGTAGAATCCTCATCACGTTAGTTTCTGTTGCCCTCGAGGTGCGGAATGACCGTTTGCCGGTGGAACGGGCCCTCTTTCAAACCGAAGATTTTTAGACATGCGATTCATGGCGACGGACGCAAGCCCTCTGAACCCGCTGTGTGCTACGATCCGGACCGACGCAACAAGGGGTGCCACTGCACCGTGATGCCGTACTGGCTAAAGGGGTGCGCGAGCCCGCAGCTGAGGACCGGACAACCCCCACCTCCGCTGGTCTGCTGTTGAAATCCATAGCTCAGACGCAAACTGACTTGACGTCCTATCAGGCGATTTAAGCCGGTGCCGGCGAACCAGTCGTCGAATCGGCTCGCAAAAACGGTGCCGGGTAGTAGAGTATTATTTTGGGCATATCCACCATGCACCGAGGCAGACCAAAATCTCGTGAATTCGTGATTTGCGTCCGAACGCCATCTGAGCCAGATCGGTTTGGAGTCGGCTGCTGGCTCCGACGAAAGTTATGAGGTTATGATCGTAAGTCAGGGCGATGTTGTTCCTGCCGCTAAGAGCGTAGTTATATCCGACCCGCCCCGTGACGGTCTGACTGCTGATATAGCCAGTATCCGAAAAGTGCAGCAGTCCGTAAGAACCTACCAAGGTCAGCGTGGTCCGCCGAGTGCGCGCATAATCGATTTCGGCCAAGGCAGTATTGGACAGCTGCCGTGCAAGGGCCGTCTGGATCGTCCCACCGGAAGCAAAAGACGGCTGGATGCTTTCGAGGGAACGATTCTGGCCAGCCTGAGCAGGCCCACCGGCGAAGAGACCGCCAAAAGCGGATCCCCTTGAATAAAACACATCGTCGTGCAATCGCAGTGTCCATCGGCGCCACGATATTTCCTGCGAGAGGGAGCCGTCATGATACGGCAGGTTGTGAATGCCATAATAGGAGGGTTGATAGATCGTTTCCGCGCCGTGGTAAGCGACCGTCAGATCATAGCGCCTCCAGTGCTGGTCTAGATCAAGATTGCCGCCCAAGCTGCTTACGGAAAGAGTTCGTGTAGCCACGATGCCGCTTTCCCCGAATTCCGAAGCGTGCAGCGCAAGATCGAACAAATGGTGCAGACGGGACAAAGAGCCCAAACCGAGTGTCTCCGCGCCCGAAAGTACGTGGGTGTCCGGCTGCGTTTGAGCTGAAGCTTCCGGCTGCGCAACTGACCCACCGGCCGCGCCCGATACGGCATTCCCGTTGCTGCCGCTTGGCAGAGAAGCCAACGGTTGAGCAGGAGCCGCTGGGCCGCTTGAGAGAGGAGCCCTCGGCGCCTGCTGGGCCCCTGCGGCCGAGAAGCAGAGCACCGTGGCCGTCACTAAGGTCTGGATCAGAGCGTCTAAGATCCTCGGGTGTTTCATTTGATTTTTCGACCGAATGTAGACACTTTGAGCTATGGCACGATGATCGTATCGCCGGTCTTTAGAACGATATTCTGCTCGGTTCGTTTGCCTGCGATAACATCCTTGTAGTTAAAGGACAGCTTTTGCTGCTTGCCATTTTCTTCGCGCAGCAGATAGATCTTTTTGGAATTCGCATATGGGGTAAAGCCGCCTGCGTTTGAAAGTGCCTGCAGAACGGTCATGCCAGGAATCAAACTGTAGGCTCCGGGACGGGTAACCTCACCGAGCAGGTAAAAACGCTGGCTGTTGATCTGACTAATAATGACGGTCACCTGAGGATTGGTCACGAATTTGTTCAGGCTCGTCGTGATCGCGGCCGCCAACTGCAGTGGAGTTAGTCCGGCGGCCTGCACATCATTCAATAGTGGCAGCGAGATCTTTCCGTCGGGGCGAACTGGAACTGTGCGAGAGAGATCCGGCTCTTTCCAGACGCTGACATCGAGAACATCTTCCGAACCAATCACGTAATTTGGATCTGCGGTCGCCGGCTTCTTAACGGCGCCGCTGGTAGCGGGCGCGTCGTTTGCCTGTGGCTTGGTCGCGCTTTCTTGCGCGCCGATCGGAATCGCAAGCGACAGCAGGATGAGGACAACCCAAAACTGTATGCGCTCAAACATCTCCGCGTTTCCTCTCGGAAGTTCCGACGGTAAATGCGCTCACGCGACCGCGGCAGACTGATTCGGAATCCATGGCGTCTAATCCAAGATCCGATTCGTGGATTCTTTTAGTGGATCGTGCGCATGATCTCTGTAGTTATAGTACGAGCCGTACGCAAGGCCTTTTTCGCTCACAGAGTTCAACACCACTCCGAGGACATTCCTGCCCTCGAGTTCGTGGCGCGCCCGCTGAGCAATTTCAGCTGGAGTCGAGCCCGCCTTCACGACAAAGAGCAGGGCATCACAAAAATTGGACACAACATTCGCATCGGCAACCGGCAGACAGGGTGGTGAATCGATAATGATCCAGTCGAAGAGCGGAGCGACGCGATCCAGGAGCTTTTTGAGACGGCCGTTCGAAAGCAATTCGCTGGGGTTAGCGATTTTTGTGCCGCCCGGAATGAGATACAGACTGCTGTCCTGTCCCGACTGGATGGCTGCCACCTCATCTATGTCTCCGCGCAAATAATCACTCAGGCCCGGTGCTGCCGACGCGCCGACCATGAGATGTAGGCGCGAAGCGCGCAAATCGGCATCAATGATAAGGACGCGGCGGTCGCGCTGGCGACCGATGGCCTCCGCCAGGTTGGCGACCACGAACGTCTTTCCCTCTCCGGCCACAGCGCTGGTTACCAAGATTGTCCGGAGAGGTTGGCTGCTGCGAAGCTGATAAAGTCGCGAGCGCAGGGTACGAAACTGCTCCGCGCCGATGGTACTCAGAGCCGGATTGGAGAAGATAGTCGAATTTGGCTCGGGGCGCCACCTGGGACGTGTGCAGCGCCTCTGCAGATCGTCGAACTCGAGAGGCTCGGCGGAGGTGCTAGCTGAGGTACTTACTGGCGTCACGCAGCCAATGACGCTCGCTGGAGCTACGGACTTCCGTTCAGGGGCTAGTTCCACGTCGAACGGAAGTGGAGCAAAATCTGTTGCGGGAGCGGCGGACCGCTCCTGCGCAGCTTTCTGTATAGCCTCATGAATGCGACTCATCGTTTCC
>QHYQ01000058.1 GCA_003224175.1 Acidobacteriota bacterium
ACGCCTGCAGCGCGAGCTGCAGCAATTCATCGACGTCGAGCCTTTCTACGGTGGACTTTTCCATTTGAATCTCTCCCAAGGGAGCTCGCTTGCCGGCACCCGCATGAACTGGCCCTTCATTCTATCCCCCTGCGCCGCGGCGGGCCATTCTTTGCCGGCGCCGGCCCCAGCCTTTGGGCACGGGGTTTCCCTCGTATATCACCGGATCTGGCAATAAGTTTATGCCCGCAACCCCTCGATCGGCTCAGAACGCGATCCGGGAACTGGAAGCACATCAATTTTTGCACTAAGGGTGGTAGCAGCGTAATGTTAAGAAGGAGGAAACAATGAAGGGGTTAAAAATTGGAGTTTTGAGCCTTGCCTTTCACTGTTAGCTCAACTCGGGGCTGGATGGGGATGGCCGCGTTACTCCTTCTCGTGGCCGGATGCGGCAGCGGCTTCCACTACGAGAAGTTGTCCTCGGAAGTCTATCCAGTCACCGAGGACGTTGCCTGGTTGGCCGGCGAGCCGACTCGGCCCTACACGGTCATCGCGAAGTTCCGCGGGGCGGAGACTTCCCTATGCTCCTTGTCGCAGCCCTATTGTTCCCTGTACGAAGAAGCCACGCGCCGTGGGGCGGACGCGATATGGGTACAGCGCCGCGAGCCCTGGACCCGGCCGGAGCAGTGGGTCATCATCCAAGGCCGGATGACACGCATCCCGCCCGCGACGTACGAACAGATCGAGGGAGTGTTTATTCGCTACAAGTGAATCACGCATCGCGGAGCCTTAGCGCTGTTATTCGTTCCAGCGATCCGAGCCGCGCTTCAAATACCAGATCCCGACACCCCAAAATAAAACCGCCGGGACCGTGAAGTACCACGCGAACCTGGAGTGGTAGGCGGCAAGCGTCAAGCTCGCCGCGGGAATGAGCGCAAGGAGCGCCCGGTGGAACAAGGTGCTGGCCGGGAGTTTTTTCTCAGTGTCGCTGGACATCGGAGGATGCGCCGGAACGGGGCGGCGGCGTTTTCGGCAATTGCTTCGCGCCGTAAATCCGCAGGTGCTCGATCAGAGGTTGAGCGCCCTCGGCGGGCGCTTGCTGCAGCACCTTGGCGAGCAATTCCTTGGCGAGCTCCTCCTTTCCCCGGATTTTGAGAAGCACCGCCCGGGCGAAGCTCGCGCCGAAGCTGGCCGGGTCGAGACGATGCGCCACCCGCACTTCCTGCTGCGCTTCGTCGACGCGGGCCTGGAGCGCGAGCGTCGAGGCGAGGCCACCGTGCGCCTCGGCGAAGTTGCGATCGATCGCGACAGCTTGACGAAAAGTCGTTTCGGCCCCGCGCGCATCCTTCGCGGCGAGCCGCGCCCAGCCCAGCGCCACGATCGTTCCTGAATTCTCCGGCATGAGGCTCACCGCCTTCTCGAGCCCGGCGATCGCCTCGGCATGCTTCTGCTCATATAGCCGAATCAAGCCGAGGCCGAGCCAGGCGCGCGGGTTTTCCGGCTCGCGGCGCAGGATGTTGCCGAAGAACCTCTCGGCGTCTTCCATGTCCTGCTGCTCGATGGAGTAGGCGCCGGCGACGGTGCTCGCGTGCAAGTTCTCGGGATCGCGCGTCAACACGTCCTGCGCGAGCTCGCGCGCCCGCGGCATGTTGCCGTCGTCCATCTCGAGCAACGCGAGATAGGCCTTGCTCTGGTCGTCCTGAGCTTCCCCCAGCCACCGGTTGCAGAATTCGATGGCCTCCGGCATCTTGCCCATATGATGCAGGCTGCGCGTCAGATACGCGAGGTTGTCGCGCGTCTTGAGGCCGAGCGACAGGGCGCGATCGAAATTCTCCTGCGCCTCGCGCCATTTGTCCTGGTAGAACTGTGCGAGGCCAAGGTTGTAAAACAGCGCCGCGCTATCCCCGTCTTCGCGCAGAAGACCGGCGAGGATCGCCTCGGCCTCGGAAAAGCGGTGCTGAGAGATGCGCACCGAAGCGAGGCGGCTTCGCGCCGCCGGGTGTTGCGGCGACTCCACGAGACAGCGTTCGAAGGCGGCCACCGCCTCCTCGAAGCGCGCGGCTCGATGGTAGAGATCGCCGAGCGCGAGCCACAGCAAGGCGTTATGCGGGTCAGCCTTGACGTAGGACTCGTGTTGGGCGAGGGAAAGCTCGAGTGAGCTGGTCGTGGAATCTGGCGTCATCGGAAATTAGATAGGACTCCCTGAACGGACATAAGCGTACTCCGTTCCGCCGGGATTTTCCCGAAAATGCGCGAAAGATTCTTGACGCTACGGACTGTCGGAGAATTACTGAATTTGTTCAGGAATCGTAAGCCCAACGGATTGGGTCATTCAATTTCTTGATGTTTCTGTCGTCCAAGGTGACGCGGTTTCCTGCGCTTTGTTCTCTCTTTGGAAAAAATACTGGACGCCGATGTGTTGGCGTGCCTTTTCCTCCGATTTTCGATTGAGCGACTCGCTCCCTTTGAATGGGTCTTCGTATAATTTCAGGCACAATCCTTCGTCGATCTCCTGCACTGTTAATGAGGGAGTGCTGGCTAGGCGACTTTTCTCAATCAAGTTTACATAGGGCTTCCCGAGGAAATTCATCCAAAACAGACCAGGCAAGTATTTACCAAAATCCCTGCCAATAGCACTTACGACAGGAGATTCTGTCATTACTTTTGTCCAATATTCTTTATCATCCCTTACTGATCCCCACACGGGTGAAGTGTTTCGGCACAGCTCTACAAACTGTTCCTCCATCGCTTTGACTATTCGCGGCCACTTTACAAGATAGTCACGCGGGAGAATCTCGCGGTTCTTAATATCTAGGAAGGAGAATAGAATGCGTACGCCATCAGAAACCAAGACCTCCACGCTAGACGACGGCCGGTATGCTCCACCGCGAAGCGCTTCAAAAGCGATGCACTGCTTGATCGGGCCCTGCAGCCGTACAAGCACAACCTCATTCTCTACGGCCCAATCGGGGAATGCATCCCGATAAACCTTAAAGTATTCGAAAAGTTGTTGCTTTGTTAGCGGTTTGATCTTGACTGGCATTTAAGGGTGCACAGCAGGTCGATATTTTTAAACTCTATCTAGAGTTCGCTCAGGGCAGTCTCACGTTCTACTGTTCCCAATTCCCCGCTGATTTCCAAGACCATCCTTTTGCCAGAACTTCAACGTAAGCATCGTGACCTAGAACTATGAAGTGCTTGTAGCCGGATTTAGCGTAGCCAGTCTCTTCGAGCCATGGCGAAAAGTTGATTTCATAAAAACCAGACTGTGGACAAAAGCCGGTTTGTCGCCATTCTGCCCAGAATCGACGTACCCAGTCCTCCGGGCTCTGACCTCTCTGATAGGGGCAAGGTAGCTTGCTCCTGTCATATAAAGAGGGATCGATTACCTCTCTATCCGAGAAGGACGGCGACATTCGCGCCCATAGACCGCTATCAAAAGTGATAGTTAGTAACTGATAGACGCCCGGGGCAGTCTTGCTGGCTATATGTGTGCTGTTGTCATAGTGAGGCGCATGAGATATTCGGGGCGCGTCTGCAAAGCTGCTTTCCCGTTGTTCCAGCAATCCAAAGTGCGCAACGAAATTGACTTGGGTGGGTTCCTGTGCGCGGCTCTCCGTGGCTACAAGCCGAAGAAAAGGCGTACTTGGGCTCACTTGCCAAGGCACAGGCAAATGCAACAATTGCGCTTTCTCAATATTCAAGTCACCTGCTCCTAGAGCCTCCGGTTGAAACACTTGGCCGCGCGATCGGCCTCTAGCGCGACTGGCGTAGGCGCCACAGTATCGCAACCCCATTTCTGCGCCAAACCAAATCTTATTATCTAGCAGTTTCAATAATCCGCAATATCTCAAGATTGGTTTGGCTTGGAGTCACTGGAATCCGCGGTCCCGGAAGAGGAGCGTTAGGAATAATAGGACTTTGTGTCAAACGCCTTAACTCGTCTAAGGTTGGCTGAACTACCTCAACGTTAGTTGGCTTAAGTCCTGCCTCGCTTAGCGCACCCAACGAACGATTATTAATCGATACAAGTTCTCCAGATTCAGTGGTGAAGGCCTTTATGGGAATGTCGTTTGGCGACAGCCGTCCAGCCCGGAGGTCTGCTGCCACATCGCTAATCGGCCTTCCCCGCAAGTATTCCGGCACTCCTTCTTCTGAAGAAAAGTTCGGGCTAATCCTTCGCTGCCCAAACAACACGCTCTCGCCCTCACCAGCAGCTCCGGCACCTCCGATCTCATAATTTCCATATTTGCCAATGGCGGCCCCTAACGCCAGATTGGCGAGGAGAGCGCCACCTTGTTCTGCTTTGCCATTATAGGCAAGCAGCGGCGTAATATTGTAAGGGTCTGTCTCGCGGAAGTCCGCAAACGTACCTTGTGGCACACCGGCTGCTTCTGCCAGGAGCGTCAACCCGTTCAAGCTCATCTTGGTCAGATTAGTGGCGGCGTTGAACGCCTCTGGACCGAAGTTCACAACGCCTTTGCCGGCGCCAACTAACGCAGCTTGCGGATCGTTGTATACCCCAACCCCCATCTCGGCCACGCTATAACCAACGTCACCTAGCGTGCGCATTAGGCTGGCACCCATGTACTTCAGCGCGCTGCCTTCCTCGGCTGCCCTATCTTGCGCACTCTCCCAATAAGCGCGCATCGAGGCTCTGCCTTCAGTGAGTACGTCTGCACCAGGAGCCGCCTGAGCGGCCGGTGCCGTCGCAACCGGGCCGCTGGCGGGTGGTGTAGCCATCGCCTCTTCTCGAGCCTGCCGGGCTTGTTCTTTGTCGGCATAGAACTTGCCGGCAAGTTCGTGCACTGCACCTTCATCAAATCCTTCTTTGGGAGGCAGGATCAGCTCTTGCCCGAACTTGATCAGATCGGGCGTTTCGATGCCGTTGGCCACCGCAATGAGTGGCCACATATTGGCATCGCCGTAGACCTCCTTGGCGATCTTGTAGAGGCTGTCCCCGCGTTGCACGGTGCGCGTGCTGGGTGTGTTTTCATCGGCGACGGCATAACCGGGACCCGCACTGCCGGTGTTCACAACTGGATTGCCGAAGTCATCGAGGGCGATCGGCGGGCCGGCCTCGCCGCCGCCGTTCTCCAGTCCTGCAACAAGCTCGTCGAACATCGCTTCGCTCTCGGGCGTGGAGCCGATCGGCGGCCCGAATTCCACATTCCCGTAGCCGCCGCCTACATCGCTCATGGTCGTGCCGCCACTGGCAACGCGAACTCGCTCGCCGCCCGCCGCTTGCTCGGCGTTCGCTGTGGCGGCTGCCTTAGGCTTGGGCGCAAACAGGTTGGCTTGGAGGTACCGTCCAATCGTATCGCCGATGAATTGCCCGACCTCTTGGCCGACGCTGTTCTCGAAGTAGCTCTGGGAGGCGTCTTTGTCGTAGTGCCTCAAGGCCCCCGCAACCAGGAGGTTGGTGGACAGGCGCAGGGAAGCGTTGTACAGGCGCGCACCGAAGTCCTGGCCTTGAGTAGCGAGGCTGCTGTTGGACACGGCCTGAGCTAACGTGCTGCCGGCCGCATTGGCCCAATCAAGCGGGGTGAGTTTGTGGTCGTTGCGCACGTAGGTCTCGGCCAACTGTACCCAGGGCGTGACGTAGCTGTTGATGGCCGTCAGGGCGCTCGCGCCCTGGGTGGCGACCTCGGAAACTTCTCCTGCTCGCACCAGGGCGTCATAGTCGCCGCCGAGAGCGGCCTCCGTATAGGCTTTGTCGGCCCCAGCAGCAATGCTCTGACCCGCTTCCAGATACCCGCCTATGGCCGCCGAGGCGAGGCTGGTCCAGCTGGTGATCTTGCCCCCGTCGAGGAGCTGCTTGACGGCAACACTGGAGGCCTTCAAAGCGGCACTGGCGACCTTGGCGTATTGCGCTCCTTCGGCCGAGAGTTGTCCGGCCGTGGCTGCGGCTTGGGCGGCCTGGCCGATGCCCTGCGCGGCCCCCGAGATGGCCCCGGCGATGGCGGCGTTGCCCACCTGCTTCCAGGAGAAGCTCTCCTGGTAGCCCAGGGCGATGAAGATGCCTTGCTGCACGATCGAGGCGGCGGCGGCGATGAGCGCCCCGGCTACAGCGTACGCCGCTATCGTGGCG
>QHYQ01000621.1 GCA_003224175.1 Acidobacteriota bacterium
GCGGTGATTGCCATGATCGCTCGGGCGTTTACGGGACAAAATCCCTTTGTAATCTGGGGAAACGGAGAACAAATTCGAAACTGGACCTATGTGGATGACATCGTCTCCGGCACGATCCGGGCTGCAGAGCTGATTGAAAATGGTATAGCAATCAACCTGGGAACGATGGAACGAACCCGCGTAATAGATGCCGCGCGGGAAGTGCTGCGGTATACCGGGCACAAGGCCGAAATCGAATTGCAACCAGAGATGCCGACAGGGCCGATGAACCGCGTAGCCGACAACTCACTCGCGAAAAGGCTGCTGGGATGGGAACCTCAAATCAAATTCCTGGATGGCCTACACCGCGCGATTGACTGGTATTTTTCGATGAAGGATCGGGCGCAAGTCGCCCTCGTCCTCGACCAGCTACTCACGAAACGCACCTCCTCACGCACAGTCAGTCCGCCTGAAATGAACGCCGTGGCTCAATAAAGCCCGATTGCTTACGCCTGGCCTTAGGCGCAAGACCTCTTCAAGAACTTCGGCCGAGGTACAGGTTCTGGCCCAAGGCTAGGAGAGCCATATATGCTTTCTCTCTTCGCGCTCCCGAAACCTTTCAAAGGGCACATTGGCGCAATCCAGCGCAATGCCATCTCGCAGTGGGCGCGTTTGCGCCCCAGGCTCGATATTCTCCTGTTTGGGAACGGGGAAGGCACGGGGGAAATTGCTCAAGAGCTCGGCCTCCGTCATGTCCCAGACGTGAATTGCAATGAATACGGCACGCCCTTGCTGAACGACCTCTTCGAGAAGGCCCAGGCCATCGCCTCGTACGACACGCTCTGTTACGTCAACGCTGACATCATGCTGCTTGGCGACTTCATGAAGGCAGTACAGAATGTGGCTTCTTGGCGCGACCGTTTCTTGATGGTTGGCGTGAGAAGGAATGTTGACCTGGACGAACCGACCATCTACGAATCGCCTGACCAGGAAGCTCGTCTCAGGGCCCTTGTCTTACAGCAGAATCTTGCGGTTACCACGTGGGCCGTGGATTATTTCGTGTTCTCCCGTGGACTCCTTCCCGCTTTTCCTCCGTTCGCGATCGGGCGACCCGGCTGGGACAACTGGTTCCTCTGGAAAGCGCGCAAGTCAAAAGCGCCGCTCGTTGACGCATCAGAGGTCGTTCTTGCGATTCATCAAAACCACGACTATTCGCACCATCCTCAAGGATGGCAAGGTGTACATCAGGGGGAGGAAGCTAAGCAAAACCTAAGGCTCGCAAAGGGCCATTTCTGCTCGATTGAGGATGCAACGCATAAACTCGCCTCGGACGGAATCGTATACAATTTCTGGCATTGGTTCGCACCGACAAAGCGAGCGGTGCGGGCTTGGTGGTGGGCATTCCTGAAAGTTACGGGTCCCGTCCGTCACCCGCTAGGCCTGCGCCGGAAAAGTATCGCGAGCTTCTTGGCTAGAACCAGACTGATCAAGAGCCACCACTAACCGTGAACCAACGCGGTGGCCTCATTCACTTGATGTCCCATTACTGAAAGGAAAAGTAAAAGCAATTTACGACACACACCGGAGGGCCGTAGACGGCTCATGCGGCGAACACACAATTCCCTTCCCGTGGGAAGTGATCTTGGTGGACAACGCATCCTCAGATGCAACGGGGAGACTCGCCCAAGAGCTGTGGCCACAGGACGCACCAGCCCCCCTCCGGGTCGTTCATGAAGCCCGGCTGGGGTTGGCTTATGCACGCCGACTCGGTATTTCCATAGCCCGCTACGAATTGTTGAGTTTTGTCGATGACGATAACTGGGTCTCCCGTGATTGGGTGCAGTTGGTTTGGGAATTCATGTCGGAGCATCCCGAGGCAGGTGCTTGCAGCGGCTTTTGCGATGCCGAGTGCGAAATCCCGCCACCAGGGTGGTTTCAGTTTATCAGTGAAATGTATTCTGTAAACCGGCCAGAGGAGAAGCTGGAGCAGAGAGCAGCACTGTGCGGTGCGGGTCTAACACTGCGAAAATCCGCATTACTGGAACTGGACAAAAAGGGATTCCGTACTTGGCTTGTAGACAGGCAGGGCATGATGCTTACCGCCGGAGAGGACTCTGAGCTGTGCCTTGCACTCCACCTGGCTGGTTGGCAGCTGTGGTATGAGCCGCGCCTGAGGCTTCGGCACTTCCTTCCCGCGAACCGGCTCGAATGGTCCTATCTGCGACGGCTCGCTCGCGGAGCGGGCTTGTCGTCACCGGCGCTTGACGGCTACTTCTTTGCTATGAAGCCGAAGCGCACCGGAGTAACTCGACTGCTCAGAAGAGTTCGAGAAACTTGGTCTTGGCAGTTGCTGTCAGTGCTGAGAAAACTGAGCTGGCAACTACTCAAACTAGTTTCTTCTCTTTGGTCCCCAATGGAAGGGGATATTGGGGTGCTTCACCTTGAGAGGCAAAGCGGGCGGTGCCTCGGACTGCTGCAAATGCGCAGGCACTATGGTGCGAGAATCCGGGAAATTCGGACTTTGTTTCAACAATCTTGCTGGCTGCGGCGAAATGGCCAGCTTCCGAACTAAAGAGGGGAATCGAAGTTCGATGAGGGAATCCAATGTTGGCGAGCGCTGATTTATCACTCGAGAGGGACTCAAAGGCACTGTCCGCTGGCGAAATGACAGCTCCCGACGGTCTAAGCGTTATTTTGTGCTGCCATAACAGCGCCAGCCGCTTGCCCGCCACGCTTGGCCATCTCACCGGCCAGAGGTCCGGGGGCCGCTTCCCGTGGGAAGTGATCTTGGTGGACAACGCATCCTCAGATGCAACGGGGAGACTCGCCCAAGAGCTGTGGCCACAGGACGCACCAGCCCCCCTCCGGGTCGTTCATGAAGCCCGGCTGGGGTTGGCTTATGCACGCCGACTCGCCTGGCGCAGGTCTTACAGTACGAAAATCTGCATTATTGGAACTGGAGAAAAATGGATTCCGTACTTGGCTTGTAGACAGGCAGGGCATGATGCTCACCGCCGGACAGGACACTGAGTTGTGCCTCGCACTCCGGCTCGCGGGCTGGCAGCTGTGGTATGAGCCGCGCCTCCAGCTTCGCCACTTCCTTCCCGCTAAACGGCTCCAGTGGTCCTATTTGCGAAGGCTCTACCGCGGAGCGGGCATGTCATTGCCGGCCTTTGACGCCTACTTCTGTGCCACAAAACCCATGCGGACCGGAGTAACCGGATTGCTTAGAAGAGTCCGAGAAAGCTGGTCTTGGCAGCTATTGTCAATGCTGGGAAAACTGAGCTGGCAGCCGCTCAAAGTAGTTTCTTCTCTTAGCTTCCCAATGGAAGGCGATCCTGATGTGCTTCGTCTTGAGAAGCAGATCGGGCAATGCCTCGGACTGCTGCAAATGCGCAACCAATATGATGCAAGAATTCAGGAAATTCGGAGTCTGTTTCAGCAATCTCGGTGGTCGCGGCGAAACGGCCAGTTCGAAAGGCAATAACTTAACACCTTCATTCAGCGAGGGCTTCAAAGGATGAGCGAACAGGTCATTACAACCGATGCGTCGATCCCGCCTGAATCACTTAGAGCAGGTCGGTTGGCACAGGAAATCTGGTGGTCTGAACATCCCGTCCTCTCCATACGTCCGAGCGGGGGTTGGGTGGCGTTGAATCTGTGGGAACTCTGGGCTCATCGAGAGCTACTCTATTTCCTGACCTGGCGGGACATCAAAGTGCGCTACAAGCAGACAGCTCTTGGGGCAGCTTGGGCGATCATGCAACCTCTCTTAACAATGATGATCTTCGCGATCTTTTTCGGCAGACTGGCTCGGGTTCCGTCAGACGGAATCCCGTATTCCGTCTTCGCCTACGCGGGACTCTTGCTCTGGGGATTCTTCGCAAATGCGGTCGTCAACAGCGCGAGCAGTCTTGTCGGAA
>QHYQ01000059.1 GCA_003224175.1 Acidobacteriota bacterium
CGGCTGGAAGCCCGGAGAGCCGAAGCCCTTTGTGAACAGCACTTTCACCGAATGGGAGCCCGCCTTCTCGCCCGATGGCCGCTGGCTCGCTTATGAATCCAACGAATCCGGTAGCTACGAAGTAGACGTTCGGCCTTTCCCCGGCCCAGGAGGCAAGTGGCAGATTTCGACCGGAGGCGGCCTCTACCCCAAGTGGTCGCGCAACGCCAAGGAGCTTTTTTATCGTACAGAGGACAACAAGATCATGGCGGTGACTTACACGGCTTCCAGCGACTCCTTCCGTGCCGACAAGCCCCAGCTCTGGTCGCCCGGCCAGTTCACCGACCGCGGGCTGAGCACGAACTTTGACCTGCACCCCGACGGCAAGCGCTTCGCCGTGCTGAAGGCCCCGGGCACAGAACAGGCCGCTGCCGTGAACAAGGTCAGCTTCATCTTCAATTTCTTCGATGAGATCCGCCGCAAACTCCCGCCTGGAAAATGATGTCACCATGATCGGCCAAACCATCTCGTACTACCGCATCCTGGAGAGGCTCGGTGGCGGCGGTATGGGTGTGGTCTACGAGGCGGAAGACCTCAAGCTCGGCCGGTATGTCGCGCTGAAGTTTCTGCCGCAAGAATTGGAGAATGATCCTGCTGCTTGCGAAAGGTTTCAGCGGCAAGCCCTCGCTGTCTCCGCGCTCAATGAGGCTCATCGTGGTGCGATGCAAGCCGCAGTGATCTGCAAACCCTTCCTGACTGAAGCCTCTCTTCGCCCGTAGCTCTTTCACTCGTTGCCCCAAAGCCAACAGAATCTGTTTCATCCCCGGTAGTCTGGGGATACAATTCGAATCCGTCTACAGCTTCAGCGTCGTCGGACACGGTGTCACTGACAACAAATGATTCAGCCGAATCCACTCTTGTGGCTCACCCGCGAGTGCACTTCTTCCTTGATCAAAATCGTATTCGGCTAGCGAGATCCTGTAGCGTCTCCACATGTAGTCGGCGCGTACAGCGTGCCATATTTTGGACACTTCGAGGCGTTTCGAAGCCTACCAAAGCTTCGTATATCACTGAAACAAAGGTATATAGCCAAACCCGAGTGGCCACTGCCGTGCTTTATTTAAGACCGAGGTCAAAACTGTGAGCCGATATGAGGAGTTCAGACGTCGAATTCTCGAGAGGGCCGCGACTGAGTTGAACCGCCGCTTCAGCGTGACCACCCGAGGACTCGCCAACAACCACGGAATACCAGAAAGCCATATCCGTGAAGAACTTTTCCGGCTCGCGGAGTTGGGGTTGATATCGCTCTTTGCATGGGACGGTGAACGTGAGCGCCCGTACAACGAATGGCCGGATAAAGCTTCGCTCTTCGCCAATACAACCGATAAGGGGCACGTGCATATCGGTCTTCTGAGCGCGGGCGGGGAACTCCTCTCCAAAGATCCCGCTTTCGGATAGGACTTCTACCTCGAGCACAAGTTCAGTTCATGACGGGCTTTGGCTGCCTTTGAGAATCAGTTCCGCACTTCGTCGTGATCGTGTTGATCGGAATGATTTTCCCGTCCCAATCGTATCGTACGCGGTAATATTTATTCTTGTTGTCCCGATTTTTTCAGTGCCGCCGGAATCAAAACATCTGCATAGCGCTGGCCTTCTTTAGCTCGCACACCGCCGGATTGTGCGATTCGGCTAAACAGGGGTAGGACGTGGTCGTGCAGCATGAGCGTCGCCCTCTTGCACTAGCTCGTCGAAGTGATTTTTGAGCCGCGTCATTTGCCACTGGTCGGCATCGGACACGGCCGGTGCGGGCATGCTATTTCTTCGTGCGTTGCCGAGAATCACTTGGGTGATCGCAGTATCCCGCATTTGGCGCGCTTCCCTTTCGTGCGTGCCTCCGGCGGCTAAGAGCTCATCGAGCGTCTTTACCTCTTGTAAAAGATGGCCGGGCTCTTGGGAAGTAGATTCGAACAGAGCTGCGGCCCAAAGCTGCTCGTCCCGGCGGCGCTCGGGAATCACCTGATCGACATAATGGGCGGCATCCGACCAGCGATGACCGCCCTCTGGCAAGGTAAGAATGTCGCGCAACGATTTGTCGGCGTCGTCAAGATCGGCATCCTGCAGGTACGCCATGGCTTTGTCCCACAGCGTTTGCTCCTGCCGCGAGGAATCTTCGATGGAATCGAGCAAAGTCGACGCGCGTTTGGGAAGGGGGTCGCTCGCAGCAGCTGTTGCGACATCTGCAGTTGGCGTCATTGGCCCGCTTGGCTCATCTGGTGTAGCTGTTTGCGCCGCAAGGGGCGTAGTCGTCGGCATCTCAGGGGTGGCGTCGGGCGAGGGGGCTGTTGCTGGCGCCGGCGCGCCCACATTTACGTTCTGCGTCGAATCCCAATGAATGACCAGGGCTAACATCTTGTAGCGGCGAGCGATTCCGAGCGCACTATCGCGGCGAGCGATTCCGATCGCACCAAGCACAATGACGGCCAGAAGCGCGCATGTGGCTGCAACGTTGCGCCACAGACGAGAAATTGGCCGTGTGGGTTGTTTCGGAATGGTTCTGACGGGCTGACGCGCGCCGGGTGTGGCAATCGGGGCTGCGCCTGCAGGATGCACTGCGGGACTTATCGGATTTGAAGCCAGAAGGACAGTCGAGGCAGCCTGCGCGTTGGTTCTGGCGCTGGGCATTTGCGGCGCGGCCTTCGAAGCGCTTAGGTCGATGCGCTGGGTTGCGACATGAGTCTGCTCGCCAATCGCGGAAGGGATTTCTTTTTCGGCTGCGGCTTCGGATGCTCCTCGCGTCAAGGAGGAATTCAAGTTTTCGACGTCTTTGAGAAGCGCTTCCATTGATTGGTAGCGTTCTTTCTCGTCCTTGCGAAGAGATTTCGAAACGATTCTTTCGAGCGCAATCGGGCATTCAGGGACCAATTGCCGTATCGAAGGAGGTTCATTCTGCAGAATGCTCAGCAGCAGCGCGGCATGGTTTTCACCGGTGAACGGCCGCTGATAGGCGATGAACTCGTAGAGAACGACTCCCATCGCCCAAATGTCAGTACGCGCGTCGGCGTTCTGGCCGCGAAGCTGTTCGGGAGACATGTAGGCTAGCGTGCCGAGCAACGTTCCGGTCTGGGTTTGGGGAGTATATGCCAAGCGGGCGATACCGAAATCGACGACCTTAACGATTCCATCGCGCGTCACGACGATATTAGCCGGCTTGATGTCCCGGTGGATCACGCCACGACGATGAGCGTAATCGAGGGCGCGGCAGGTTTGGATCACATACCCGAGCTTTGTCACGAGGGGCAGAGCCGGCTTGCGGGCGACTATTTTCTCCAGACTTTTTCCTTCCAGATACTCCATGGCAATAAAGGGAGCACCTCCCGATTCAGCCAACTCGTAAATGGTAACGATGTTGGGGTGCTGCAAGCCGCCGGCCGCCCGGGCCTCGCGGTAAAAGCGCTCCAGCAGATCGGCGCTTTCGGCGACGGCAGACGTGATCGTCTTGACGGCAACGGCGCGGCCAATGAGCGGATCGCGTCCCTTGAAGACGACCCCCATGGCTCCGCGGCCGATCTCCTGCAGGATTTCGTATCTGCCAATCTGCTGTTTTTCGCGCCGCGGCATAACAGAAGCCTCGCCCTATAGTTAGTTTACCGGCGTAGCGAGCACCGTTCTTCGAGGCTCAAGGGGAAGCGTAGCGGAGGCGTTAACCGTAATCAGTTTGGGTCGTTCCGGTCCCAGAAAGCCGCAGCGGGATCAGTTGAGGAAAACGACCGCCTACTCCGTATAGCGGCCGGTACGGGAGGTCGCAGGTCAAAGCGCTGAAGATCGAGCCAGAGTATGCCAGAGCCACGGAAGCGCTAAAGGCAAACGCGGTAATGGACTCGCCACGTTGCGTATTGATTTCCCCAGGTCGGTTGATATAGCGTCTGGCCAACGTCTGAACCAACATGCCCGCGGCAAAAGCCTTCGGACGACGCTTACATAATTCTCAGAAAAGGTCACCGCGGCCAAGACTGCCCGGCCCGAACAGCGGTTGGATGCAAACAGGCCGATGCACGTGTATTGCTTCTCGCGGCCAAGAGACCGCGCCAATTCGTGTATGGAACTTGCGAACAAAAATGAATCGAGGAATTCGAAGAGAGCCCCAGGCGCCGCCCCCGGCTTAAGAGTGCCGAACAGGAGAACTGACGATGCGTGTTGGTGTTTTCTATTTTCCGACGGATTATGGCGTCGACATTCGCGAACTTGCACGCGCGGTGGAGGAGCGTGGCTTCGAGTCGCTGTTCCTGCCGGAGCACACGCACATTCCCAAGTCTCGCCGCACCCCATTCCCCGGCGGCGGAGAGTTACCCAAAGCTTATTCCCACACACACGACCCGTTCGTCGCGCTGTCGTTCGCCGCCGCTGCAACCAGAAGGATCTTACTCGGCACCGGCATTTGCCTGATCCCGCAGCGTGACCCCATCGTGACGGCGAAGTGCGTAGCAAGTCTGGACCAGTTGTCAAATGGCCGCTTCATTTTCGGCATAGGCGGCGGCTGGAATGTGGATGAAATGCAGAATCACGGAGCGCGCTACGAAACGCGCTTTAAGCTGCTGCGAGAACGCGTCATGGCGATGAAGGCCCTATGGACACAGGAGGAGGCCGCCTTCCACGGAGAGATGGTGAACTTCGATCCCGTTTGGTTCTACCCTAAGCCAGTGCAACGGCCACACCCGCCGATACTCCTCGGCGGCCCGAGCGACTACACGTTGAAGCGCGTCGTGGAATTCTGCGATGGCTGGTTTCCCATCGCCAGGTCGGGCTTCAACCCCAAGGAAGCGGTCGGGCGGTTACGTCAAGCGGCGTCGGCGGCTGGGCGGGACTTCTCGACGCTATCGATCAGCGTGTTCGGGGCGCCGGCCGACAAGGCGGCTCTCGCCGAATACCGTGACGCTGGCATCCAGCGCGCAGTCCTGGCGATTCCTGATCTAACCCGCGACGAAATCATGGCCCTGCTCGACAAGAACGCGCCATTGGCAGCCTGACCGTACGCATACCGTACGCATAAGGATCACTGTTCGCGGATCGTGAGACTATCAGCGCTTGCGGCTCGCCAACCAAGCTCGAGATGGATGACGTTGACAACTCATGAGATTGACCGCAGTCAGCAACTAGACCTAGGATGCCGTGCGATCAGAGGTTTCCCGTATGTCTCGCAAGCGGCATAAGATTTCCGACTCGGTTCGGGCAAAACTGGAAGAGGCCAGGGTTGCGAGGCTTGCGACGTTCGATGCGAGCCTTGGACCACACATCGTGCCAGTCTGCTTTGCGTATGATGGCAAGGTTTTCTACACAGCGATAGATCAAAAACCGAAACGTGTTGCACCCGAACGACTCACACGTTTGCAAAACATCAGGGCAGTGCCCAGAGTAGCGCTTCTCATCGACAAATACGACGAAGACTGGACCCAGCTCTGGTACATCCTGATACGTGGGAACGCGAATCTGATTCCGATGTCGGAGTGTGAGGAGCGGGCCCGGGCGATTGGCAAGTTAAGAGCAAAGTATCCGCAGTATTCCAGAAGGATGCTCGCAGATGACGCGCCGATCATCCGAATCACTCCGGAGCAGACTACGTCCTGGGGCAAGATTTAGTTACTGACCCAAAATCCGAAAGCGGAGTGCTACGGCGACATCCGGCCTGAACTTCAACGGCGGCCTTTGGAAGCCATCACGACGCAAGAGATTCCGCAGACTGTGAACCAAATTGTGAACCAAACGCAAAGTGCGATAATATCGCAACGGCCTAACTGATTTAGTTTGAGATGCGGGGGACGTAGTTCAGTTGGTTAGAACGCTGCCCTGTCACGGCAGAGGTCGCGGGTTCGAGTCCCGTCGTCCCCGCCATTCTTTTCATTCAGATGCGAGGCACTTCTGAGGATTGAGAGGATGGCTCAAAAGCGGTTGTGCTAGTTTTTGTGCCAGTTTCAGTACCCGTAAAAACTTCCCGTCCGGCTTCAATCTTCGCAGTCGCTTGTTCCAAGTCGCGTTCGTCGACGATGTCATACCGTCTGAAGACGGAAGCGGTTTTGTGTTGTGGTTCGCCAAAACTTCAGCCGACCGTGAAATCAATGACATAGCTGCTGCCATCCCACCACCGTTCTGTTATAAATCCTGACTATGTTTCGCTTCGTCGGGCTCTGCTTCGGAATGCTGGTCCGCTTCTTTCGTGGGCGGCGAAGTCTCCTTCTTGAGAATCTCGCTTTGCGTCAACAACTCGTCGCGCTGAAGCGTCGACATCCTCGCCCTAGTCTCGGCCTCTCCGATAAGCTCTTCTGGGTAATCGCTCGGTGGGTTTGGTCGGCTTGGAAACATTCTCTCATCCTGGTCACGCCGGAAACCGTCGTCCGTTGGCACCGGACTGGTTTTCGAATCTACTGGCGGCTGATCTCCAGAGCCCGGAGACAGGTCGGAAGAAGACCGACACCGAAGGAGGTTCGAGAATTGATCTTTCGTATGGTCGCTGAGAACCCAATCTGGGGAGCGCCGCGGATACATGGGGAACTCCGCTTGCTTGGTTTTGAACTTTCCGAGAGAACCATCTCCCGTTGGATGAAGCGAGCACCGAGAAATCCTGACCGGGCCAAGCGCTGGCTGGCTTTCCTTCGAAACCATCGGGAAGCGATTGCGGCCATGGATTTCTTCACTGCGCCAACGATTACGTTCGGCGTGCTCTACTGCTTCTTCGTCATCAGTCATGATCGTCGGCGCATCCTGCACGTTAACGTCACGAGGCATCCGACGAGCGGTTGGATCATCCAGCAGTTGCACGAGGCGTTTCCATTTGAAGCCGCTCAGAAATACTTGATCTTTGATCGCGATCAGAAGTTCGGGTTCGAGGTGATCGCAGCGGTGAAAGCCACAAGGATCATTCCCAAGCGAACTTCCTTCCGGAGTCCATGGCAGAATGGCATCGCGGAGCGGTGGGTGGGAAGCTGTAGACGAGACCTGCTGGACCACATTGTTGCGCTGAATGAACGCCATCTGAAGCGATTGCGGCCATGGATTTCTTCACCGCGCCAACGATTACGTTCGGCATGCTCTACTGCTTCTTCGTCATCAGTCATGATCGTCGGCGCATCCTGCACGTTAACGTCACGAAGCATCCGACGAGCGGTTGGATCATCCAGCAGTTGCGCGAGGCGTTTCCATTTGAAGCCTCTCAGAAATATTTGATCTTTGATCGCGATCAGAAGTTCGGGTTCGAGGTCATCGCGGCGGTGAAAGCCACAAGGATCATTCCCAAGCAAACGTCATTCCGAAGTCCCTGGCA
>QHYQ01000060.1 GCA_003224175.1 Acidobacteriota bacterium
AGATTCCGTCGCTGCAGCAGCTTCTGGATGGCGGGAATCGGACCAATACCCATAACGTCTGGCAGCACGCCGGCCGCGGCCGAGCCGATGACGCGAGCTACGGGAATCAATCCAAAGCGGGAAGCAGCAGCTTCGGACGCCACAAACATCGCGCAGGCACCATCGTTAATTCCTGATGCATTTCCCGCGGTTACGGTGCCGCCTTCTCGGAATGGGGCAGGTAATTTCGCAAGCGCTTCGATCGTCGTGTCCGGCCGCAAATGCTCATCCTGAGAGACGACCTTGCAAGGCCCTTTCGGTTGCGGCGCCCGGAGGGGCACGATCTCCTCGGCGAGAATTCCGGCGTTCTGAGCCGCGGCAGCCCGCTGCTGCGAACGAAGTGCGAATTTGTCTTGTGCGCATCGGTCGATGCGATACGCCGCTGCAATGTTCTCAGCAGTTTCTGGCATGGACGCGGTGCCATACTTATTCGCTATTTCCGGATTCACGAACCGCCAGCCGATGGTTGTGTCGTAGATCTCCGCATTTCGGGAAAACGCGGAGTATGCCTTGGGCATGACCATCGGTGCGCGGCTCATGCTTTCCACCCCGCCGGCAATAGCCACGGAAATTTCATCCGCTGCAACCGCTCGGGCCGCTACCGCAATCGCTTCCATGCCTGACCCGCAGAGCCGGTTGACGGTCATTGCTGAAGCCGTGTGTGGAATGCCGGCCAGGAGTGAAGCCATGCGCGCCACGTTGCGATTGTCTTCGCCCGCCTGATTCGTACAGCCGAGCACGACCTCGTCGAGGGACTCCCAATCGCTTCGCGCAAATTTCTCTCGCAAGGCTGTCAGTGGCACCGCTGCTAAATCATCGGTACGAACCAGGGCCAAGGCGCCGCCATAGCGGCCGATTGGAGTGCGAATTCCCTCACAAATATAGGCAACTGACATAAACTACATTCCGCAAGTGTAGGGTAACCCTCGGTCGAGATGATATAACGCACAATTTGTTCCTGCATCCAGAGCGGCCGCGGCCAGTGGTCTCTTGAAAGTTGTCGCCCGGCAAACAGCAAGCCCATTAGAACTGCAGACGCACACCAAAGAGCGCATCCGCCAATCTAACGTGTTTCAGGGAAAACTCGCACCTACCTGCTTCAATCCAAAATGATCCTGCGCAGCGACCTACCGGATCGTTCGAAAATATAGCGCAACTGATAAGGACGAAGTCCGCAGAGATCAGGTTCAGTTTTGGGCTAGCCTCCTGGCGATCATAGGTGGTAATACTGAAGCCGCTTCTGAAGGGCTGATTCCGCGATCCCAAGCAGCCTTGCAGCAGCCGACCTGTCTCCTTGGGACTCACGAAGTGCCTGGACGATGGCCCGCCATTCCCGCTCGTCGAGATAAGACGTTAGATCCGCCGCCCATCGCCGATCGTCTGGCATTTCTGGAGTGACCTTGATATCGCTGACATCGATCATAGGACTAGAACATACGGACATTGCTTGTCGAATTCTTTCCTCCAATTCCCGGACGTTTCCTGGCCAAGCATGCCCGCATAAATACTGGCCTGCCGCTGGGGAGAGCTTCATTCCGGGCTGATCCGCACGTTCATACTTCTCCAAGAAATAGTCGATCAGCAGCGGAATATCTTCTTTGCGTTCTCGAAGAGGAGCGAGACTGATTGGTGTCGCATTCAGCCGCAGAAAGAGGTCTTGGCGAAATTTGCCGCGTTCTACTTCGGCCTGCAGGTCGCGTGAGGTCGTTGCCAGAATTCGTGCCTTGAATGGAATGGGATGAATGGAACCAATGGGCTTGAATTCCTTCTCCTGTAGCATCTGGATGAATCTGGCCTGAACGTGATACGGAAGCTCTCCAACTTCCTTCAGCAGAATCGTCCCCTCGCGCGCAAAGGTCAGCAAGCCCCATTGCGTCTGGCTTGCGCCGGTGAAAGCTCCCCTCTCATAACCGAAAAGCTCTGATTCCGCCAGGGTGGGCGCCAGCGTTGAAAAATCGGCGACAACAAAAGCCTTTTCTTTTCGTTGGCTGAGCGAATGAATGGTTTGGGCAGCCAACTGTTTCCCAGTGCCCTTCTCACCGGTAAGTAACACAGGATAAGCATAGTTGCTAGCCTGATGAATCAAGCTGTAAAGGCGTTGCATGTGGGCAGAGACGCCGATCATGCGAGCCTGGGCTGGCTGAGGTGACCGGTCTGATTCAGAGCTCACGGCTTAAACCACAATTAGAATCTGGCCGATTCCGACTAAACCCGAAGCGAGAAGCGGAGGCACGAAGTAAGCCAGTTACGCCGCACTCTTGACCCAACTGCGCTCGATTTCCGCCCATCCTGCAGTGGGAATACGGCCGAGTACCAGGGCCGCGCCTTTGGACATGCTATCCACCAATCGTCCAGCTTGACGCGTTGCTCGCGGCAATGCAAAGGGGCCTACGGCATGAATGGAAAGTCGGAGAAAAATGAGCAAGACGAGGGACAGCACGAGCGCCTGAAGCGTTCCCAGTTCCTCTCTCACATTTGAAGGCACACCCCGCTGAATGAGAAATCTCCGGAACCGCCATAGTGTGATCAAGTCATTTTGCAGCAGCGAAATCCAGGTAAGTGCAAGTCGGCGGCGTTCATTGCGAAGTCTTTCCGCTAAGCGCCGCAGATCTGGATTCGAACACAAGACCTGATAGTCTGTGTCATCGAGCAAACGCTTTGCGTTTGAAAACGAACTGCCTTCGAGATTAATAATCTCCGTGACCGCCTGGACCGCCGAAGAATCGGGCAAGCTTCTCGGGCTGCCCTGCAGGGCAAGAACAATAAAGCTGCCGAACAGCGCTAAGCCCAATATCGCGAATAGAATAAGGTTAATCATGGCCGTATGATCGTCCGGGCGGCTGAAATCGTGCGATTCCAATCCTCTGTCCACTGGCCAAGTTCCACAGGCTCGCTCTCCACGATTGGCGGATTCGGGTCATAGATCCATAGTGCCCATATCCAAACAGCTATCATCACCACGAAGCTCAGCGGCCGTAAATAGTACCAATAGGTAATAAAGGAGGTGGTAAGATCAGCCATCGCATTCGTGGCCGTTGAAATTGACATCCACCCGCCAAAAGCAAGCGCTATGCCACGAATGTTTCGGCCACACCTCACACCATAATATCGCGCTGCAACCAGCGTGCCGAGGATCATAAGAGCCTGAACAAACGCGAAACTGCGATCCAGAGCCAAATGTATGGAACGGGGGCCAGTATAATTCTGATAAATCAAAAACGTGGCACAACCGAACGCAAGAAGACCGAAGGCGATGAGCCCGAAGCCTTTAGACAAACTTCTGTTCAGTCCCGAAGTCTTTGGAAATATTTGATGAAACACTTCCCAGATCACGAGAAAACGAAGCACGACATCAATACTATCGATGTGCCAGTACAACGTTGGATAGATACCGGGGAAATAAACGGAAGCGATAAGAATGGCGGAGTTGCCGACCAAGAGCCAAGTTAGGTATACAAAGAATGACGTGTACGAACGCCACAGACCATTGCGTACCAAAAGCAGCAGAGCGCCCAGTTCAAAAACCGGACCCGCTACGCATATAACGACGAATATGTCCACGACAGCCCGCAGTATACACTAAACCGGACTGAGGGAGGGGGCTTACGCGGCCCCCCTGTTATGCAAGCTTTAACGTACCAAGGTACTACTCTTCTGGGAACATTGGGGGCTTTCCGCTCATCGTTATCCACCTCAAAAGAGAAGTTTTTGCACCACAACCAGACACTACAGGCAATCCCTGAGTGCTAGTAATCTTTTCGTAATCCGTTCAGTCGACTGAAAACGAAAGAATTGCGCTGCGCGCTAGACTTGTCCTAGAATTCTGCACCATCATGCTGCGGGAAAAACCCATCTCGCGGTATTTGCAGAATGTCCTGGACGCGTTGCCGAGCGCGTTCGCGCAGCTGGTATTTCTCTCTTCTCTCCGAGATCCCTACACCGGCCGCTATTTACACGAAGGATGGGCGAGCGTCTCCACGCCCGAGGAAGTCAATATGGCGCTTCGCGAAACTCACCGCTCCGTCTTTGAAGCCGTAGTCAATCTTTCTCTGATGGATCTGTCGAGAGAGCTGCGGAAGCACTTTAATTCTTTGGGCCAGGTTGAAGTTCGTGTGGCCAACCTGTGGCTCGAAACGGAACCCTACTACGAGATGATTCCGGAAGGATGCTCGATGCTGGCGCGGAAGTTTTTTATCTCACAATTTCGCTCGGCCCTGGAAGTTTTGATCCAGGCCCCTGGCTGGACATATTTGGAGGAACCAGCCTCATCGCCACTCCCACAACCTGACCCAGGATCTCGGCCTCGGTGGTTAAATTAAAGCTCTGTACGGGCACATTCGAGACCGGATGAGGTATTAAGATCAGGCGCGAACCTTCTACTTGGCACCACGCGCAACGATATCCGTCGCGCAGCTCGACGAAGTAAACCGGCCGCTCGAATTCGTTCTTCCATACATCATGGGCTACACGCCTCCGCTCAGGATCGATCATCAGCAACGAACCGGGTCGCAGGAGCGGGAACATGGTCTTGTCGGCCAGCCCTACATACCCATACGTATGCCGCCGCGGATTGCTGCGCAACAGAAAGGCTGCAGGGATTTCTCCCCACATCGCCACAACGCGGTTCACCAATTGCGTTGTCTCCCAGCGGAACGTGGGGTCGATGCGAACAGGGACTAAGACCTTATCCTCAAATCCGTAGACTTCGGCCGACGTGGGGCGCGTGATCTCCGGCAGAAAGCGCGTTCGGTAAGCTCGAGTCCGGTTCGCATTGACACCGTACCGCCCCAGGACGTCATTGAGGTCGAGCCCGTAGATCGAACAAAGACTAAAGATCTTGTAGAAACTGGGAATGGATTCTTCGTTCTCGATCTGTGTCAGTCTAGCCGCCGAGACATAAAAATTCTCGTTGCCCTCTTCCGACACAATCACCATGCTCGCGTCCTGGACCTCGCGCATCCCAATCCGTAGCCGTTCGCGAACGGCTTTAAGGTATTGTCCTGGCGTGACTTTCGCCTCTGCGGGAACGGAATTGGGCATCGGCCTCTCAGGGCTGTCCGTCCCAGAGTTAACCCTCGCGGGGCTGTTCAGTTTACTGAACACGGGAGGAGAGTCTAACTCTGACTTGGCTTTACAACAACCAAAAGCTGCCTCTGCCGCCGCCCCGCCTCGGCCCGCCAGCCCAACGGATCGTGCTGGACTTCGTGTGTCTGTGTGGTCTTCGATCAGAAGCGAGAGTGTGCTCAAGCGCACCGCGCCGAATCGTCAATATCCGCTCTGAACGTGGGAGCGCAAATGCACGAAGAAAGCGGCACGACCGCGGGAGCAATCTGGCAAGCCCAATCCCCAAAACAGCCAGCCCATGGAATCTCTAACGTGGTCGGGAAATTCCGAGCTTCTGCATACGCGACTGAAGGGTCGTACGCTTCATGCCGAGCACGGCCGCGGCGCCCTTGGGTCCGCCGAGCACCCATTTGGACTCCTCAAGCGCTCGTAGAATGTGTTCTCGTTCGGCTTCAGCCAAGGTGGCCAAACCGGCTGTGTGGCCATCCGGATTCGATTTCAATTCAGACAGAGGAATATGAAGCACAGGCGAGGGCGAAAGGATAACGGCTCGCTCGATGAGATTTTCCAGTTCGCGGATATTGCCGGGCCAATGGTAGCGTTCAAGAGCAGCGATTGTTTCCGTGGAAACGGTTTCGATGTGCCGGTTCATCCGACGGGCATAACGTTGGGCAAAATAGCGCACCAAAGTCGCGATGTCCTCCGGGCGTTCGCGAAGGGGGGGGACATCAAGAGGGAAGACATTCAACCGATAAAAAAGATCCCCGCGGAATGCGCCGTTTTCGACCATTCGAGCAAGATCGCGGTTTG
>QHYQ01000061.1 GCA_003224175.1 Acidobacteriota bacterium
TCGCAGAGGAATCGGCATGGAGCCCGCGACTTGCCGTCTCCCGCTTTTTCTCCTCTTTCGATCTTCTGATTCACGCGTCCTACGATCGAGCTTTCCAAACGCCCGCTATTGAAAACCTTCTTCTCGCCAGTTCGCTGCAACTTGATTCCATAAGCCCGGAAGTGCTGAGGCTGCCTGTGAAGCCATCGTTGGCCAACTTCTATGAAGTGGGGATTACCAAGGGATTTGCCGGCAAGTTTCGCATTGACGCCAATTTTTTCCGGCGTGACTTCCGGGATTTTGCGGACGATGACCTGCTGTTGAATACCGGCGTGAGCTTTCCCATCGCGTTTGCTACTGCGCAAATCGAAGGCGAAGAGGTGCGCTTGGAAGTTCCGCGATGGGGGCGGTTCTCCGGGTCTGTGAGCTATGCGAATCAAACAGGGGCTGGCGAGGGGCCAATCACAGGCGGACTGTTTCTTGGCGCAGATGCGGCACTAGCACTGAGCGATACAAGTCGCTTCGCGATTTCGCAGGACCAACGCAACACATTCCGGGGACGCCTGCGCTTCCAGGCTGTACCGAAGCTTTGGTTCGCACTGGGCGCCGAGTATGGGAGCGGATTACCCGTGGAGTTGGGCAGCGGTCCTATCGATTACAATTTCCTGCTATTGCAATATGGCGCCGCCGTATTGGATCGTGTGGACTTTGCTCGTGGGCGTGTCCGGCCTTCTTTTTCCTTGGACGCGGGTGCAGGCGTCGATCTCTACCGGCACGATTCGCGAGCACTCTCTTTGCTGCTACAGACCGCAAATCTCACAGATCGTGTGAACGTCATCAATTTTGCGAGCCTTTTCTCCGGCACGGCCATTGGTCCCCCGCGCAGTTTCAGCGGGCGGCTGCAGGCTACGTTCTAGAATTGCGCGTCACCGCCTGAGTTGGCCCCGGCCGAAGAGAGTCAGCTGCGGAGAGGACCGTCTCCCGATCCCCGGTCGGGCCTGCTCTGGTGGCAAGTTCGTTGTGTCCAGCGCAGGAGAAGCGTACGATGCGGCCGAGCGAGAGGTCCAAATCGGCAATTCCAGTTGAAGGAGAAGGGTATGTCGCTTGCTGGAAAGCACGCCCTGGTCACTGGCAGCTCGCGCGGAATTGGTAGGGGAATCGCGCTGAAGCTCGCTGAGAGTGGCGTCAAGGTAGGTATCCACTACTACCAAAATGAGCGCGCCGCAAACAACACGCTCGAGGAAATCCGCAAACGCGGTTCCAATGGATTCGTGATTCAAGCCGATGTTACACGCCCAGAGCAAATCTCTGGCATATTCCAAAGGGTGAAGTCCGAATTCGGCAAGCTCGACATATTCGTCAGCAATGCTCGCCCCGAAGTGCCCGCGTTTTTCCACCCACCCTTGACGATCACCCTGGAACAGTGGAATACAGCGTTTGATTCGCAAGCGAAGGCCTTCCTCCTTGGGGTCCGTGAAGCCGTCTCCCTCATGGGTGATTCAGGCCGAATCTTCGCGATTACTTATGCCGAAGGAAGCCGTACCGGTGGCCTGCAACCGTGGGTAGCAATGGGGTCAGCCAAAGCGGCGATGGAATGTCTGGTTCGTTACTTTGCCGTGGCATTGGCAAAGCGCGGCATCACGGTCAATGCTATCAGTCCCGGCTGGACCGAGGACAGCGTAATGAACACGCTTCCGCAGCAGGCACAAGACCTTCTCAGGAATTGGCACCAGCGCGGCTGGACTCCGATGGGCCGCTTGGGAACACCACAAGACATCGGCAATGTCGTTGCACTATTTTGTTCGGAGCAAGCCTCGTGGATAACGGGACAACTGATTTACGCGGATGGAGGAGCGTCATTGATGAATCCGGAGGTTCCCCCCGAAATACAACTGAATTAGGAAACTTCGGGCCGTAGCTTGCCGCAACCTCCAGCGCCAGCATCATCGCTCAACATAAGTTCCTCCCGTTCTTGTCTGAGCGAAGCTCAGCCAGTTGCTTTTCGGAAACTGACCTGCTACCTAAAAATCGCGGGTGCTGGCGGGCTTTCAGCCCACTCCTGTACGAACGGACAGCTATTCATCACGGCATCGCAGGCATTCGCGCTGCTTTTTTCTCAAATCCTCGGTTGCTAAGGTGTATTGACATCTTCGGACGTTGTTACTTCAAAACGTAAAAGGGGCGCGGATGTCCACCAGCCTGAGATCTTCCGCGGCAACATTCCTGGTGGTACTTGGTTTGGGCAGCGGAGTTTCGCTTGCGCGGGCCCTCAAGAGTAACGAGCTCCCGGTCTCTCCAAGCCAGATCGATTCGCGAAAGCGTGTCTCTGCTCAACAATCGATCGTCGATGCACGGCTCACTGCAGACCAAATCGAAGAGGGCGAGATTAATGAGGTGTACCAGGGGATCGTCAAAATTCACTTGCAAGGTGATTATAGGGGAGCGGCCGACAAGTACCGATTGCTTGTCATCCCCATGGCCGAGAGAACGCAGTCTGGTGTAACGAGAAGGAAATTCCTTTTCCTCAGCTACAGAGGATTAGGTAATTGCTATCTAGCCATGTCACGATTCGCCGAGGCCGAAGAGATGTTCCAGAAGCTATTCGAATATCTCCCCATCTGGCCCGGCATGGAGAACTCGGACTACGCGATCAACTTCGAGTCCATCGCCATGGCGCGCATGGGTCAGCAGCGCTGGAAGGCGGCAGAAGAGTCGTTGGAGAAGGCAGTAACGATCTTCGACGATCAGATTGGACTCGCTGTCACGTCAGGTCCAGATTCCGCGCAGAACGAACGCGCCAATAAGCTTCGTATGTCGCAAGATATGGCTCTAAACCTGTTCGCCGTCGTGTACTTTCGTGAGCAGCGTTACGCCGAAGCCCTTGGCATCTTGGAGCGAGCCTACCGTCAAGGCATTGCGTTCCGTGCACCGTCAGACGTTGTGGAGCAGATCGTCGACGATGGCCGCGCTGTTTCGATAGCCGCTGGGGATTTTGAAGCGATCGCCATCTGGTCCAAACGCGTTCCGCAGGGCCCAATCGGCCCATAGCTGAATTTGCCCAGATTCGGACCTTGGGGCGAAGTACTGCATCTACTAGGCGTCACGCTCTCCGCGCAACGAGATAGTATCGAAAAGCACTATTCGCCGCATTGTTTAGACGAGTTTCCGGCAGGCTTGGTGTCGATGGGACGGTCGAGGGAGTCGAGATTATGCCCTTGATCTCAGGACATAAAAAGGCTACAGTATCTCGTCATGATTGCAGGCGCCACCACCAAGTTTGATTGCCGCCAGATGTGTTGTTGCATCTGTTGTATGTCATCCTTCTCTGGCGTGCCGAGGTGCGCAATCTAGTAAGTTAGATTAAACCGCCGGCTCCTAACCCACCGCCAGAGAAAACTGGCCGGTGGGTTTTTTGTTTTGGGCTGAAACTTTGTCGATTACGGAGCTGGCTTGAGTACGGGTTTTGCATCGCGACTCATTGGTTCAGGGAACATGACACACGCAACCGAAGACATCGTTCATCAGGCCGCGAGGCGAAGGCTAAACCAACTGAAAAGTCTAGAGGCGGAGAGCATCTACATTCTTCGCGAGGCTGCCGCCGAATTTACGCGTCCGGTGATGCTCTATTCGATCGGCAAGGATTCCTCCGTCATGCTGCGGCTGGCGCAGAAGGCGTTTTTCCCTGGCAAGATCCCATTTCCCCTGCTTCACGTCGATACCGGTTACAAGTTTCCGGAAATGATCGCTTTTCGCGACAGCTACACACGCGAGATCGGTGCAGAGCTTATCGTTCATCAGAATCGCGAAGCTCTCGAACAGGGCGCCAATCCCTTTGCGCTGGGAACCCAGAAGTGTTGCGGACTGCTGAAGACGAAAGCGCTGCTCGACGCTCTGGCCCTCGACAAATTCCTATCGTCCCGTTGTATTTCGCGCGGGAACGTTCAGTGGTGTTGCGTAATGGGTCGATCGTATTGATTCACTCAGAGGATGAGCTGCACCGAGGCGAACGGCCGCAGCTCTTGGAGTGCCGCATGAGGTCTCTGGGTTGCGTGCCTTGCACGGGCGCCATTCGGTCGCAGGCCGACAGCGTCCCCAAAATCATTGAAGAGATGTTTTCCTTTCGGCGCTCGGAGCGGGAAAACCGCGTCATCGATCACGATGAAGAGGGGTCGATGGAGCTGAAAAAGAGAGAAGGCTATTTCTAATGCCCCGGGTAACTCAAAGCGATCGCCACAACGGTTTGACTACGTTGCTCGATCATCACCTGGATAAGGACCTGCTGCGGCTGACCACCGCGGGCAGCGTGGATGATGGCAAATCGACTTTGATAGGCCGTTTGCTGCACGACTCCAAAGGTGTTTACGAAGATCAACTCGCTTCGGTGCGCAGTAGCCGTTTCAACCGCTCTGGAGGCCCCATCGATTTTGCATTGCTTACGGACGGGCTGCGCGCTGAACAAGAACAGGGCATCACGATCGACGTCGCCTACCGCTATTTCGAGACGCCGTTGCGAAAGTTCATCATTGCGGATACGCCAGGGCACGAGCAGTACACCCGCAATATGGCCACGGGCGCCTCGACAGCCGATCTGGCGGTCATTCTAGTGGACGCTACGCGTGGGTTGCTGTCGCAAACCCGCCGGCACGGCTACATCGCGTCGTTATTGGGAATTCCAAGTGTGGTGGCGGCAATCAACAAGATGGATCTGCTCGATTATCGAGAAGACGTCTTCTTGAAGTTGCAGGACGAATTTCTGGAGCTGGCTCGCCAACTGGGAATCCCCAGCGTCCTTTGTATTCCGATCAGCGCGCTCGCAGGCGATAACGTCGTCAATCGTTCGGATCGAATGCCATGGTACGAGGGACAGACGCTCCTGGAGCATCTCGATATCGTTCCGGTGCGCCCCGGCGTAAACGACGATGCCCTGCGATTCCCGGTGCAACATGTGCTCCGGCCGGACGCGAACTTTCGCGGATTTGCGGGGCAGGTAGCGGGCGGCACGATACGTCCCGGCTCAGCGGTTGTGGCGCTGCCCTCGCGGCAGCAATCTCGTGTGCGCTCGATTGTGACTTATGACGGCGAAGAGCCGGAAGCTTTCGCTCCGATGTCCGTGACGCTCACGCTCGAAGACGAGATTGACTTGAGCCGGGGAGACATGCTCGTCTCGCCGGAAGACCCGCCACGAATATCGCGTAACTTCGAAGCCATGGTTGTCTGGTTTCATTCGGAGCCGCTTGTGTTGGGGCGCAGCTATCTCATCAAGCACAACGTACACGCGTCTCGCGCGAAAGCAACAAACATCCGCTTTCGTATGAACATGCATACGCTGGAAAGGGAAGCGACACACGAGTTGAAGATGAACGATATCGCTTCGGTCGAATTTGAGGCTGCGAGTCCGTTATTTTTCGATCCTTACACGCGCAACCGCGCCACCGGAAGCCTGATCTTGATCGATCCTCTTTCCAATGCCACGGTTGGTGCGGCCATGATCGGAACAGATCTGGCAGCGATTGCCGAACCGCTTGCGGAAGCAGCAACTGGGTGGGCTCAGTGGCAAGCGCCGATTACGGTTGAGGATCGCTACGAGCGCCACGGTCACCGGTCGGCGCTGATTTTCGTGCAGGATCGCCCCCGCCTCGGTGTGTATCTGGAACGCGCACTCTTCGCGCAGGGCTTTGAAGTGCTGCACGTTTCGGTCGCCGATCTTCCTGCCGGCCATCTGCGTTCGATATTGAAATTGTCGCGCTCTATCGGGCTAGTCGTCGTGCTGTCCTCGGAATCGGTCCGGGAGCAAGAAAGGCTTCAGTGGGAGGCGGCCGCCACCAACGAGGGTGTCGAGTTCGTTTTCGATCTGGCCAAACAGGATTTGCCGCAGGACGACGGAGAGGCAGTCGCGGCGGTGGTTTCCCTGCTTGGCCCGCTTCGTCGAAGCAATCAGTGAGGATGCGATGGATCCGTTCGAGCAACAAGTGACTGAGCTACAGGGCGCTGCCGAGGGTTGGGATGCTCAGCAAACCCTGATCTGGGGCCTTTCGACATTTGGGCAATCCGTTGCGCTCGCGTCCAGTCTTAGCGCTGAAGACGCCGTGCTCATCGATATGGCTTCGCGCGTCTCGAAATTCCGCGTCTTCACCCTGCACACCGATTTTCTCTTCCCGGAGACCTACGCGCTCATTGACGAAATCGAAGCTCGTTATGGCGTTGAAGTTGAGCGCGCGCGCCCGGAGCTCACCCCTGAAGCGCAGGCCGCACAGTACGGCCCGGCGCTTTGGGCGTCACGCCCGGACGCCTGCTGCCAGTTGCGTAAGGTCGAGCCGTTGAAAAAGAAGCTTTCGGGCTTGGCAGCTTGGGTCACCGGCGTGCGCCGCGATCAGGCCGCCACCCGCGCGAACACGCGCAAGCTCGAATGGGACGCCAAGTTCGGCTTAGCAAAACTTAATCCGCTTGCGGATTGGAATTGGTCTCGGGTTTGGGATTACATCCGCGCGAACAACGTGCCCTACAACCCGCTTCACGATCGGGATTATCCGAGCATCGGTTGCACCTACTGCACGCGGCCGGTGAAGCCTGGAGAAGATCCCAGAGCCGGGCGCTGGGCGGGATTCGCTAAGACCGAGTGTGGATTGCACGTCAAAGATTGAATTTCGAGGTGTTGGATGCTCTTGGCCATCGGATTTGTGGTCGCGCTCGCGGTGGGACTCACCGGCATTGGCGGCGGCAGTTTTACGGTTCCCGCTCTCATTCTTTTCGTCGGCCTCGCGCCAAAAACAGCCGTAGGCACCGCGTTCATTTTTGCCGGCGTGCTCCGGCTGATCGTGGGACCCTTGTATCTCTGGGGCAAGCAGGTCCGTGGAGCCTACGTGTGGGGCCTCTTGAAGGGCGCGGTCCCGGGTCTCTTGATCGGAACATATCTGCTTCGCTTGTTGAGCGCCAGCGCCACGAGCCCGGTCCTTGTGATCGCCCTCGGTACCTTGTTGGCGGCTTCTTCCGGCTTGACGTTTGTGCGTTCCTTGCACAATCCCGAATTCGCAAGAAAGAACGCGCGCTGGCTGCCTTGGTTTGCGCTACCCATCGGAATTGAGTCTGGATTTTCGTCCGCGGGTGCCGGGGCGCTGGGCACGGTGCTCCTGCTCAACTATTCGGAGATGACGCCCTCCGAAGTGGTCGGGACTGACTTGCTCTTCGGCTTGGGCCTCGCGGCCATCGGCAGTGCGATTCATCTGAAGTTTGGCTCCGTCAGTTCCAGCACGCTCCTGCAACTTCTCGCGACTGGAATTCCCGGCGTCTTGCTGGGATTCGTTCTCGCCCGGCGAGCGCCTGCTCGGAACCTGAAGTCCGCCATCGCCTTGATCGCCATTCTTGCCGGAATGCAATTGGTCTGGACCGGCAGCCGATCGCTCGTGACACCATCGGCGCAGCAAAGAACAAATTCAGTCGTTTCCTCAAGCGCGACCCAATCAAATGCCGCGAAACAAGCCGTTCGTCGGATCTCGGATGGCTTCCACAACAACTCACGTGTTTGGCGGGCGCCACTCACCGAATCATTCGAGAAAACGGGTGGCGATCTTTCTCCCTCTCCCTGGCTCGCATTGCGCTGGTTGCGCGGGGGATTTTAGGTCCCTCGTCGGAGTGCCGGCGCAAAGCGTAGCCGTTCTAGTCGTCGTTGCCAACGACTCTGGCATTCCCCGTGTTTTGAGCGCGACCAAGTCCTCGCCTATGCCGCGCTGGCGTCGTACCTGGTGAATCTTGACGTCAGTATGGTGCCGGGCGAGCCGATGGGGGGCGGAGCGTTCCAACGGAATATCCCCCGGACTGGCGGTTACTTAGCGGGCTGGAGGAGAAGCGCAGAATGTTCATCAAGATCGCGAGAAAATAACATGACCGTAAGGCCTCGGAACTTTCTTTCCGCGATTGCGTGCCGATTCTTGGCAAACACCGCCCGTGTCACTACGCTGGCGCGACTAGGGCGAGCTCCGTTTGGGTCATCGCGAATAAACACGACCCACACTCGTTCGGAAGCCGGCCGAGTGTGAGCGAGGACGTCGCCGAGCGGGAGGTTAACGAAATCTTTCCATCCCAATTCGGATTCGTTGGGCGCGTACAGAGCTTCCGGCCATACTTGGGCAGGACTTCTCTGAGATCGGTAATATTCGAACGTCACACGGCCAAGGGTCAAAAAGAAAAAAATCCCGTCGCCCGGCTGCGCGTGTTCAAAAATGTAAGAGCTCGCCGCAGGCCAATCACCAACGGCGTCGGTGTCGTCCAGGCCCTTGCGATAAGCGGCGACTGTTCCCGTAAGTGCGAACATAGAAATTGCTAGGAAAAGAGCGACAGCAAGTGCGGACGGCCGGAGTTGGGTAATCCCGGCAGCTACCCCAAGAAGCAAGGCAGGCAGGCAAAAAATGAGAAATCGCGTAACAAAGAAGGGCTGCGCGTAAGAAGCGAGGAGACTTGCCGCAATCGGTACAATGAGCCATGCGAATATCAGCGCGTATGGCCAGCGCTCGCAAACGCTCTGTCTTGACCGCCATGTTTGCCAGCCGCGAAAGCCAGCTATCAATAAACTAACGGCGGAAAGCATGAGCAAGGTTCTTCCGCCATTGCCAGCCATGACTGCAAGGGCGTCCAACACTTGGCGCGCATCGGGCTGCGGAATCCACTTGAGCGCGTCGGTGCCGAGTCGAATGATAAACAACGGCACGGGGATAACGAAGACGGCAAACCAAAACAGGCTTCGGCCGACTGATCTCCAAGGAACTGCAGCTCGGGGCAGAAGCAGAAGCGAGAGGAGCTGAGCGATAATTACTAAACCGCCGAAAAAGTGGCTGTACACGAGTAGCACATTCGTGGTTGTGTATGCCCCCCATGCGCGAGAAGATTGCTGAAGATTTCTGGCTAGGAACCAAGTAGATAAAATAGACAAAAGGACGACCAAAGCGTAGGAGCGTGCCTCTTGCGCATAGCGCACGTCGTAAGCATTAATCGCCAGCAGCCATGCGGCGACCGCTCCGGTTCTCCGATCAAACAAGCGAGTGCCTAGTAAGTATGTCATTGGGAGGGCGGCCACAGAAAAAATCACTGAGAGACTACGAAGAAATACCGGGTTGCTGCCCAATTGTTCCCAGAAATGCAAAAGGAAGTAATAAAAGGCCATGTTGCCTTCACGGTTCCATAAAGTAAGCACGAACTGGGACCAGCGCAAGCGGGCGATCATCGCGCTGAAACTCTCGTCATACCAGATGCTCCTGGCTCCTAGATTGTGAAGACGCAGGATGAGAGCTACCGAACCGAGCAGAAGTAAACCGGACAGGCCAAGTAGTTTCGGTACGGGGCCTTCACCCTTGTCGGCGGGAGCATCCGATAGAAGTTGTGTGCCATCAGGACTCATGCGCGCAATATTAGCAGCGGGCGTCATGCATTCCCGTGCCCTCAGATGAATGGTTTCAACGAGACTATTGTCATTTGAGGCAAGCGGGAAATTGAATCCCCGAAATAGACGACTGGCTCGCCTAACTGATAACCTGGGAGACTGGCGAGCGACAGCGTCGCCCATTCCGGTCTCGCACATACCTTGTGGTTGGATCCGATGCTCTGGTTTTCCGTGAACCTACCGGCATTGCGATTCGCGACGTCCAAGTCGTACATA
>QHYQ01000062.1 GCA_003224175.1 Acidobacteriota bacterium
TTCGCCGGCATGAGTTTTCTCACGCTTGAAAAATTGGGTAAGCTGCGCTACGCGGCCGATATCGTCAATGTCGTCGCTGACGCGCGCCTCGAGCACGGCCCGGGCCTAGGAACCTTTGGCTATGACGACGAAGGCGTTCCTGGTAAGCGCACCGACATCATCAAAGACGGCCTCTTCACTGGCTATCTCTCGAATCGCGAGACGGCCGTGGCCATAGGCTTGAAGGAATCCGGCGGTACCATGCGCGCCGAAAGCTGGAATCGCCTGCCCATCATCCGCATGACCAACATCAGCCTGCTGCCCGGCAGTTGGCGCTACGAAGACCTCATCGCCGATACCGACGACGCCATTCTCATGGAGACGAATCGCTCCTGGTCCATCGACGATCGCCGCTACCATTTCCAGTTCTCCACAGAGATCGGCTGGGAAATCAAACACGGCAAGAAGACGCGCATGCTCAAGAACCCCAGCTATAGCGGCATCACCACCGAATTCTGGAATCGCTGCGACGCCATTTGCTCACGCGATTATTGGACGCTCTGGGGCACTCCCAATTGCGGCAAGGGCCAGCCCATGCAAACCATGGGCACTGGCCACGGCGCCGCCCCCGCGCGCTTCCAGAAGATTCGCGTGGGCATGGCCTTCGCCAAGTAATGAGCCCTGAACCGTGAGCCCAAAGCAATGAGAGAAGTGCGCAAATCGGCAAAATCCCCGCGTCGCTCGCGCCCTGCGCGCCGATCCGTCGCCGTCGCGGAAGCCCATTTGCCCTCGGATACGGAATTGCATCATCTCGCCGAGCGCGTGCTGCGGCTTTCCGATGCCGACGAGACCGAAGTGCATATCGATTTCGTCGCCGACGCACTCACGCGCTTCGCCAACAACACCATTCACCAGAATGTCGCCGAGCAAACCCTCAGCGTTTCCGTGCGCACGGTCTTTGACGGCCGCACCGCCCGTGCCACCACGAACAAAACCGACGACGAGTCGCTGTGCCGCGCCGTGGCCGCTTCGGCAGCGCTGGCGCGCAGCCAGCCCAGAAATCCCGATCTACTGCCCATGCCCGGCCCGCAGAGTTACGCCAAGGTCGCGCGGTATTTCCCCGCGACTGCGGCCACCACCCCGCAGGATCGCGCCGTAGCAGTGGCACGCGTCACTGAGCTCGCGCAACAAAATAAGCAGACCGCCGCCGGTATTTTTTCCACCGGCGCCTCGCTTACGGCCATAGCCAATTCCAAGGGGCTCTTCGCCAGTTATCGCCAGAGCCGCGCGGAATTTTCCATCACGATTTTGGAGCGGGATTCGTCCGGGTGGGCCAAGGCCAGCGCTCCCGATCGTGACCAGATCGATCCCCACGCGCTAGCCCAGTGCGCCAGTGAAAAGGCAGCCGCATCACGCCGTCCCAAGGAAGTCGAGCCCGGCCGCTGGACCGTCATTCTCGAACCCGCCGCCGTTCTCGATCTGGTGGGCTTTCTTTTCTACGATTTCGCCGGAACCGCCGTGCTCGATCAGCGCTCCTGTTTCACCAATCGCCTCGGCAAGCAGGTCATGGGTGAAAACGTCACCATCCACGACGACGTCACGCACGCGCTGCAGTCCGGCCCGCCCTTCGATGGCGAAGGCCTGCCCCGGCAGACGGTCTTGCTCGTCGATCGAGGCGTGCCGCGCCATCTCGTCTATTCGCGCGCCACGGCCAGGAAAATGAAAGCGAAGCCCACCGGCCACGGCCTTCCTTTGCCCAATCAGGACGGCGAGGCGCCCTTCAATCTGGTCTTCGTCGGCGGCAATACATCGGTTGAAACCATGATCGCCACCACCGACCGCGGCATCCTCTTGACTCGCCTGTGGTACATCCGCGAAGTCGATCCCTACGAAAAAATTCTCACGGGCATGACCCGCGACGGCAGCTTCCTCGTCGAGAGCGGGAAAATCTCTACCGGCATCCGTAATTTCCGCTTCAATCAGAATATTCTGGAAATGCTGTCCAACGTGGGTCAGATGAGCCCTGCCGTGCGTGCAGCCGGGGAAGAGTCCTTCGAGATGGTTGTTCCGGCCATGAAGGTTCGCGACTTCCACTTCACCGAAGTGACCAAATTCTGATTTCGATACTCAAAGAATACTTGGCCAAGTCTGGCATCCAGGGGGAACGTATGACGGATTCACAACAGGCGTTGCGGGAGCACAAGAGAATCTCAGTAGACAGTCTGGACCAATTATTCCGCCAGGCGCGCACGCATTGGGTCTGGCGCCCTGAACGCGTGCCGCTCGAATTGCTGAAAGAGGTCTACGAGCTTGCACGCTTCGGGCCCACCAGCGCGAATTCCTCGCCCGCGCGGTTCGTCTTCATCACCACGCCCCAAGCCAAGGAGCGGCTGCGTCCGGCCCTCTCTCCCGGCAACGTCGAGAAAACCATGACGGCGCCGGTGACCGTGATTGTCGCCTGGGATACGGAGTTCTATGAACAATTGCCGCAGCTTTTTCCCGCGCGCGACATGCGTTCGGTTTTCGCCGGAAATGCCACATTGATTCACGAGACCGCCTTCCGCAACGGCACCTTGCAGGGCGCCTACTTCATCATGGCCGCGCGCGCCTTGGGCCTCGATTGCGGCCCCATGTCCGGATTCGACCAGCAGAAGGTCAACGCAGAATTTTTCCCCGACGGCAAATGGAAGGCTAATTTCCTTTGCAATCTCGGCTACGGCGATCCCAGCAACCTGTTCCCGCGCAACCCGCGCCTCGGTTTCGACGAAGCCTGCCGCGTCCTCTGACCGCAGCGGCTGCCTCCTTAGGTTCGCAGCGGAATCAATGCGCCCAGCCGGCCTTCGCGAAGGAAAATCCCCGCCCACACCAGCGCGGCGAAGATGATGGGAAAGAGCGTGTTAAACATGGGATTGCCGATACGCGCATTGGACGCAACCGCGCCGCCTAGATAACCGGTGAGCAGAATCGCGCCAAGAACTGACGTCCGCGGGATTACATATACGGCGGTGCAGACAAGCGCGGTGATCCCGATGGCGACAATCGTGCTTACCGGGTATCCGAGTTGGGCTGACGCTTCCAGCACGGGACGCACCTTCATCAACTTCGTAATTCCGTCGAAGAGGAGGAACAGCACCATCAGACCGCTGATGATCCGACCGCTCCAGAGTCTTCCCTTTGAAACAGAACCCGCCCGAATGCGCGATGGCATGATTTTTCCCTCCGTCGTTCTTCAGGTGCGCAGACAGCCACGCGCACAGGGCAATTATCCCTCTATTCTCCAAATCCGGAACCCGCCCGAATCCAAGCGTTCCTGGCCGACATCTCAGTAGGTTCTGCATATGAACTCCGAATCTCTTCGCATCGGCGATCAATTGCGCCGCGCCTTTACAGGAGATCCATGGCACGGGTCGCCCGTGCGCGATTTGCTAGCCGGAATCACGGCCGAGAAGGCGCGTGCTCGTCCCGTGCCTTCAGTACACAGCATTTGGGAGCTTGTGCTGCACATCGACGTTTACCTGCACGTCGGTTTCGAGGCCACCAAGGGAGTGCCCATGCCAAAGCTCTACGGCACGGGAGGGGATTGGCCCACCCTAAGAGACGATTCCACGCCGGCATGGACTGCCGCCCAGGACCGGATGTTCCAAAACGTCGAGAGGCTTGCCCAGGCCATCGAAAGATTTGACGAGGCGAAGCTGCAAGACACCGTACCCGGTCGCCCGTACGACTTCTACTACCTCTTTCACGGTATTGTGCAGCACAGCCTCTATCACGGCGGGCAGATCGCTATGCTGAAGAAGGCGCTCTCGGTCGCGTAGCGCCCCGTAGCCGGCCCCTGAGGCGGCGGGAACATTAGGGCCGCGGTGCTAACGCGGCCCTTTCCTGGTCGCCTTCGCAGCGAGACAATAGCTACACGGGCTCGGAGGTTCTAAAAATGGACCGGCGCAGATTCTTCTCCATGGCCGCGGGCGCGGGAGTTGGCGTGCTCCTTCCCCTGACCGCGTATCGCTACATGATGAAGGGCATGCACACGGGTTACGCCGACGTGCGCGCCTATCTGAACGATGGCCCGGAGGCCGCGCTCCGCGCCATCACTCCTAACGACGACTTCTATCTCATGTCCTCGCACGGCGAACCGGCGGTCGATCCCGAAAAATGGTCGCTCACGATTGATGGTCTCGTCGAGCATCCGCTACGCTTCGGTTATGACGAGATTCGACGCCTGCCCGCCTACGAGACGCCGCTGACGCTCGAGTGCATCTCCAATTCCGTGGGCGGAGGATTGATCGGCAATGCGCGCTGGCGCGGCACGCTGCTGCATCCTTTGCTCGAACGCGCCGGCGTCCAGCCGCAAGCTACATACGCCGCGCTCTATGCCGCCGAAGGTTATAGCACGGGCCACACGCTCGAACGCATTCTGCGTCCGGCGAATTTCCTCGCTTGGGAGATGAATGGCGAACCGCTGTCGCGCCGGCATGGCTTTCCTCTGCGCGTGATCCTGCCGGGCAAATACGGCATGAAAATGCCCAAATGGCTCACACGCATCGAATTCGTCGATCACGAATTTCTTGGATTCTGGGAATGGCAGGGCTGGTCGAATTCCGCGGAGCGCCAGTTGCAGGCGGCCATCGACGATCCCCGCGACCGCGCGCGCATCGCGGGAACGAATTTCGTCATCACCGGCTGGGCCGTCGCTAATGAATCGGGCGTGAGCAAGGTGGAGATATCCACCGACGGCGGCCATATGTGGAACGACGCGCCGATTTTCAGCAATCCCATGCCGTCCCAGGTGTGGGCGTTCTGGAAATATGTGTGGATCGATCCGTCAAAAGGAACGCACACGATTGAAGTACGCGCCACCGATGGCGACGGCAAAGTGCAGACTTCGTCCTCCTCAGGCGAGTGGCCAGACGGTGCCACCGGCTATCACGAAATCACCCTCGAAGTGACCTAGCTTTTACTGCGGCGCAATGAATTGCAGGCTGGCAATCGTCCTGGCGATCACGTTTTCCTGGATCTGAATCAGGTCGGAATCTGCCGAGGTCATCCCCAAAATCGTGAACACGTCATTCCCGCGCGCCATCGTCGTCACGGTGACGGACCAGTCATGTCCGCCGAGGTTGCCATAGAAGCGCTGCTCGATCGCTGGCACTCCCGCAATCGTCACCTGCCTTTTATCGACCGGGCGGTAGTTTTCATAGACGTCGCGCAACGTGCGCTCCCTCTTTGCCGCCTGCGCCTCGAGCGAATCTTTCAAGGGATCGCGCCCGATCACTAGCAAGGTGCTCTGGTCGTCGGTGCCCAGCGCGCCGACGGCGTTGGGCAGTTCGTTTTGCGGGTTCTTGATCACTTGCCAGGTCGGCGGCTTATATATCTGGAAGCCATACGTTCGGTTGACGTAAAGATTGCCGCGCACCACCTCTTGCATGGGCTGCATTCGTGGATCGAGGGCTTCCCCCGGGGGCATTAGCCCCGAAAGGTCGGCAGGGAGCAGGGAAGAGAACCTAGCCGCAATCGGCGGCGGAGCAAGATTGGTGACCGTCCCCGGTGCACTGCTGGGCTTGCTCGCGGCGCTCGCATATTTCGGAATGGGTCGTGGCATCGGTGCCACGGCCGGTTTGAAGCTTGGAGTCGCAGCCGAAAAGGCGGAGGGCTTCAAAGCCGCAGATTGCCCGGGATCCTGCGCGCTCTTCTTCTCGGTCGGAACGATTTCGGCGATGCTGTCCTTGCGGACATAGGCAAAACCGTAGCTCGTTTGCACCTTGAACGCGCCGTCCTCGTAGCTGACGATCGTGCTCCGTCGACAGCCTGCTGGCGGCCATGGCTGATCTAACGAGTCGTGTAATCCCTCATCGGATTAGTCAACGATTCCGCCGGAGGGGAGGAAGCTCGAGGCTCCCTCCCGGATCCATCTGCCGCTGGAAGCGACAAACGTAGGGGATTATCGCTTGCTTTGCGTCTCGGCCCTGGTCGGCCGGACTTGCAGGTTATCGTCCACCGAGAAGACGTTCGGCACCGATTTTGCTCGTATTTCGGCGACATTTTTATCCATCTGATTATCCACTGTGCCGACGAGCGTGACGTGTCCATTTTTAACGATGATGTGAATCGAAGGCAGAACTCCCATGGCATAGCGTTGCAGCCCCGGGGCGCCGTAGATGGCCCGATATTCGGCGCGACGAATCTGATGGTCCATGGGACTGAGCGGCAGCACTTCGATATTGTTATTTATTTTGGTTACGCCTTCGATTCCTTTGACGGCTGTTTGCGCGTCATCTTTGGTCACGGGCTGCCACACCTGGCCGCTCAGCGTAACTTCAGAACCCTTGACGCTGTATTGCAGGTTGTCGAAGACACTGAGCCACGGCACCTGGATCAGTTCGTGGCCCACCTCGCGCGTCAGCCACTTTTCATAATTCTGACTGCCGCGCTCCGGGGGAACCGTTCCCTGAGCACCCCTGCCCCAGGCGAAGGTACCTGCAGAGGCGATGACGCAAAAAGCAGTAACTACCAGAATCGACCGGATCGAGAGGGGCCTGATCGTTGTGGGCATTTTAACCTCCCATCGTTTAACGTTACTCGTCTATTGGATGTCACCGGTTTAGACGAAGATGCGCCTGGCTGGTTAGCGGCATGCGCGCTAGGCGCATCGCCATACGGTTCTGCTAGGATAGGCAGCCCGGCGGAGGTTACATTCATCGCGAAATGGTCATAGGACAGAAGGAGCCAGGGTTCACGTGTGGGTAATCGCGCATCGAGGCGCTTCTGCGTTTGCGCCGGAGAATACCATGGCGGCCTTTCGCAAGGCTGTGGAATTGGGCGCCGGCTTTATCGAAACCGACCTGCAACTCTCGCGCGATGCGCGCCTGGTGGCTTTACACGACGATAGCCTCGAGCGAACCACAAACGGCCGGGGCCCGGTCTCCTCGATGACACTCGAAGAATTGCGCCGGCTCGATGCAGGGAGTTGGTTCCGGACTTCCAATCACGAAGCAGATCCTCCCTTTGCCGGCGAACGCATTCCCACCGTCGAAGAGATCCTGGCGTTCGGCCGCGAGCACGAGATCGGTCTGCACCTGGAGGTCAAGGCAACCGGGCCGAGCGGCGTTGAGCACGCCATTGTGGGCGCGTTGCGGGAGTCCGGCGAAATCCCCCGCAGCGTGGTCCTCTCTTTTGCCCCAAGTGTCCTCGAGCGCGTACGACGGCTCGAGCCCTTGGTGATGACCGGCTTGCTCTTCAGCGACCGCTTGCCGTCGGCTGTCGCCACCGCCGTCGACGCCGGAGCTCGCCAGCTTCTGCCGCGGACCGACCGCGTTACTCCGGAACTGGTCACTGAGGCACACGCCCACGATCTCAAGGTGGTCGCCTGGACGGCCAATGCTCCCGGCGAGATGCAGAAGCTGATCTCCGCCGGCGTCGACGGAATTATCACCAATTACCCCAATCGCCTCGTCGAACTCTTCCCCACAAGCCAGCGCTAACCGAGGCAAGGTTTTACACCCAGGGCGCCCTCGTACTCTGTGCGAGGGGCCCGGGCCTTCCCCTACATCCGCCCCACCGACGCAAACATTCGCGCGAATTGCGCCAAGCCGATCTCCTCGGCGCGAGCGCTTGGAGCGATACCGCATTCGCGCAAAAGCGCTGAGGCTCGGTCCAGCGGCATCAGCGGTCGCAGGTTGTTGCGCAGAGTTTTCCTCTTCTGGGCGAAGCAGATCTTGAGGAATTTCAGAAATCCTGCTTCTTCCTTGATTCCGAGTTGGGGGCGTTCTCCTGGGAGGTGTAAGGCGACCAATGCGGACGAAACCTTGGGAGGCGGCTGAAAGGCGCCCGGCGGAATGCGCATCAGAATCTCCGGCCGCGAGTAGAACTGGGTGAATGCGGAAAAATAACCATAATCACGGCTACCCGGACGCGCCGCCATGCGCGCGGCAACCTCGAGCTGTACGACCAGAAACGCTGCCTCGAGCTGATCGGCATGCTCGAGCAGGCGGTGCACGATGGGCGAAGTAATGTAATAGGGAAGATTGCCATAGACCCGGAAGCGCTCAGGACCGGCGAGGTTGGCGAAATCGAGTGAGAGGATATCACCGGCGATCACTTTGACGTTCGGTAGATCGGCAGCCTGCTCCCGCAGGCGCGGCAGCAGCTTGGGATCAAGCTCTATAGCGATAAGCCGGCCGGCTTGCCGCGCCAGGAGCGAAGTCATCTCGCCGTGGCCGGCGCCGATCTCGATCCACAGATCGCCTCCGTGGGCCGCAAACTCAGGCGCGGAGATTATGGTTTCGGCCGACCCCACCCTGGCAGACACGTGGCGAGCGATGCGTTCGCGCCAGGCTGGGCTGGCGAGAAAGTGCTGCCCCAGTCGTCTCGGTGCCACGGCGCGCCAGTGTAGCAAGACCTCGCGGCCTTGCGCCGCCCGCAAGCTAACAAAAGTTTCCGAGAATCCGTTGTACGCCCAATGTCTTCCTGTCGGGCGAGGCAGGGGTTGCGAAGGTTCCGTCTATTGCGGCCACGTCGCTCCAGGGTCGAGGTTCAGGATGGGTTGTGGACCGGCAACCGGAACCATGGGGCGCAAATACGGCCGGCCAGCCGTCTTATGGCAAGAATAGCAATCCTCGAGCAAGTTCTTGTACTCCATGGCAAACTGCTTGCTGTCCTTCATGGCGATAATTGTCTTCAGCTTGGTCAAGCTGCCCGTGTCAATGCCGTCAAAGATGCTTTTCATGTCCATGGGATTGCCGTCGGCTCCTTTCGGAGACGGGTTCAGGCGCACTTCCCATCCCAGGCGGTTGCGCAACTCGCCCAGATAGTAGTTAGCCAGCGGCCAATTTTTCCGATCGCCGGCAAACCAAAGATTCGCGGCGAACATGGCCACATCAACCATCGGATGAGAGAATGGCGGTGTAATATCTTTCAGACGGGTCACGTCCGCCTGTATCGTCGCAGGAGTGACTGGCGGATTGTTCTGTCGCGCTCCAGCGGCGGTGCGCTCCCAAGACGCGACGAATAGACCACCCAGGATTGCGCCCAAAACCACCAAGGCCGCGTTGCGAAAGGAACTAGCCTTTGACATGTCGAAATTCTCCTTCCATCCTACGAGTCCGATGCGGGCGGACATTATAGCCCGAGAAAATTGTCTGAATCGCCATCTATCGGAAATGCCCCGCTACTGCCACGTAACGCCGACTTGACGCGGCGGCGCTCAATTCAGTACCGTCAAAGTTTGCCTTAACGGACCGATGCGAATCTTATTGGTCGCTTCTGAAGGTTTACCGTTCTCAAAAACCGGCGGTTTGGCCGATGTCGTGGAGGCGCTTCCGAAAGCGCTGGTCGCGCAGGGACACGATGTGGCTGTGGTTTTGCCTCGTTACCGGAACACGCAAATCAAGAACATTGTCATCAAGAGCCTGACGGTGCCCATGGGCACCGCGCTGCGTTTTCCGGCCATTGCCGACGGCGGGCGGCCTCGCGGCGTGCAATATTTCTTCGTGGATGATCCCGAGTATTTCGATCGCGAGCAGCTTTATGGCGTGGGCGGCCGCGACTATCCCGACAATGCCGAGCGCTTCGCGGAATTTGCGCGCGCAGCCATCGAGCTCGCCAAACAGCTCTGGTTGCCCGATGTGATCCACTGTCACGATTGGCAGAGCGCGCTCGTGCCGGTGCTGCTGCGAAGGGGCTACACGGCCGATCCGCAGCTTTCCGCCGTGCCGGTTATTTTTACCATTCATAATATGGGCTACCACGGCTTGTTCGCGCGCGACGTCCTGGCGCGCATCGGCCTGCCCGATTCGCTATTTCGTATGGACGCTTTGGAGTTTTTTGGCCACGTGAACTACCTCAAAGGCGGCCTGGTTTTCAGCGACTACTTGACCACAGTGAGCCGCAAATACGCCGAGGAGATTCAGACCACCGAATACGGCCACGGCTTGGATGGCGTGGTGCGCACGCGCGCGGACCATCTGGTGGGCATCCTGAATGGCGTCGATTATTCGGTTTGGAATCCCGAGGTGGATAACCTGATTGCGGCGCG
>QHYQ01000250.1 GCA_003224175.1 Acidobacteriota bacterium
ACGAACGATTTCTTCCAGAGTTGCTAGCGCCGAAAGGGCCGCAAGACGCGAAGTACGCGGGTTCGATGGCGAGGGCACATTTTCCAGAACGACGCGGAAGCGGCCAAAATCGCCCACCGCCTGAATTTCGTGCACGTTCTCACTTCCGCCCGGCACGGCGATGATACGAACACGAATCTCCACCGATTTTCCTGCAGCCAGCCGCAACGAAGCCGCCACATTCGAGGTCGACGGAAAAGCGCGGCAAGCCTCTTCCGGAAGGCCCTCGAATAAAACCGTCTCCTCTTTGAGCCTGTCCAGATCGATTCTGTGCTCGGTCACGTATCGCGCGCCCCGCAACGCAGCCACCGGCTTACGGCTGGTCAGAATCACTAGGCTCAATCGTCCCATCGCTGCCGCCCGCAGCCCATCGAGTCCCGCGATCGCGCCGGACGGAATGTGGATCCGGCAGCCTTGCCGCTCCGCTTCCGCAAACCATTCTTCGTGCTCCAGCAGGCCGCCTACGCTCATCACCATCAAATCTTTCTGCGCGCGCAGTGTTCGGGGAACAATTTCCGGCAAGGCTGCCTGGCTGGCGGCCTCGATAATCAGATCCGAACGGCGCACCAGTTCGTCAATTTCGACTATGGCAGGCCGCGTCTTCAAGCGAGCTGCAACGTTTTCCGCTCGGAACCGGTCTTGATCGGCAATAGCCACCAGAGCCACGCGATTTGGCTCCGCATCAAGCGCCGTCGCCAAAATCTGGCCGATGGCGCCCACGCCGAGAAGGCCGACTTTTAGAGCTTCTGACATCAAGCCAGTTCCAGCATGCGCTCGATGGCGCGACGCGCCTTTCGCGCAGTTTCCGCGGGCACGGTGACCTGCGGCGAAAGCGTCTCCAGCGATCGAATGACTTTATCGAGTGTGATCGTCTTCATGAAAGCGCAAACGGCGCTCGGGTTCACCGGATAAAACGACCGCTCGGGAAACTCCTTCTTCAGCCGGTGCAGAATGCCCATCTCCGTGCCCACCGCGAATTCTTGCGCGGGCGACGCGCCAATGTGCCGCAGCATTCCTTCCGTGGACAGGAAGAAAGTGCGATTGAAGGGCAGGCTGCCATCGAGCGCCTTGGCCATGCAGGAACTCACGCATCCGCACTCCGGGTGCAGCAGGAGCTCTACGTCCGGATGCGCGTTGAGTACTTCATCCACGTCTTCCGGCCGAATGGCGCGGTGCACGTGGCAGAAGCCGGGGTAAGCGATGATGTTGCTTCGCTGCGCCTGTCGTGCCACCACCTGCGCCAGGAATTTATCGGGAAGAAAAAGGATGGGCCGCTCGGCAGGAATCGCTCGGACCACTTTTGCGGCATTCGCGGAGGTGCAGCAGTAGTCGCTCTCGGCCTTCACTTCGGCGGAAGTATTGATGTAAGCGACCACCACCGCGTCCGGAAAACGCGCCTTCCAGGCGCGCAGCTCTTCCGTGGTAATGGCGGCGGCGAGCGAACAGCCGGCGCGCAGGTCCGGCAGCAGCACCGTTTTCGTGGGACAGAGAATGGCCGCGGTTTCCGCCATAAAGTGCACACCACAAAACACAATCGTGTTGGCATCGGTGGCCGCCGCGCTCTGCGAGAGCCGCAGCGAATCCGCCACGTAGTCTGCTACCTCCTGCACCTCGGGGCGCTGGTAGTGATGCGCCAGGATGATGGCCTTGCGTTCCCGGCAGAGTTTCCGTACGCGCTCTTGCTTGGCCAGAATTTCTTCAGCCGTGTCGTTGACCTCTTCGATCGGCGGAAGCGTGTAGCGGTTTTCGTAAGTCTCATTGGTGACGGCTGCTGGGATCATGGCTTCTCCTTTGGGCGCCTACAATCTTTCGCACAAATCGAGCGCGCGCGCCGAATGCGTCAGCGCGCCCATGGAGATTGCGTCAACGCCGCAAGTCGCATACTCCTGGACATTGTTTTCGGAAATATTTCCGCTGGCTTCAGTCAGTATGTGTTCGAACAGGTTTTGCGCACGAAGATCCGCGATAATCGCGAACATTTTCGCAGGAGACATATTGTCCAGAAGTAACAAGCAAGGGCAATCTCCCTCCGGTCCCTCTTGCGAGGATTCTTGCGCACGCCGAAATGCCTGTGCTGCAGTAAGGGCGGCTTGCTCGCTTCGCACTTCCACTTCGATGAAGGCTGCGGACTTGCGGGCCGGCCAGGCGCACGCTACGGCGATGCTCACCGCTTCTTCTTCGCGGTTTGCTAAGAGCGCGAGATGATTGTTCTTCACCAAAATCGCGTCCCATAATCCCAGCCGGTGCGTCCCGCCCCCGCCCAGATGCACCGCGCGCTTATCCAGCAGACCCCAAGGCGTCTTCCTCGTAGCCACCACGTGCGTCTCGGGATTGTGCCGATGCAGCAGTTCCTGGAGGCGCCGCGTAGCGCTGGCAATGCCGCTCAGGCGTTGCAGAAGATTCAAGCCCACCCTTTCGTGCGCCAGCAGATCGCTACGCCGTCCTTCGATCTCCAGAACTGCGTCTCCAGCTTCAATGGACTCGCCATCCTTCTTGCGCACTCTTATATCCAGACCGTCGCGCATCAGCAGCCAGCAAAACTCGGCGACACCTGCAATCACGCCGGGTTCTTTGGCCAGAATCTTCGCGCTTGCATGCTGATCCGCAACGCTGGCATGTTGATCTGCTAATTGAAGAGCGGCAACCGTCAAATCGCCGTAACCCACGTCGGAACCCAGCAGTTCAGCCAGCAACCCTCGCGTCGTTCTGTGATACTCGGGGTTCCCCAGGTGCAAACTCTCGCCCCGGAAGAGCGCTCGCCTCAACCGCTCCTGCCGCCGCGAATACGCCGCCGTCTGTGCTGCTTGCTGGGTCATCTCAGTAAGATTCCATGTGCCCGCAGTTGCGTTCTAGCCCGCGCAATCATCTCCGGCTTGCCCGCTTCCACCGTGTGTAAGTGCACGCCTCGCGTCAACGACGAAAGTAAGCTGGCTTTCGTGCTCTGCCATCGCCGCAGAAAGTCCTGCACGTCGGCGCGCGACTCGATCATCAGCGAGCCGCGCATTTCGCCGTAAAGCGCGTGCTCCACGATTACGTCCAGGACGCGCACGCCGTTGTCCACCAAAATGTGCAGCTCCTCTTCGGTGCGCTCCGGGCCGTGCTGGCAGGCAATTACGGCGCGATGCGCGTCAGGCGTTTGCTTCGCCGGCAGCCGATACCCTTGGGGCGTCGACAGAATGTCATTGCGCTCGGCGCGGAGAATGGCGATGTCCTGCACCACGCATTGCCGGCTCACGCGGAAATGGCGCGCCAATTCCGTGCCTGGCACTGGGCCGTTCCGTCCACGCATCCATTCCAGGATGCGCCGCCGGCGCGTGGTGCCCGCCACTCGCGCACCCGCACCGCCTTTACCGGAATGCGTAAGCTGTCTTGTCACCTATCTAGTACCAGAACTAGTCACGGCATATTATAGCACGGCGCCTGCGGTCCGCGCCGGTTACACATTCGGCGCATGGCCGTCGCTTCTCCGCGAAAGGCGCTCGCCATGGCTGATAATTGAGCTGCTATGCGAATGATTGGACTGCTTTTCGCCGCCCTGATCTCTATCGGCGCCTACTACTACTTCCTAAAACAAGCTGCGCCCGCACCTGGCATGGTCGCCACCCAGGCCATCACCACGACCGGTGTGGAGATGGATCTGAACGCCATCGCCCAAGCGGAACGTACGTATTTCGCGCAAAACGGCTCCTATGCCGATCTCGGTCAGCTCACATCGAGCGGCGCGCTCACGATGGCGCGCAGCGGGCGCGATGGCTACACGTATGCGATTGAGACTTCGGGAAATGGTTTCACCGTGACTGCGCGCCACGCCGATCTTCCCGCGAGTTCCGGCGCAGCGCCTTTGCACTATCCGGCGCTTTCGATCGACCAATCGATGCAAATCCACCAGGAATAATTGGCTCGTTTTCCTCTCTCTTCCTGTCCCCTTGTCTCCGCAGAGCACGTCGATCGCGTGTGTTAGAATCCAGATGCAGATGGATGCTCAGATTCAGCGGCTCGTGCATTTGCAGTCTCTCGACGTGCGTCTGGCGGAACTGCGCAACCGCCTGCAGGCCATTCCCGCGCAACTTGCCGTGGTCGATGCGCGAGTGAGCGGCGCCCGGCAGGAGATCGCCGGGGCCAAGGAAGCCCTTACCACAAGCCTCAAAGATCGCAAGAGGTACGAAATGGATGTGGACTCCTGGAAAGACAAGGCGCGTAAATACCGTGACCAGAGCTTTGCAGTAAAAACCAATGAAGCCTATAAGGCCCTCCAGCACGAAATCCAGCACGCCGAAACACAGGTAGCGCAAGCCGAAGACCGCTTGCTCGAACGAATGGTCGCTGGCGAGGAGTACGAGCGACAGGTGAAAGCGGCCGAGCGCGCCGTGATCGTTGTGGAGAGCGAAGCGCAGGCCGAGCGGCAGAGGATTCAGGCGGAACAGGCTTCTCTGCAGCAAGAGTTGCAAGCCAAGGAGGCGCAGCGCCGCGAGATCGCCCCGGAAATTTCCGAAGAACTTCGGGATACTTACGAACGGGTCGCCAGTCGCCGCCACGGAATCGGCCTTGCCGAAGTGCGTGACGAAGCTTGCAGTCTCTGCGGCCTGCGCATTCGCCCCCACGTATTTCAGGAACTGCGCCGGAACGACTCTCACGAAATCCTTCAGTGCGAATCCTGCACGCGCATCCTCTATTACGTCGAGCCTCCGGTGGCCGCTTCGCCGGGCGCCGAGTTGAAAGCCAGCGCGGCAGGAATCACCGCGAATGAAGCCTGATCCCTCCTTCTTTCGATTCGCATGAAGAACCGGTCGACGAACCCTCCTTCTGGGAAGCTTCTATTCGACACGCCGGAAAGACCCGCCAATATCTTTGTGGCCAATGTGGACGGGGCTTCGCGCGGCAATCCCGGACCGGCATCCTATGCCGTGATTCTCCGCGGCCCCGACGGCGCCACTCGCTTCGAGGCCGGCAAATATATCGGCCGCGCGACCAACAACGTGGCCGAATACTACGGCCTCATCACCGCGCTCGACTATGCCGCCGCGCAAGGAATCGATCGCTTGCTCGTGCGCAGCGATTCCGAGCTGCTGGTGCGGCAAATGCAAGGCCGCTACAAGGTGAAGAGCCCGGACTTGCGGCCGTTATATGAGCGGGCGCGAAAGCTGGCGCGTGGCTTTGCTTACTTCGCCATGGAACACGTGCCCCGCGAACAAAATCGCAAAGCTGACGAACTCGCGAATGTCGCGCTCGACCGCACCGGCTCTCGGGCCGGCGTAAGCGCTGCATCAGACGCAATGTTGGGCGCGAAACCGGATGCAAAGTCCGGTGCGAAGGCAGATTTGGACAATGAGCGCGGCGCCAAGGCTTCCGCGCGGCGCCGCTCTGTTCAGTTCCCGGGCGGCGAGCGGCCGATTCGCGCGCGTTATTCCGACGGCGCGCTGCATCCTCTCGAACCGCTCGACCTCGCCGAAGGCGAGACCGTGGAAATCTCGATACGCCGTCCGCGAAACCGTTCCTGAGAGCACAACTTAATTGAGCAGCACGCAAACGTGGAATCCGGAACGTTACGCGCACAACGCGCGATTCGTAACCGATCTCGGCATGCCCGTGGTGCGACTGCTCGCGCCGCGCCTCGGCGAACGAATCCTCGATTTGGGCTGCGGCGATGGCGTGCTCGCGGCCAAGATGGCAGAGATGGGATGCGAAGTTGTGGGAGTCGATGCCAGCGAAATGCAGGTTGCTGCCGCGCAGAAATTGGGAGTCGATGCTCGCGTGCTGGCGGGCGAAGAGCTGCCATTTCGCGATGAGTTCGATGCCGTATTCAGCAACGCGGCGCTGCACTGGATGCTGTGGCCCGATCAAGTCATCGCGGGAGTGTGGCGCGCGCTAAGACGCAACGGCCGCTTCGTAGCCGAAATGGGCGGATATGGATGTGTGGAGACAATCA
>QHYQ01000251.1 GCA_003224175.1 Acidobacteriota bacterium
ACGGTAGCAGAAAGCAGCTGGATTTTGGGCACATTCCAACCAGCAAAGATTCACAAAGGCAATAAAGGAAAGAAGGCGTGCTGGAGAGATCATTTGTGGATCCCCTGCACCGCGTCACACGCTGGCAATCTCTGAAGCGTCCGTTTCGATGCCCGTCTTTTCGACATGGATCGCACCCGCGTGTACCCATGATGCGGCGTGCGCTAGTACGGGACAATCCACCCGAAGTACCGGCGCAGTGAACCGGACGGCTACGTGTGCCGGATCAACCAACAGTACCTCTTTCTCATCACGATGACGCCCCCGTACCATTGGCCGCGACGCCTCTGGCACTGAGAATGTGACCTGTGTTTGCAAGCTTCTAAGAACTGCGAGGGCACATGGAAAGCGCATACGCAGTTTGGATTGGCCAGCCTGTGATTCTGCAATTGGCGGCGGCGGATTTGCGGGTTCCGTTGCGCGGGATGATCCTAGATGAGACCGACGATTTCATTCGTTTTCGCGTAGAGCAAACCTGGGATATCGATATCTACAAAAGTATGATCCTCGCGGTGGAGCAGGATCGCGGGGTACGGATTCTGGTCAATTAACGGCCAGGCGCCATGCAGACACTAGCGATAGAATCGCGTCCGCGAATCGGAGGTGCCGTGAACGAAAGCCGCGCGGCCGCTCTGCTTGGTCTGAGCACGCAGAAATTGCGCCGGCTTTCTGAGCAATCCGGATTAGGTCATCCAGATTGGGAAAATGGCGGCGCGCAACTCGTTTTCACCTATGCCGAACTCTATCGGCTCTGCCAATTAGTGGCAGAAGTCCGCAGCTGAAGCGGTTTCTAGCACGATAGTTGTCTGAGCCTTTCAGGCGATTTTCTTCCGGCCCAGCACACCCCCACGGCCCCCGGCTCCGGTTCCCCCTGCCGGATCCGGGGCCTTCCTTTTTCTTCCGCTTCCCAGCCCTCCTCCGGCTCCCGCTGCGTTGATGATCGGTTGTCCCTGCGAATGAGTTGACACTTTCTCATGGCTCGCACAAACTGGTGCCGCAAGGCCAATGCCTGCCACACAGAACGCTGGCCGTAGAGATCGGTTCCATGCCGTGGCCGCCGGGTTTCTCGGCTGGACGCTGGACGCCTTCGATTTCTTCGTTGTCGTTTTCCTGTTCGATTCCCTGGCCGCGCAGTTTCACGTCACGAAAGCGGCCATCGTCGCCACGCTCTCCTGGACGCTGCTCATGCGTCCCGTAGGCGCCCTGATTTTTGGCCTGCTGGCGGACCGCTATGGACGCCGCATTCCGCTGATCGCCAACGTCGTTTTCTTTTCGATGATCGAGCTTCTGTGCGGCTTTGCGCCGAACTACGCAGTCTTTCTGGTTCTGCGGATCCTCTATGGCATCGGCATGGGCGGCGAATGGGGGGTCGGAACATCGCTGGTCATGGAGGCCACCTCGAGCCGCTGGCGCGGCGTGCTGAGCGGCATTCTGCAAAATGGTTATGCGGTGGGATATCTGCTTGCCGCAGTTGCATACCGCTTCGCCTTTCCTGTATGGGGCTGGAGACCGATGTTTTGGCTCGGCGGCATACCCGCCTTCCTCGCCCTGTACATTTCCGCCAAAGTGCCGGAGTCGGAGGCCTGGCAGCGCCATCGTGCGCCCTCCACAGGTGCGGTCTTGCGGGCTGTCGGCGAGCAATGGAAGCTGTGCCTCTATCTGCTCTTGCTGATGACTTTCATGATGTTCCTTTCGCACGGCACGCAGGATCTTTATCCGGACTTCCTGCAATCACAGCATCACGCCGGAGTGGCGATTGCTTCCTACATCGTGATCCTGGGAAATATCGGCGCCGTACTCGGCGGCATCATTTTTGGCCAACTCTCGAACACAGCCGGACGCCGCTTAAGCCTCATCGCAGCTCTGCTCCTCTCGCTCGCCGTCATTCCGCTGTGGGCGTTCGGTGGATCGCTGAAAGCGCTGGCCGCAGGCGCCTTCTTGATGCAGGTGGGCGTGCAGGGCGCCTGGGGCATCATCCCGGCGCACCTGTGCGAACTTTCCGCCGACGCCACGCGCGGGCTCGTTCCCGGCCTGGCCTATCAAATGGGAATTGTGATCGCCGCTCGCACCCCAGTGGTGGAATATGGCCTGCGCAATCGCGTCGGCTACAACTGGGCGCTGGCCGGATTCGAGATCTTTACCATCGTGATCCTGGCCATTGCCGTCGCCTTCGGCCCGGAACGCCGCGGCCGTAGTTTCCTCGAACCCGCTCCCATCGAATCCCCCGTCAGCGCCTGACTCTCTGGCACAGGCGCTCCAGCCTGTGGATTCATCTGTTTTTGGTTTTGGGGACCCGGTGGCTTCAGGGAGTAGCTGCGTAGCGGATACAAATGGCGTATGCTGGATTCAGTGCCCATAGCCAACTGCGAACGTGCGGCGATTTAGAAGATCCACTCGCGAGGCTCTCCCAGGAACTCGAACCCGCATAATTGTTCCGGTGTTTCGGGAAATTTGAGCCAAGCGAGCCGCGCCTCGCCCGTAAATCGGTGTGCCGTTGGTATCCATAGGAAGACCTCGACCACTGCATTCCGGCCTAATGGAACGCTAAGGCCACAAGCAAAGCCGCGGCGACTAACGTTCTCAGTAAAAATGAGACTCTCAAAAGGGTTTCCCTTGGTGTCCCTTCCGCGTACCTTTAAGCCTACCCGCAGCCTGATGCGCGGTTCCGTTCGGCGGTTTTGGCGGTCGTGACTTGCAATGGCCGCCAGGCGCGCTTGCAACAAATTAAAGTCAATTGGCTTTTCGAAATAACCCTGCGCACCAAGCGCATCGCAGAAATCCTTATAAATCGCTTGGGGCGCCCCTGAGATGACAAAGACCGGGATGAGCTGAGTGAAACTCAGGCCCGCGAGGGTTTGACAAATTTCAAAGCCTGTATGAGCAGGCATCATCAGATCCACCAGGATCGCATCGGGTTTGTGCTGGAGCGCCAGTATCAAGCCCTCCTTCGGCGACGACGTATCAACAATTTCGTAAGCGTCTTTGAGGCGAAAGCGAAGCATCCGGCGGATCGCTTCGTCGTCATCAATAATCAGCACTCGTGTCATCGCAGCTCCTCAGGCTAAATTGAATGACGCAGCCGCCACGTTTGCATCTGCTCGCATCCCGATGAGTCCCGATGAGTCTATCCAAACCGATCGTAAAGTTCCGGCCGCAAAGTTCCGGGGCAGGTGTCTCGCAATCGCCACTGTCCGTTACGTGAATTGGAGGTGACAGTCACATCACGTATTCGGTGCTTAGTTGAACATGAATCTGGGAGGATTCCAATCCATCCCGGTGAGGGCGCCTCGTTGCTCCGATGTTCCGCATGACGAGGAGCGTGCCTTTCCTCGTGGTCGTTGACAGCACGTCAGAGCAAATTGCCTTGAAATAACGAGCAGACCGGCTTCAAGTTTACCGAGTGTTTCGAAATCGGCCCTTGAAGCGCATTCGTCCACGAAGGAACGAAGCAAACTAAGAACAAAAACCAAAATTTAGGAAGGGTACCGGGATTTGGATTCGGCTGCCATGCGCAGCGAATAATGTTATAGTCACAAAAAACTGACGACGACCCTGTAGCTCAACTGGATAGAGCGCTTGCCTACGAAGCAAGAGGTTGGCGGTTCGACCCCGCCCAGGGTCGCCACAATCCCCTGCTTAGCTCAACAAGTTAAGCGGCGCCCTATGCAATCCGACGCGTCTAGCCACAGACGAGGAGCGATTCAAGCCCTTGATATGTACTTCTTGTATTTTGTATTGCGCTTGATTGAAGGAAAAGCCCTTCTCAATTTGACTCATCTTGGCTGAGCGCGGCCAGAACCCGATTGGGGGTCAGCGGGTATTGTCGGAGTCGCGCGCCGGTCGCATCGAAGAAAGCGTTCGCTATAGCAGCGGCCGCAGAGCACAACGCCTCCTCGCCCGCACCACTCGATTTCTGATCCATCCGCTGAATGACGATCGGAGTCACTTCGGGATATTCTTCGAATCGTAGGACGGGATAGCTATTCCAGTCGAGACTTGTGACGTTCGTACGGCTAAACGTCACTTCCTCCTTCAAAATTCGGCTTGTGGCCTGAACTAACATTCCGCTGATCTGATTCTCAATAAAGGCAGGATTGACGGCAAGGCCGGCGTCGAGCGCGCCATACAAATGCTTCGCAACAATGCGGCCGGTATCCTTGCTTACTTCGATTTCGGCGATAGCGGCTGCATACGAGGAAAGATGAGTACCGACCGCGATTCCACGCCCGGTTACGACGTTCGCGTCAGACAAGCGCGCGGCTGCCCTTCTGGGCATCCATCCTGCGGCCTGTGCGACAGCATTGAGAACCCCTAGCCAGCGCGAATCAGTCGTGTTGCGCTGCCGGAACAGATACTGTTGGGAAGTTTCGGTTGTGCTCCAACCATGCTGCCATCCACGGTATTCATACGCCACAATCGTTCCGTTGGCATCAACGCCGGCCCGTACGTCAGCGAGATGCGCTGGGCCGTAGTTGTCCCACCCGAGCTCGTCCCACCGCATGAACTGAACGCGGACTGGTTTACCGACCTCTTGAGAAAGGATCGCGGCCGCTTGTGCCGCGTCGTCATAACAACTGCGACCGAAAGTACCCGAGCCTTCGTAATACTGAACCCGCACCTTGCCTGCCGGCATTCCCAGCACTTGAGCCAGTTTCCCGCGCGTATCGTAGGCGTTTTGTGTCGAGCACATAACCACAGCGGAGTCGGCCGTTACCCGAGCCAGTGCGCACGCCGGGCCGAAGGGTGCGTGCGCCTGGTACGGACCGCGGTAGGTTCGAGAGACGACGTGTGCGGCCCGGTCCAGCGCCGCTACCACGTCACCGCTCTCCTTCAGGACCACGTCGGTTGTCTTGGCCGCGCGCATCTGATCGTACACATCCGCGTGCCCCGGCAGTTCAGGCATCACCTGCCAAGTCACTTTCAGTTGCTCGGCGGCGCGGATCGCGTCCCACTCGTTGGGGGCGACCACGCCGATGAAGTCGCGCCGGCGGATAATTCGGGCGTTGGGGATATTCCGGACGGAACTCTCGTCGACGCTTAGCACCTTCGCTCCAGCGGCATACGCAGACTGGCCGCGCGGACGAACCACTCGGCCATGCAGCATTCCGGCCACGCGGACGTGCTGGATATAAACGTACTTGCCGCTGACCTTATCCGGGATGTCCTTACGCGGGACGCGAGTGCCAACTATTTTGTAGGCGCTGACCGGCTTCAGCGGCGCTGTTCCGGTGAACGGCACATCAAATGGCTTGTCTCCCAAGAGCGCGCCATAAGCAACCGTCCGTTTTGGGTTGTCAACCACTGACACAATTCCATTGGAAACAGTCAAACGGTCAATTGCCGCGTTTAGCCTTTTCGAAGCCATCGTGAGGAGAGTGCGCCGTGCTTCAGCCGCCGCCGAGCGAACCCGGGGCCCTCCTCTGGCGATCGCAGCACTTGCCGCCGTTGCACCCTGGTTGGGCGACCGGTTCGTGTCCAGCCGCGCAGACTTGACCTGACTTATGTCCAAATCGAGCTCCTCAGCCGCGATTTGCAGCAGCGCTGTAGAACTGCCCTGACCGAGTTCGACGTAGCCAAGGAAGATCGTCGCCGTGTTGTCGGCATGAATCGCCAGCCACGTGTCGAGTTGCTTGAGATCGGGTTGGTCCGGGCCCGTGGCCAATGCGACAAGATCCACGCCTTCCTGGCCGAACGCAGCGCCGCAAAGACTGAAGCCGATGATGAGCGCGCCGCCCCCTTTCAGGAAATCGCGACGCGGAAACGCAGTGCCAGTGGGAACGCTTGTCATTTGCTCACCTCCGGAATCATCCGTGAGGCGCGCTGAATAGCCTTCGTGATTCGCGGATAAGTCCCACAGCGGCACAAATGGCCGTTCATCGCGGAACGGATTTGCGCTTCGCTCGGTTGCGGAATTTTTGACAAAAGCTCGGCAGCCTTGATGATCATGCCGTTGTAACAGTAGCCGCATTGAAGCGCCTGTTCATCGATCATTGCCTGCTGCACCGGATGCAACGCGGGCGCCTTCGAAAGGCCCTTCTGTCTCGCGTACCACGACGGCAGTCCCTCCAGCGTGGTGACTGACTTGCTTCCGATTGAGGCAACGGGAGTCACGCACGAACGCGTCTCGACGCCTTCGACAAGCACGGAGCAAGAGCCACACTGCGCCAGACCACAGCCGAATCGGGGACCCTGAAGACCTAATTCGTTTGACAGGACGTACAACAGGGGCGTATCCGGTGCGGCAGTGATCTTCCACATCCGTTCGTTTACCCTGATATTATAGTAATCGTCATTTCCAAGTGATCGCCATCCACACGGTGATATCGTTCTTCCACATGCAGAGCGTCACTGTGTGGGAAACCAGCATTGTCGAGCCAGGTTCTGTCATCGAATCCATTCGAGTCGGCGACGAAGGTATAGTCATCGGCCCATTTGCCCACCGAGTATCCCCACCATCTTGATTCCGGAGGATCGGCTCCGCCCCAGGTCGGCTCTTCCGTATTCTTAGGCAATTCGCGGCCGTCCGTCCAGATGACACGCCATTTCCTGTTGAACTCGTACAGGATCACCACGTTGGTCGGTGTCTGTATGATCCGGCTGGTCCTGAAATCGTGCAGGACAATGCGCGGGAAACCCTGCGGATTACAGGCAGGCACGGGATCGTTGGTGAGCGCGGAGGCAACCATTCGATATCCCTCAGTCGGAATATGAGACAAGAGCGTTTCCCGGCCCAAAGCGGTGTACGGTGGCTCTTGTGCCGGCTTCAGGCAATCAGGTACAGGCGCCTTTGGGTCGTATGCGTATCCAGAATAAGGAACTCCAGGCACCTTATATTCACATGAGCCCATCGACAGCGCTCCCTTCCCCTGGATTCCAGCTCCCGGCCCTTTGGCCGGCTCCCAAACCCCGGAGATATCGTGTTTTGGAGCGGCGGCAGGCTTCTCATTCGGTCGATCAAAGTCATACACCGCTCCTGGCTGCCGGTACTGAGCGGGCGCAATGACAGGCGCGAACGTCGAGACTGCAATCAGCAAAATCATCGAAGCGACAAAAGGCTTTGGCATTGCCAAATCTCCCTGCTTAGACTTTGGATTCCACGTCCGGTGCCAACAACGGTCTCAAAGTGGCGTGCGAGGCGCTGATATTGGGTCTTTGAGCCCGAGCGGCTCTCACTATTTTGCGATGCGCTTCCGATCTCGAGTGAGCTGAAGCAGCTGGGTTCGGTAGCTCTGCGGAGTCCTCGCCCGTCAGTCCAGATGACCCGTGACTAACTTCTTGCCATTGGGGAGCACGACCTCCAGCATGCGCCCGAGTGGCCGGCCATTCTTGACTGGCTCCAGAGTGACGATAACTTCGTCCCCCGGCTTGAAGGTCTTCTGGCTAAAGCCACCGGCCGTTACGCTTCGCGGAGGTTGAGTCTCCACCACCCACTGTGTCACCGCGCCGGTATCACCCTTTACCTCGAAACTCAGAAAGCAATGGGGATTGGACCAAGACCATCTTGTGATGATCCCCTTCACCGTTACTCTTTTTCCGATGTCGAACTCGGCGTTGCCGTGGTGTGCGAACAGCGAGACTGAAACGATCAGAAGGCCAACAATCACAGCGGCGGTTGTGATAAGCCTCGTTCGCATGGTGATTGCCTCCATTCTCAAACCAGGATTCCCGCATTGACCGCCCAGACTGGCCCTTTATACACCTGAGCCCCTTCCGGGCGAATATTGTTTTGTCGCATACCCTTCCAGCCCGGAATACCATCAGCCGATTCGTATTGATTTGCAATCGACTGGAACTCCGACCTCCAGAGCACCTCGAACACGCTACAACCGCGTGAATCAAAGCCTCCCAGAAATATATCGAAACAAGAGTGCCCAACCCTGGGCGTACCTTGATGGCCGGAAGTTGCAACCTTTTGGTGCAACCACCGCACCTGGTGTAGAATCAAACTCATCGTGGACGGGGACAAGCCCCCTTGACCCGGTCCGCAGGTCTTGCGCATTTGTTGCGGAGGGACCTGAAATGAACAAGCCCACCTTTCGGAACGTCTTTTTCATTTTGGTCGCATCGGTCGGTCTTGGCTGCCTGCCGAACTCTGGCTTCGCTCAACGTGGTGGAGGCGGGTTCCACGGTGGCGGTGGTGGCGGAGGCAGCTTTCACGGGGGTGGAGGTAGCTTCGGCGGAGGCGGCTTTCGCGGTGGCAGTGGTGTTTCTCGCGGCGGCTTTCAGGGAAGCGGGTTTCGCGGAGGCGGGAACCTTAATCGTGGCGTGTATCGAGGCACGGCGCGCGGACCGATCATGGCCGGTCCATCCAGCAGGCCCGGCGGTTATGGGTACCGCGCGTACGGTAATTCGGGAAACGGAAGTCCGCGTTGGGCTGGTTCAAATCGTATGAGGCCGGCGGGCGCGCCCCTTTCGTCGGCGCCTGGCATCGCCGCTAACTCTGACGGTCAGTGGCATTCGTTTGCCAGTGTTCGTGGCAACGGTGGAAGCGCCTCGCGTCGCGAGTGGGGCAATGCTGCGCCGCCGGCATTGCGGAACGGTAATTCCTCCGAAACTGGATGCTCGATTTGGCGCCGCGGCCTTCCGCAATTCAGCCCCAGTTAACTCGCGATTCACCTCCAAACTCCTTGCCTCAAATTTGAGAACTTTCCCCTCGGTTCAATCCGATCGAACGGGACTTACTAACGCATTTGCCGCCGGGTTGGGCGGAGGAAGGTTCGGCCGCCCCATCGATCCTGGATTTGGGTTGCATGGCTTCGGCCGCTTCGGAGATGGAGATTTTGATTTTGACGATTTGGGATTTAACCGTTTCGGATTCGGATGTTTTGGTTGTGGTTTTGGCTTCGGTATCGGTTTCAACAACTTCGGTTTCAACCAATTCGGTTTCGGGCGGTTTGGTGATTTTGATTTTGACGATTTGGGATTTAACCGTTTCGGATTCGGATGCTTTGGCTGCGGATTTGGCTTGGGTTCATTTGGTTGGCCGTGGGGCGGGGGTTCCTGGTGGGGAGGCAGTTGGGGTTGGGGCGGCTCGAATCCGTTCTGGTTTGAGCCCTGGGATAACCCGGGGTGGGGTTGGAACGTGGGTTACTACGCGCCTCCTGTGATTGACTACAATGCTCCCTATGATCAGCCCTACAACGACTCTCGCCCTTATTCGCCTCCGCCATTGGGCTCGTCCGGCGATTCTTCGAGCACCTCTCCGAACGCACCAAGTTCGCGACCGGCAACGGCAGATCTGGAGAACGCCGCGGCGGCGGTTTCACTTTATTTAAAGGACGGCACCACATACTCTGTGCGCGATTGTTGGCTGGATGGCGGCCGACTGTACTACATCCTCAGTGAGGGCACCGAAAGTAGCGTCGATCTGGATCAACTCGATTTGCAACGCATAGTGGATGAGAATGCCAAACGCGGCGTACCTTTTACGTTGAGGCCCCAACCCAAGTAACCCAACGTCCGCAATCACGAAGTGACGAGCCGGGCCGCCCCGAACGAGCGGACAACCGCAAAGGAAACCCCGCTGCTTTTTCACGTGCTGCTCTTTCAGTGTCGCTGCAGTGCTGTAAGGTGCTCATGAAGGTTCATTGTCTTCCTGCACTGGTGCTGGCGATGTTGGCGGCGCCTTTAGTGGCGGTTTCCGGCGATGTGCTCCAGCATCACCTCAACGGATCCCGCGATGGTGCGTACGTCGATCCGCTCATAACACGGAAAGGCGCCGCCGGAATCCACCGAGACAAAACCTTCAATGCACCAATAAAGGGGCCGGTGTACGCCCAGCCGCTCTACATAAACAACGGTCCTGGCAGCAGGTCGACCTTGATTGTAGCGACGGAGCGGAACTCAGTGGTGGCGCTGGACGCCGCCACCGGCGCACCGCTTTGGACAAAGACGCTCGGAAATCCGGTGCCGCGATCGCAGCTCCCCTGCGGCAATATCGACCCGCTCGGCATCACCGGCACTCCGGTCATCGATCCAAGCAGCCGCACCATTTACGTTGCGGCTATGACGACGCCCGATGACGGAAGGACCAAGCGACACCTCGTCTTTGCACTGTCGCTCGACGACGGTTCCACTCGAGCAGGATGGCCAGTGAATGTTTCCGGCCTGAAATACGGCGGTTTCTCGTTCAACCCTGCGGTGCAGAACCAGCGCGGTGCCCTGCTCCTCAACTCCGGCCTTCTCTACGTCCCCTACGGCGGCCATTGGGGCGACTGCGGCGATTATCACGGTTGGGTCATCGCCATTCCCGTAGCCGACCCGAAGAACGCAACGGCTTGGGCAACCGAGGGGCGCGGCGGCGGAGCTTGGGCACCGGGCGGGATCGCCACCGATGGTCGTTCCATTTTCGTGGCCACCGGTAACACCTTCGGTGCGCGCACCTGGATGGGTGGAGAAGCAATCATCCGCCTTGGTCTGGGCGCGAAGTTCAGCGGTAACTCAGCCGACTATTTCACTCCCTCGAATTGGCGTCAGCTTGACGATGATGACGCCGATCTTGGCGGCTCGGGACCCGTCTTGTTTGATGTGCCTGGAGCCACGCCGTCCAAATTGATCGCTGCGCTGGGGAAAAATGGGATGGCTTATCTCCTCAATCGGGACGATCTTGGGGGAATAGCAAAGAGCAATGGATTTCGAGGCGAGGGAGTTCAGAGCAACAAGGTCTCGAGCGGCGAGATAATCAATGCTGCGGCAGCATACAAAACCGCATCCTCCGCCTACGTGGCATTCCAAACTAGGGGCACCGGTGTCGGCTGTCCGTCACGTCGTGGAAATCTCGTCGCTTTGCGGGTCGGTGCGTCTGCGCCTCCATCCATCACTGTCGCCTGGTGCACGAACAATATGGGCGGGGGATCGCCGATTGCGACTACGACCGACGGGAGATCGGAGTCAATCGTGTGGACAGTTGGCACTGGGGCCAGCAACCGGTTGCATGCGTTTGACGGCGAGAGCGGCGAATTATTGTTTGCGGGTGGCGCGCAAGAGGAGCAGATGAGCCGCGTGCAGAATTTCCAGACTCCCATCGTGGTCAACGGCCGTATTTTCGTTGCCGCCAACGATCAGGTGTACGCATTTACCATCCGATGAGCCTTCCGGCCGGAGTGCCGGATACCTAGACAAGGACGATACCAACTGCGTTTGTTCGCAGATGAATTGCCCTTTCAGTATGAAAATTCAACGATGAAGCGTAATTGCCGGTATTCTACTTCGACGCTGATCTAGGCCATAGAACGCCTTGGTCCTCTTTTGTGACGGGACCCAAGCCTTTATAAACAAACTTCTGCACACGCTGCCCCCGGTAGGTCTCAGTCACATAGATATTGCCTTTGGAATCTGTGGCTATACTATGCGGCCCGTAGAATTCACCGGGCTGCCTGCCGCCCTCGCCGAAGGTGGTCAAGACTTCGAGGGTATCGCGCAGCAAAATGTGGATCCTGTCATTTTCGCCATCAGCAAGATAAATGTAGGTCTGCTTCGGATCTTTTGAGAAGGCGATATCCCAGGCCGATCCGGAACCCAATGTTCGCTTCGCGACGAAGCCTTCTTTTACAAATGTGCCGTCCGTTTTGAATACTTGAATGCGGTCGTTCACACGATCACAGACATAGAGCAGGCGATCGTTCGAAAGGTCGGCGCAGTGCACAGGATTTCGGAACTGCTGCGCGGGCGGGGCATCCGGATTATAGGGGCCCAAGTCGGTATCTTCCGGTTTGTGCCCGTAGGCTCCCCAATGCCGTTTGTACTTGCCGGTATCGGCGTCATATACGATGACGCGATGATTTCCGTAACCGTCGGCCACGTATACCTCGTTCGCCTCTTTGTCGATAAACGTCTTGGCGGGTAGTCTCAGGTTCTCCACATCGTTGCTTCCTTTGCTGTGACTCGGCTTACCGATCTGCATCAAGAACTGGCCGTCCTGAGTGAATTTTAGAACCATGTTGTCGTAGAAACTGCCGCCCCCGACTTGACCCTCGTTGTCGCCACCACCGCCTTGCGGGCCACGGCCATTGCCGCCAATCCAGACGTTACCTTTGTAATCGATGGTGATTCCGTGATTGGAATTCGGCCAATCGTAACCCTGACCGGGACCACCCCAATGTCGGAGGAGGTTGCCGGCCTGGTCGAACTCGAGAACAGGAGGGGCCGGAGCGCAACACTGAGCGATGGGAGGGTTGGTCGTGGCATGTTTTTCACCTGGTTCCAGTGAGCCCTGCCGATGAACGATCCATACATGTTCCTGTGCATCCACCGACACGCCAATGGTCATCCCGATGAGCCAATGGTTGGGTAAGGGCTTGGGCCAGAACGGGTCCACCTCGAACATTGGCGCTTGCGCTCCAGCAGCCTCTACTGCGGCTCGCTTCCCGAGCACAACCGAGCCGATTTCGAGTGCGAGGACGAGCATCATGAAAACCAAAACTGCGCCGACATTACGCTTCATACGTCTCCTCCTGGGAACACCTTTCACCATTTGGTTGCGGGCCGCCGTGACTGCAATTGCGATATTGTCGAATCGTCTCTAGGATCTCTCGCCGTCCAACGGGTTCGCCGAATGAACCCACTCGGAGTCCTTCCTCTGCGCAGGAAACGAAATGCCTCCGTGATTACTTCAACAAAAAGCGCAAGAACGCAAGGGTCGAAAAATTAACTGGCCGGATGCTACGCCGCAGAGTGACCTATGTCAAATCCCTTCGTGTTTCGGTTCCCACGCAACTCGCAGGTGTCACGCCTGGTAGGCCGTTGAGCCTCCAACCACCGTGCGGACGATCTGGATGTCCTTGATCTTCTCTTTGTCCACGGTGAAAAGGTCGTCTGAGAGCACGACGAAGTCCGCAAGTTTGCCAGGTGTGATCGATCCCTTGATCGCTTCCTCACGTGAATTGTAAGCGCCGTTGATGGTGTTCACCCGCAGCGCCTCGTCCACACTGATCCGCTGGTTAGCTCCCCAGGTCTTTCCGTCCCAACCGGTGCGCGTCACCATTCCCTGGATGGCCATCCGCGGATCGAACGGTCCCGGACTAAAGTCAGAGCCTGCCGCCACCGGAATTCCGGCGTCGATGAAACTGCGATAGGCCATGCACCGCTTCATGAGCTCTTCCCCGTAGAAGACGAACTTATCGGAATTGTAATAGGCGTACGAGGTGAACGCGGCAGGGACCGCGCCCGCCGCCTTGATACGCCGCAGCAGATCGTCGTTGATCAGGGTGCAATGAGTGATCTTGGGGCGCGCGTCGGTTCGCGTGAAAAGGCGCTGCGCCCGCTCCACTGCCGTAAGCACCATATCGATGGCGACGTCGCCATTCGCGTGGCAATTGACCTGGATGCCGGCGCGATGCACGCGTTCGATCCAGGCATTGAGTTCGTCCTGCGTCTCGGTGACGTTGCCCTTGTACGGCGGCACGACGCCAGGATACGGCGTGCTGAGTGCCATCGTGCGTTCGGAGAACGATCCGTCGACGGTATGTTCGGAGGTGGCGCCGAAGCGAATCCACTCATCGCCGAAGCCGGTCATGATGCCGCCGGCGATCATCGCCTCCAGCACCTTGCCGCTTGCCTCGTAGCTCACCCGGTGCAGGAGTTCACCGCGCGCCCGCACCTGCTGCAGGGCCGTCAGATTGCCGCTCTCGTGATGTACGCTGGTCACGCCATAACGCACGAACTGTTTGGAAATGTATGCCAGGCCCTCGCGGTCACGCTGCAGCGCCTGTTCTTCGGTAAAGATGAGCCGCTTGCCGACGCTGTTGAGCGCGTTCCGCGCCAAGTCGGTAACCCTGCCGTTGAGGTCACCATTGGCATCGCGGTCGAAGGTGCCGCCGGACGGATTGGGTGTGTCCTTAGTGATATGTGCCATCTCCAAGGCCTTGCTGTTGTAGAAGGACGTGTGGCCGCCGCGATGGTGAACCGCGACCGGGAGCTCGGTCGACACCTGGTCGAGGTCATGAATGTTCAGCTGCCGACTGTCCTTCACCTTGGTGTCGTCGAAGAAATACCCTTCCACCCAGGTGCCGGGCGGTGTCTCGCGCGCCTTCGCGCGGAGTTTCTCCACAATGCTGGAGATGGTCACGAACTCCACCACATAGGGGTTGCCGACGAGGACTTCGTAGAGCAAGGTGTTACCGGGCGCGTGATTGTGGCAGTCGATGAATCCGGGCACGACTGTCATCTGCCGGGCGTCGAACGTCTGGGTCCCCTTGCCGACGAGCCCCTTGATGTCCGCGTTGCTCCCCACGGCGGCGAACCGGCCGGCTCTGGCCGCGAACCCCTCCGCCTTCGGTGCGCCGGGATCGGCCGTGTAAAGGTGTTCCGAAAATCAGCCGGTTTTGACCTCATCGGTGTCGTCAAATAGATTCGCGGGACTGTCCGACACTCACCAGACTTGATCATTCTTCCCGCAGCACCTGGACGTGTGCCAAGACACTTTCAGCGAGCCCATCCAGTCGGTAACCGCCTTCTAATACCGATACGACGCGGCCTTGGCAGAATTCCTTCACCAGCTCGACTACTATGCGAGTAATAGCCGCGAAACCTGCCGGCGTAATGTCGAACACGCCGAGCAGGTCGTTCCTCATTCCATCAAAACCGGCGCTAATCAGAATGAAATCGGGTTTGAAATTGCGTGCTGCGGGGACGAGCTTGGTTTGAAAAGCTTCCACGATCTGCGCATCACTTGCTCCCGGAGGTAGCGGCACGTTCACAATCTTCCCCGCACCCTCACCAGCACCTGTTTCCGCCGGAGACCCCGTACCAGGATAAGCTCCGTAATGGTGAGTACTGAAGTAAAGGACTGAACCAGCTTGGTAAAACGTTTCCTGGGTTCCATTCCCATGGTGGTAGTCCCAGTCCACAATCAAGACCCGCCGCACACCATACTTTCTCTCTACGTAACGCGCCGCGATAGCCACATTGTTGAAGATGCAGAACCCCATCCCCCGAGTCGGCGTGGCGTGGTGCCCTGGCGGCCTTACGGCAGCAAAGGCATTCTTGACCTTACCCTGCATCACAGCATCAACGGCGTTAAGGACGCCACCAGCCGCGAATTCAGCCGCCTCTAGCGAATCCGCTGAAACAAGCGTGTCGCCTGTGCTTAGTTCACCGAGGCCCTGCACGTTCGACAGTTCCCGGCGAACCAGCGCAATGTAAGACGGTTTGTGTACAAGTTCCAATTCTTCCTGAGTGATACGGCGAGGATGAATTGAGTACAAACTTTGCATCAGGCCTGCCTTCTCCAAAGCCTTCCGGATAAAGATCAGGCGCTCCGGCCGTTCGGGATGGCCAGTATTGCCAGACAGGTGTCGCAAATAGATGTCGTCGTAGAGCAGCCCAGTCGGCCTGGAAGCAATCGGTGAGGCTTTCGGAGACTGAGTTGGCATCGACTGGCAAGCGAGGACGGTTCCAAGCGCGAGAGTGAAGACGCCAGAACTTCGGACAAACCGCTTCAAGGTTCTCCCTCACCTTTGAATGCCCTTCATGATACGGCTTAGCGCTGGATGTGACCAGCCTGTGCATGGGGGCCAACTTAATAACTACCGGAGCTGCATTTCTAGTGCCTTTCATAGAGGCCGGCGTTGAAGAAAGGAGCAAACGCGCTGATCACGGCAATGCGGAACGACTCCTGCCGGTCGATTAAATTCTTTGTCAATACGCCGCAGGCGCCCTGCGAATCGCGGATGCCCCGCATCCCCGTATATGCCTCAATCGCGTGGGAAAGCTCAGCCCCTCGGTTTAACACGTCAACTGCGAGTGCCTCTGGCAAAAGAATCGCCCCCGATCGCCCGTAGAAGCCGCGGCCGCCTGCATCGGAAACGAAAGCCCAGCTCTCGAGAAAAACTAGGCGCCGGCCGTTCTCGTGCCCATTTTCATAGATGACGTCCAGCCCGCCTTCCAAGCCTACGAAATATGTCGCCCGCCCGTTCTCGAGACGCATCAAAGCTTCGCAGCGCCCACGCGCTCCGGCCATTAACTCCGTGCGGCTTCGAGGAGTGTGGCTGACGCTCGTCGCAACCTCGAATCCCCTCACCTCGAAACTCGCTTTCGGATGCAGCAAAGGCCCCAAAGCTTCGAGCGCCTCGCGGACCGCCTCGAGCTTAGGCGCGCGCTGACTGCCAACAGCAATGCGGATCGTCTCCATGCGGCAGGGCGAATAGGAACTCGAATAGCGAAGTTTAGCTAGGACTCGAAAAAGAGAATGGAGCGGCCGAGGGGACTCGAACCCCCGCCTGCAGCTTGGCAAGCTGCCGTACTACCCCTATACTACGGCCGCGTTTCGACGAAAAATTTATAACACGCTGCCCCAGATGCCACAAGCACGGAGCTATAACTTCAGCGGCCTGCATCGTATTCGAACGAATCAGCCTACCTGCACCACGCGCGTTGACTTTACCACCGGAGATCTCTTTTGCCGGCGCGCAAAACTGGCGGCTTTGGCGCGGTCGGTATAGACGCGCGCAAATCTTTGCCCGTCCGCATAGTAAACGGTTACCTGCCAATGACGATGCTTTCGACGCCTGTCTTTGCCCAGTGCGGTACGCTTTTTGGTTTTTTTCAAGGTTTGTTCCAGTTGTGGTCACAGAAATATCTCAAGTTCCATTCGTCGCCGCAAGTATTAGTTAGAATAACCCGCCAGCCTCGAATTTGGCCCGCTTCCGGCGCTTTTCGCACGTCCGTGCCTTCCGGCCGAAGGTCTTAACTCATTAGGCAATATGCCGCGATGCGCCCTGAAACCTTTCCCCTCCTGATGCGTTCTATATTGTAGAAGACTTATTTCAATGGAAGACTTGATGCGCTTCGAATTGGAACTGACAGGGTTGAAAATAGAAGACCCGCGAGGACATTCCCCGGAAACCGTGGGGCGGCTGCGCCAGGCCCTTACCTCCGGGGCTCCGGCCGTTCCGGACGCGCGCCGGCCGGGTTTCTTCGAAATCCAGGCCGGTGACCAAGTCTTCTATATCCATATCTCGCCCGTCACTCAAAGAATCACGCTGCTCGCCACCTGGTCTCGCGAGCCGGAATTGGAGATTGCCCGCTCGGCTTGAATCTCTCCCAAATTCCCGCGTGCCTTTGACGCCACAGCCCTCGCCCGATCTTGCTCGAACCAACTAGGCGAACCTCCGCAAAACCTCTACCATGATTCTGTGAGTCAGCCGAGCGTCCATCGCCGCGTAGTCGCCTCGACGGCCATCGTCATGGCCGGCATTTTACTCAGTCGCGTCCTCGGATTTGTACGCGAATGGGTCGTGGCGCATCAGGTCGGTTCCAACGCCATGACAGACGCCTATTACGCCGCTTTCACCCTTCCCGACTTCCTCAATTACCTGGTCGCCGGGGCATCACTGAGCGTCACGTTCATTCCCGTCTTCACCAAATACGCCGCCGAAGGCCGCGAAGAGGAAGGCTGGCACGTCTTCTCCACGGTCATGACCTTCATGGGCCTGCTGCTTGCCGCCTTCGTGGTGGCCGGCGAAGTTTTTGCGCCGCAACTCGCGCGCCTGATCGCGCCGGGCTTTCCGCCGGAGGAAAAAACGCGCGTCATTTTCCTCACGCGTCTGATGCTTCCCGCGCAATTCTGCTTTTACGAAGGCAGCATTCTCAGCGCCGTTCAGTATGCCAAGGGACGCTTCGTCGTGCCCTCGCTCGCTCCCGTCGTCTACAACATCATGATCATTCTCGGCGGCGTGCTGCTGGCTTCGCGCATCGGCATGACCGGCTTCGCCGTCGGCGTCGTCGCCGGCGCGCTGGTCGGCAATTTCCTGCTGCAGGTTTACGGAGCGGCCGCCGCTGGCGCGCGTTTCACTCCCAATCTGAACGTGTTCCATCCGGGCTTCCGTTTATTCGTTCGCCTGTCTGTGCCGATCATGCTCGCGCTGTCTCTGGCCTTCACCGACGACTGGATCATCCGATGGTTCGGCTCCTACCTCCAGCCCGCCTCCATCACCTGGCTCAGCTATGCCAAGACGCTCATGCGCGTGCCCCTTGGCGTGGTCGGCCAGGGCGTTGGCGTTGCTTCCTTCCCGTTTCTTGCCCAGCTTTATTCCGAAGGGAAATTTGACGAACTGAACCGCCTGCTGAACTCCACGCTAAAAGGCCTGATCGCTACGCTCGTGCCCATCACTGCGCTGATCATCGCGCAAAGCGCGCCCGTCGTTTACCTGGTCTTTTCTCACACCCGCATGCGCCCGATGGATCTCGACGCCACCGCCGCAACACTGGTCTTCTTTACGCTGGGCTTATTTGGCTGGGGCGCGCAGTACATCCTGGCCCGCGGATTCTACGCCACGCGTAACACGCTGATTCCCGCTATCGTCGGCACCGTGCTGACCTTCGCCAACTTGCCGGTCTATTGGCTGCTTGTCCGCCGCGCGCAGCATCTTGGATTGGCTATGGCCAGCTCCATTGGAATCACGGTTTACACGATTGTGATCTTCCTGCTGCTCGCCCGCCGCACACACAACCGCGAAGAAGGCGCGCTGGTCCGCTTCTTCCTCAAGATTTGTGTGGCTTCAGCCCTGGTGGCAGCCGTCTGTTACAAGCTGCGCCAGATGCTCGAACCGCATTTGGCCTGGCACACCCTGCCTGGCGCCCTGTCATTGCTGGTCATGGTCACAGCCGCGGGAATTTTACTTCTGGTGATTATTGGCAAGCTGCTAGGAATCCGCGAACTCAACGAACAGTTGACTCGCCTCTGGCTGCTCGCACCCTGGCGCCGCTCCAAAACCCCCGCCTAATTGGGCGATTTTCGCGAGATGGGGTCAGTTTAGCCCTGACACTCGAGAAGAGCGATTTGTAGGGCTTTAGCCCCTGAAGGTGGATGTGCTTATGCCGGTAGCGCCCGCTCCGGCCGGTGCTGCCGAAACGCCTGCCGCATTCGTGTCTGCACTTCCGCCGCAAATTGCGAGCCGCCGA
>QHYQ01000179.1 GCA_003224175.1 Acidobacteriota bacterium
GTTTACCTTCTCGATCTTGACCGAGGTGGGCGGTACCGTGGAGTTCAAAGATTTGCAACCCGGCATCACGATCGAGGAACAAGTGGACGAGGTCACCGGTCTGGCTCAACTTGTTGTGACGTTGCCTCCAGGCGACGAAAAGCACCAGCCGACGATTCAAGTCCGCGATTCCGCGGGCCGCAGCCGCAAGAAGTACCTCATGCCTTCACGTGCGCACCTGATGGTCTCGGACGGCGACGAGGTCCAGCCAGGCGACGTCCTGGCCAAGATTCCCCGGGAAACCACCAAGACCAAGGACATCACCGGCGGTCTGCCGCGTGTGGTCGAGCTCTTTGAGACTCGCAAGCCCAAAGATCCAGCCGTCATCAGCGAAATCGATGGCGTGGTCAAATACGGCGAAATCAGCAAGGGCATGCGCAAGATCTACGTTGAGAGCGAAGACGGTAAGACCCAGAAGGAATACTCGATCGCCCGCGGCGTTCATATCAACGTGCAGGAAGGCGAGCACGTCCATGCTGGCGAGCCCTTGATCGATGGCCCGCTCAATCCGCACGATCTCCTCGCCGTCCTTGGCGAGAAGTATACGCAGGCCTACCTGGTCAACTCCATCCAGGAGGTCTATCGTCTGCAGGGAGTCAACATCAACGACAAACACATTGAAACCATCGTTCGCCAGATGATGCGCTGGGTGAAAGTCGAAGACGTCGGCGACACCCGCTTCCTGCTTGACGAACAAGTCGATAAATTCCGCTTCCGCGAAGAGAATGATCGCGTCATTACGGAGGGGGGACGCCCTGCGACAGGTCGTCCGCTCTTGCTTGGTATCACCAAGGCCTCGCTCTCTACAGACTCGTTTATCTCCGCCGCAAGCTTCCAGGAGACGACGCGCGTGCTCACCGAGGCGGCCGTCGCTGGCAAGGTGGATTACCTGCGTGGCCTCAAGGAAAATGTCATTATGGGTCGGCTGATTCCGGCAGGCACGGGGCTCGAGCGCTATCGCAATATCGAGCTTCTGGTTGAGGTTCCTCCTCCGCAGCCCGCGGAGGCGGAGGCCGTGGCGCCTGAACTCACTCCGGAAGAAGCCGCCGCGCTGGACTTCCTGCGCAAGGACGCCGACGCCATCGCGGAGGGCTAAGCCTTTCAGATTTCGCGCAAAGTTCGGCGCTCCACAAGCTTTTGCTCGGAGCGCCGCACTCTGTCGTTCCCAGCCCCGCTGCGTGACACTAGGCTTGACAGTCACTGACACCCTTTGGCCTCCAGCCTCGGCTTAATTAGTAGGTAATATCCTTGGCCGAAGGAGTTGCGCCCGCCTCTGCGCGGGACATAGACTGTCACCTCGCACTTGGCCCCTCCTTTTCCGGAGAGGCCGAACTACAGAAGGGTTATGTCGACTACAACCACCAACGCTCGGCGGCCGATGTCGATGCCGGTCTCTCCGTGAATCCATCTGCCGTTCCGCCGTCGGATCGGTTGACAGCCCGCGAAGGCAGGCTTTGGCTGCTTGCGGTCATCTTGCTTCTGTCTCTGGCTGTGGGATTGGCGCTAATTTCCTGGCAGCCAATCCATTTGCTGCCGTGGAGGCTGGATGCTCTTCCGGTCGGCCTGGTTTTGCTGGTCAGCCTATTTGGTGCATACGCCATTTCCCGATGGCGTGAAATTGCCCAATTGCGCACGCTCGTCCACGGTCTCTCGCATCAGCCCCAATCGCGCGCTGAGGGGCAAGTGGAGAAGCTCTTCGAGATGGTGCAGCGTTCCCAGCGCGGCTTTCGCGACTTGATTGACACCTTTGACGATGCCTTGCTCTCACTTTCGCTCGAGGGAGAGATCCTCGCCACCAATCGCAGCTTTGCGGACATGCTCGGCCGCCCATTTCACGAACTGGTGGGACACCGGCTCGATGAGTTCCTGGAGTTAGTCGATGGCGCCGGCTTCGCCTCACTGCAACGTGAATTGCTCTCCCTGCTCGAGCGGCGCCATCGATCCGGTGTCCTGCGCATCCGCCTGAAGCATGAAGCCGGCTCGAGATATTTCCAATGCACCACGCATGCGCTCGTCCACGAGGGCGCCCGGCGCGGTGTGTGCGTTCTCGCACGCGATATAACCACGGAGCGCGAAAGCGAAGCCCGCTTCAAGGACCTGTTTGAGACCTTGCAGGAAGGCATCTATCTGGCCGATGCCGACGGACAATTGGAAGATGTCAACCCGGCCCTGGTGCGCATGCTCGGCTATGAAAACCGGACGGAGCTGCTCGGGACTCCCCTCTCGGAATTTTTTGTCCAGCCCGAAGAGTGGGAGACAGAGCGGCGCCAGTTAGCTGAGTCTGATGTCGTGTATGGCCACGAGGCCACGCTGCGCCGCAGCGATGGCTCCGCACTCGCCGCTCTGCACGCCTCGGCTCTCATTCGCGATACCGCAGGGCGCGTGCGCCGCCGTCAAGGAACGCTTGTGGATATCACTGAACGGCGCCAAATCGAGACGCGCCTGCGGCGGGAGCAGGAATTTGCCCAGCGACTCGTGGAAAGCTTTCCCGATCTGGTTGTCGCTCTCGATCCGGAAGGTCGCTACACTTTTGTCAGCCCGCGTTCCAGAGAATTGCTGGGCCTTTCGCCAGAAGAGTTGATTGGGTCTTTGTTCAGCGAACGCGTCGAACCGCTCAGCTGCAAAGACGTGCAGGCATTCTTGGACAGCATTATCTCCGGACAATGCTCCAACGGCAGCACCGAGTTTCTGGCCCGGCGGAGCGACGGTGAAACGCGGCTGTTCCGGGCGACCGCTAGCCCGCTCATGGATCTTTCCGGTCGCATCGCCGGCGTCATCGCCGCCGTGCGCGACACTACCGATTCGAAGCGCATGGAGCAGCAGTTGATTCAGAGCGAAAGGCTTGCAGCCATGGGTCAGATGATTGCCGGCGTCGCCCATGAGCTGAACAACCCCCTCACGGCAGTCCTGGGGGTCACCGAACTTCTGCGCGATTCTACGGGCGACGATTCTGCTCGGCGGCAGCTCGAAATTGCCCACCGCCAGGCCCGCCGCGCCGCTCAGATCGTGCAAAGCCTCTTGACTTTTTCGCGTCCACCCCAGCCGCGCAAGATTTGCCTCAATTTGAGCGAACTGATTCAGCGTAGCCTGCAGCTCCACGAACATTCTTTGCGCTCGAATAGCATCACGGTTGACTTTTCCGCCCCGCCCGATCTTCCTCTCATCCTGGGCGACGCCAGCCAACTCACTCAAGTTTTCCTGAACCTGATTGCTAACGCCGAGCAGGCCATTCGAGAGATTCGTGATCACGGGACCCTTTGCATCCGCGTCAGCCGCGCCGCCGAGCGTGTGGTGGCCACGTTTCAAGATGATGGTGCGGGGATTCGGCGTGAGATACTGCCGAAGATTTTTGATCCCTTCTTCACCACTAAGCGGCCCGGCCGCGGCACGGGTCTGGGCTTAAGCATTTGCCTGGCCATTCTTCGCGAGCATAACGGCGAGATCGAAGCCCAGCCGATCTCGCAAGGCGGCTCGTTATTCACTACCTGGTTGCCCATCGCGCGGGGGACTGCCCTGTTCTTGGCCGAATCGCGGGACGGAGCGGTAGGCTCAAGTTCGAAGGAAATTTCAAAGGAAGCTGCAGCAGCGGTCACGAACGCCACGCCCGGCGGCAATCCCAAGCCCTTTTTCCTGTTCATGAGCGGTGAATTGGCGGCTGCGGCGGTCACCGAACAATTGGCTCAAGCCGGCGCTCAAACCATCCAGAAGCCTTTTCGCATCTCTGATTTGGTCACTATCCTGGCCGACGCCCTCGATAAGTCTTCCTCTGGCGCTCCACACGTTTCCCCCGTTAATTAGCTCGCACATTCTCCCTACGCCAAATTACCGCTTCGGCGGCTTCCCGCCCGCAGGCTTTGGGTTCGTCGGCAGGTCAACCCCGAAGGTCCATACGTACATGCTTTGTCCTTCGCCTGGTGTCGTTTCAATGATGGCGTACTCACCGGACTCGAGAGGCTGGTCCACTGTATAACGATAAAGACCGCGAGCCGCATCCCACTGCAGCAGAGAGACTTCGCGATTCTTGAAGGTCTGCTGGCCGGCAATATTCGTAGTGATAACTGCGACCGTGCGCTTTTCGCCCTTCACTTCCGCGCGCAGAAGCGTGAGGTGCGGCTCACGCTTATCCGCTGTTCGGAAATAGAACTCCGCGTCGCCTGTGTGGATTCGCAGGTTCGCCTGCTTTCCGGGGATGTCCATGTCTTGCTTGCTCGAAATCAAAGGCACGCCTGTCACGATCTTTGCAACCGCTCGCCCCTTTTCGGTGTGGATTTCCGCTTTTTCCTGCTGCATATGGGCGATTTTATTGTCATCGAGGACATAAAATCCCACGTTATCGGGAAGAAAGGTGCCCGGACGGACTTCGAAGCTTGTATCCACGTCCAGCTCAGCAAAGCGTGCGGCTCTTTCACTTTCTGCGATTTGCTTGGCCAATTCCTTCTGCTGTGCGCCTCGCTCCGCTTCAGCCTTTTGTGTCGCCGTCCAGTCCACTAGCACCGCAGGGATCTCCTCCCACGAGGAGCGTTCCAGGCTGTAATAGCGTACCCGGTCGCCTTCACGGTGATATTCGCGCACAATCTGGAAGGTGCCGTCGCTGAGAATCAGCTTTTTGCCTTTGGGAAGTGGGACGGCGATCACAGGCTGCTGGACATTTGGCTTGGCGGCTGGCTGGGAGGCTTGCTCCTGAGGGCCAAAGCTCGACGCACCTGCGTTCCGCGCGCTAACACTGAGGGCGAGAAGCACTGATGCCGCAACGCAAGTTGCCAGCGAAAAGCTCAATTTCTTGTGGTGCTTTCCAGGGTGATGCGTTGCTGGCACGATCATGGACAGGCCACGCTTACTTGACCAGCATAGCGCCGTCGGAGCGATGCTGCAATTGCCACAGATCGAATCAGACCTTCAAAGAATTAAGATTTGAAAGATTCCAGAAATGAAGGGCAGGTTGGCCACAAGTCAGAAGCCGGAATGACGAAATTCCCGTAAGCGCGATTAATGCTCGCAGCGGCCGCAGACCATCGTTAGAACCATCAGATCCGAGATGGTATAAAGCCATTTCTGCGCCGTGCTGCCGGCTGCCTCGACAGCCGCTTCGGCGGCTTGGCCCAAACGCTTGATGCGGGTGAGGTTGCGCAGGTGCTCGAGGCAGATTCCAGTCAGCCCGGAGACTTCCTCCTCCGTAAAGATCTTTTGGCTCGAACGGATTGTAAGGGTGCTCATGGTCGGCTTATCCTCGCACGCTCGCTAACACGCATCCTACTTGCAGGCGCAGATTGCTCGCAATAGTCCTTCCGTTCCATTACGCGCATTTTTGATGCTCGAACGAGGCAAGCTGGCGTCAGAAAACGACTTAGATGACGCTTCGGAATCACCGTAGCCTTGAAGATGCGCGGATCGAGATCGGAATTGAAGCAAGTGTGCGTAAAATTGGCATTTGTCTCGGTGCGATCACGATGTAATAGAGGGCTAGACCTGCGCTCCCCCGGCTTTCTCGAACGCTTGCGCGAGTTGCAGGACTCGCGCCTCTCCAAACGGCTGACCGAAAATCTGCAAGCCTACGGGCAGGCCTTCGCGCGTCTTGCCACATGGCACTGAGATGCCCGGAACTCCCGCGAGTGATCCTGTAACCGTATAAATATCAGCGAGATACATGGCGAGCGGATCGGAAGTGCGTTCGCCTAGGAGAAATGCCGGGACGGGCGAAGTCGGCGTCACAATCGCATCCACCTGCTCGAAGGCCTCTGCAAAATCGTGCGCAATCAAGGCGCGCACTCGCTGCGCCTTGAGATAGTAGGCATCGTAGTACCCGGCGGACAGCGCATAGGTGCCGAGCATGATTCGGCGTTTGACTTCCGCCCCGAACCCGGCACCGCGCGTCTTCCGGTACATTTCGATAAGGGTTCCTCCGGGGACCCGCATACCGTAGCGCACGCCATCATAGCGCGCCAGATTGGAGCTCGCCTCGGCCGTAGCAATTAGATAGTACGTGGCGACGGCATATTCCGTGTGCGGCATGCGCAAGTCTGTACGCAGACAACCAAGTTGCTCGAGTAGGCTGATTCCGGTTTCGATCTTTTCGCGCACTGCGGAATCGAGTCCCTCAGCGAAATAGTCGGTCGGAACGCCAATCCTCAGCCCCTTTACTGGCGCATCAAGGCCGTGCAGGTAATCGGGAACCGGAACAGCGGCGGCGGTCGAATCCATCGGATCGCCGCCTGCAATCGTGCCCATGATCAAGGCCAGATCGCGGACGTTGCGCGCCAGCGGACCAACGCGATCGAGCGACGACGCGAAAGCAATCAACCCATAGCGCGATACACGGCCGTATGTGGGCATCATCGCGGGAATGCCGCAGAACGAGCCTGGCTGGCGAACCGAACCGCCGGTGTCTGTACCTAAGGCCGCCACGGCCATTCCGGCCGCTACCGCTGCGGCCGATCCTCCGCTCGAGCCGCCCGGGACGCGATCCATGGCCACAGGATTTCGCACCGGACCGTAGGCAGAGTTTTCGTTCGAGCCGCCCATGGCAAATTCGTCGCAATTGGTTTTCCCCAGCAGGATCGCCCCGGCGCGTTCCAGGCGCTCGACTGCAGTGGCGTCGAAGGGTGGGCGGTAGTTTTCGAGGATACGCGAGGCGCACGTAGTTACGATGCCCCTTGTGCTGAGAACATCCTTCACCGCGAGTGGCAAGCCCGCCAAGCCTGGCAAGTCTTCGCCGCGTGCGACAAGTCCATCGAGATAGTCTGCTTGCCTGTAGGCGCGTTCGGGAGAAAGCGCCAAATAGGCGCTGAGCTCCCGATTACGCCGCTCGATCCGTTGGCAGAATTCCGCGGTCAACTCGCGCGCAGAGATGCGCTTGGCTGCAAGTGCTTCGCGGACGGAATCGATGGTCCACTCGCGGCCATTGTTAGTGGGAGTCGCGATCATGGCAATGCGCTAGGCAATGAAGATTATAGGATGTGATTGTGGCCCTCGCTAGCAGTAGGTCTCTTCGTTAAAGGCGCCAGACGACGCGGGCTGCCCAACCTAACGATAGGGCGCTGCTGCACACGGCCAGTCGGAGGTGGCACGAAGCACGGGGGACTCAGTCAAAAAGGTTAAAACGAAGAATACACCATAGGGTAGTAAAGCCGTCGCGCCAGGTGATCTTCTTTCCCTCCGCGTAGGTCCTTCCGGAGTACGAGATCGGCACCTCATACACGCGCCAGTTTCCCCGGGCGACTTTAGCCGTAAACTCGGGCTCAAAGCCGAAGCGATCCGATCGGAAGTGAATGCTCTGCACCACCTCACGCCGGAAGACTTTGTAGCAGGTTTCCATGTCTGTGAGCTTCAGGTTGGTGAGCATGTCAGAGAGCAGGGTCAAAAATTTGTTGCCGGCATAGTGCCAGAAATAGTGTACCCGCTGTGGCCCTCCAAGAAAGCGTGAACCATAGACGACGTCCGCACGTCCATCGAAAATCGGCTCGAGCAGCTTCTGATAATCTCTGGGGTCGTACTCGAGATCGGCATCCTGCACGAGAAGGACCTCGCCATTGGCCATCTCAAATCCCCGGCGCAGCGCTGCGCCTTTGCCGCAATTGCTGTCCTGGAAAATAAAGCGAATATTTTCGAGGGAGAGAAGGGCTCGGCCATTCCGTAGAGGAGCTTCCGTTTGTCCGGCAGCCTGGGTCTTTTCGAGGTCCCGCAGCAACTCGCGGGTTCCATCGGTGGATCCATCGTCGACTACGAGGACTTCCTTTTCCAGCCGTACTGCCTGGACGCGGAGCAATACCTCCTCAATGTAAGGGCGTTCATTATAAACGGGAATGATAATCGAGACCGTCACGCCGGAGGCAACTCTCCCGATCCCACACGACTCTGCCGAGCTTCATACTGACCGCGACTAATCATCGGACATGCTCGGCTGAGTTAGCAAACGGCGAGATGCCGTCGTGCCTGAGAAGTAACGGCAAAGTTGATAAGCAAGCAGCAGCATCTGATAACAAGTCCGCCTCCCACTCTATCGCATCGAGTATCGTCCCATGAAGGCATTCCAGCGAATCACAAGCAAATCCAGAAACATGCGGAGGCTATCGCCAAACATGTTCACTTTGGTCGCGGGATTGTGCGCCCAACGAACGGGAACCTCGGCGATACGCAGTCCTTTCCGCAGCGCCAGAAACAGAATCTCCGGATCGAATCCGAATCCCTCCGTGCGTTGCTGCTCAAATATGACACGAGCTTTCTCGCGGCGAAACGCCTTGAAACCGCATTGCGTGTCCTGGAAGGGAAGACCTGTGATCTGACGCACGATGCAATTGAAGATGATGCCGGCTCGTTCCCGAAAGGCCGGTTGATGGGTTTCAATTAAGCTGCGGTCCAGTGCCCGCGAGCCGATGGCTCCATCGTACGCGCCATCGCGCAGCACCGCGAGCAACTTATCCGCCTCCTCGATCGGTGTAGATAAATCTGCATCCGTAAAGAGCGCGAACTCTCCGCGCGCCTCGAGCATGCCGTGCCGAACGCTGAAACCCTTGCCATGGTTGCTGCCGTTGGAGATCAACCGCAATTCCGGAAAATCGGTCCCTAAAACCTCTACGACCTTTGCCGTGGCGTCTGTAGACCCATCATCGACCACCAGCACTTCGGCTCGGAAAGAGTGAGACTTCAGATAGGCGCGAATGCTTTGCAAGGTTTTTGGTAAACGTTGCTCCTCGTTAAAGGCGGGAACCACAATGGAGAGGTCCAGGGGCTCCCGGCGCGCGCCGCCTTTGCGCGTGCTGGGGTGTAGGGGCGGAGAGGTCATCTGCGCTCGGCGTGGTGGAGACCTTCGCGGGGTCCCCAGCGCGCGCCTTTCAAGCATGAGCACTCGCGCGGCGAAAGAAGTCGCGCGTGCTGGGGTGCAAGGGCGGCGGGCCCTCCCGCCCGCACATTCTATCTCCATGCTTTGGATTCGTCGAATGCAGATCGCTTGCTCGAGTCTGTAACATGTGTGTGGTGCCACTCGCCCGCGCAAACTGGCAAGCTTGAAAGGCGATACAATGCTATGGCAAAAACGAACCACTGTTCGATCGCAGGGCAAAGAGGGCGGTGTGAGCACGACGCAGATCGAGACTTCGCTGGACAGTGGATCGAAGACGGTCCTGGAAATTCTGCTGGCGATCAGCTTTTGCCACCTTCTGAACGACATGATCTCCTCTTTGCTGCCCGCGATTTACCCTTTGCTGAAGGATTCCTACCATCTCGATTTCGCGGAAGTAGGACTTATAACCCTCACCTATCAATGTACGGCGTCGCTTCTACAGCCTCTCGTCGGCCTCCACACAGACCGTCGGCCGATGCCCTATTCGCTGCCGGCTGGGATGATATTTACGCTGGTCGGATTGCTCATATTGGCCATGGCCCGATCGTTTGCGACCATCCTCTTTGCGGCGGCGCTAGTGGGCACAGGCGCATCGGTTTTTCATCCTGAGTCATCGCGAGTCGCCCGTATGGCATCAGGGGGACAGCACGGCCTGGCCCAGTCGCTCTTTCAACTTGGCGGCAATGCGGGTCTGGCTCTAGGTCCTTTGCTCGCAGCAATAATTGTCCTGCCAAAGGGCCAACCCAGCGTCGCTTGGTTTTCCCTTGCGGTTCTGCTCGCGATCATTTTGCTCACGTGGGTGAGCAGATGGACCAAGAGACACATGTCGCACCTGCTCTCATCCCGCAGAAGCCATAACGAGCAGCGACCGGTGCTCTCCGGCAAGAGAGTGGTCCTGTCGATTGCGGTTTTGTTGGCTCTTCTTTTTTCAAAGTTTTTCTATCTCGCCAGCATCACAAGCTATTACACGTTCTATTTGATGAGCACGTTCCACGTGTCCGTGCGAAGTGCGCAGATCCACCTGTTCGTATTTCTCGGTGCGGTTGCCCTCGGAACGATCGCCGGCGGGCCGATCGGCGATCGGATCGGCCGCAAACGGGTCATTTGGTGCTCGATTCTCGGTGTTCTCCCGTTCTCATTGATCTTGCCGTTTGCGAATCTGTTTTGGACGGGAATTCTCAGCGTCGTGATTGGCTTGATTCTGGCCTCTGCTTTCCCGGCAATTGTGGTTTATGGGCAGGAGTTGGTTCCTGGAAGGGTAGGCATGGTTTCAGGGCTCTTCTTTGGATTCGCATTTGGCATGGCGGGACTTGGCGCCGCCGTTCTTGGCGAACTGGCGGACTTGACCAGCATTCGTTTTGTCTATCTCGTCTGCTCCGTGCTGCCGGCGGTGGGCCTGCTGGCCGCATTCCTGCCAAATTTAGAACGTTTCCCCATACGCGCCGTGCACGAAGCGGCGGACGCCGTCTGAAGTTCTCAGACAGTTCCACTCTGTGCAAGAAATGTCTCTCGCCAATTAACGTGGAGACGTGTTGCCAATATTGACAGACGCCAGGTCAGTCAGCCTTCTCCCCCAATTGGCGGACCATTCCCGGTAATGACCCACGACCGGACAGAGCGCCTTGGCGCGCTCCAGCGCATCGGCGATGCTTCCGCAGATATTACCGGCGCCGACGTGTTCCTCAAATTCGGCTTGATGCATCAGCAGCCGAGGCTGTTCTCTCGCCCCGCAGAGAATCAGGCCGCGGCCCGATTCATGCACCGCATCCGCGAGTTTCTCCAGAGCCTGCAATCCCGTGGCATCAATAGCGGTCATATTTCGAAGGCGAAGAATAATGATGGGCGGCAATTGCGACAGGCAGGAAGCCATTTCGTCCAGCTTGTCGGTGGCGCCGAAAAGAAATGGCCCATGGATACGAAAGATCGCCACGTAATTGGGAATCTCCTTGTGCTGGAGAATGTGCACGTAACCTTCGCGAATGTATTCATGGGTTACTTGAGTCACCGTGGTTGTCGCGGTCACCTTCCGTATGAAGACGAAGGCCGCTAGGATCATCCCGACTTCAACGGCCACGGTCAAATCGGCAAATACCGTCAACAGAAATGTGATCAGCCACGTGGCTATTTCCAACCTGGAAAGCTTGAGCAGTTCCGGTATTTCTCGCCATTCCCCCATGTTATAGGAGACGACGAGCAGAATTGCGGCCAGGACCGACAGCGGGATGAATCGTGCCAGGGGCGCAGCCCACATCAGAATGGCCAATAGCGTGAAGGCGTGCACCATGCCGGCCACCGGGGTTTTGGCCCCGGAACGAATGTTGGTGGCCGTGCGCGCGATCGCGCCTGTAGCCGGCAATCCTCCAAACAGGGGCGAGAAAATGTTGGCGATCCCCTGACCGACCAGCTCCACGTTCGGATTATGCCTGTCTCCGCTCAGCCGATCGGAAACCACAGCGGACATCAGCGATTCGATAGCGCCCAGCAGGGCCACCGTGATTGCCGGCGCCAGCAGCGGGCGCAATAAGTCCACATGAAAGTGCGGCAGAACGAGTTTGGGCAAGCCGGAGGGAATTCCGCCAAACCTGGTGCCAATGGTTTCCACGGGCAGCCTGAAAATGGCAACCGCCATCGTGCCGAAAAATAAGGCCGCGATGTACCCGGGGATTTTCTTTACGTATTTTGCAAACAGGATGATAAGGACCAGACTCAGGGCGCCTAGCGTCGTTTCCGTTCGCGAGAAAGATCCGAAATTATGACCGAGTACTTCCAAACGGCCGAGAAATTCGCCCGGAACTTTATCCGCCTGAATGCCAAAGAAGTCCTTGATCTGGGTGCTGGCAATAATTACGGCAATGCCGTTGGTGAAACCGACCACCACGGGGCGAGGTATAAACTTGACCACCGTACCCATGCCGGTGGCGCCCAGGATCACAAGGAGTATGCCGCCCATCAGCGTGCACAGGAAGAGGCCATCCAACCCGTATTTGGCTACGATTCCATAGACGACCACCACAAATGCTCCGGTTGGACCTCCGATTTGCGTTGTGGAGCCTCCCAAAAACGAAATCAGGAATCCCGCCACAATCGCGCAGTAAAGACCGGCTTGCGGCGCCACGCCGGAAGCAATTGCGAATGCCATGGCCAGAGGGAGGGCCACAAAACCCACCGTAATTCCCGCAATCAGATCGGCTGTAAATTTCTGCGCACTGTAATTCCGCAGGCTTTCGAACGACTTGGGGAGCCAATTGCTGCGAGCCATCGACCGTGATCTCCTGAGGCGTGACCAGAATGCACGAGAAACGAGTCGATGAACAGTGATGCCTGACGCAGCGTTGCGTCCCGAGCACCCCCGAAGGAGAAAACGCCGATCCGATCAGGATCGACGTCTCGAGCGAGCATCGTGAGCGAAGGATCTCTCCGGAATCTGCTCTTTACTCATAAGGTAAAATAGAACATGCTCGAAATTCGTGCGCTCGCGCATTGCGCACACGCACCTGGTGTGACCGGAGTCGGCGCGCCGTGCCTCCGAAAGCGCGATAACTCTGCCTTTCGGCGCGTCGGAAGTTTCGTCGGACTTAGTCGGCTATTCCTAGCGCGATCATGATTCGGCCAAAGAGGGCTCAACGGCTGCTCTTATGGTTAAGGTCGGCGGAATGAGCACTTACCCTGGATTTGTGCCTAACCCTCGCAGAATGTGCATTTACAAATTTATTGAACTTAAACCTCATTTAGAATCAGCACTTACGCAAAAAACGGGTGGGGAGTGGCACTCTGAAATCAGAAATTCAACCGCGGGATTCAGGAGGGGTCTATGATCAGGGCTAAGACAGCATTTCTCCTGGTCGCTTCGATGCTGGCGACCACCAAAGCAGCGCACTCACAGCAGCCTCGCTTTCACCTGCAAGAGGCGACCATAGACGATGTTCATCGAGCTATCCGGGAAGGCCAGATCACGTGCCGAGGATTGGTGCAGCTCTATATCAATCGCGCCAAAACCTATAACGGCGTCGCCGATGAGCTGGTGACAAAAGATGGCGCGCCCGTCCCGCCTGCGCCCGGCGTAGTTCGTGTTGGCGCGCCGCTCAAATTTCCAACCGCGACCGTCGCGATATCTACTCTACTGCCCGATTTTGATCAGTACGCCGGGCCCCCGATTGAGTTTGGCAGAATGGAGCCGACCGCGTCTGATCCGAGCGTGCAGCAGCAGTACGGCATGACCATCGGCATGCCCAACGCAGGTCAGCTTAACGCGCTCGGCACCATCAACCTTCGAGGTGAGCGCTCCGTGACGTGCAAAGGCGATCGGGATCGCCGTCCCTCGGACGGGCCGCTGCCGCCGGGCTCCCCTGCCGTGTGCGAGGAATTCCGCAAGCAGCCGGATGCGCTCGAGCGTGCGGCCCAACTCGACGCGCAATACGCAAGGAACCCCGACCTCCAGAAGCTGCCCATGTACTGCGTCATCTTCACGTTCAAGGATTCTTATGACACCAAAGACATGCGCAGCACCGGGGGCGCCGATGCCAACTACGATATTGATTTCCCAGCCCGCGACCACACGCTCATCGCGCAGCTTCGAGAAAAAGGCGCCATCATTTACGCCAAAGCCGCGAACACGGAGTACAACGGACGTCCAGTTCCCGCCATTCGCGGCGACGATAGTTCTGAATCGCGCGGCTCAAACCGGCCCACAAAAGTTTTCGTCTCGACGCAGGGCTATCAGCGCAGCAGTTGGGCGGGAAATCCGAGCGATATCTACGACACCACGCGCGCAGCCTCCTTGGGTTCAAGTTCTGGCTCGGGCGTCTCGGTAAGCGCCAATCTTGCGATGTGCAGTCTTTGTGAAGAGACCAGCATGTCCTGCCGCGGGCCTTCCAATCACAACGCGGTGTCGCTGATCTTGCCTCACAAGTCCTTGATCTCCTTTCTTGGCGGTGCCATCGGCGCGGATATCTACAACGATCGGGCAGGCATCATGTGCCGCACGATTAGAGACGCCTCAAAGGTACTAGACGCGCTCAAAGATCCGGCCAACGGATACTATGACCCGCGCGATATCTTCACCACCGTTCCGAGATCGAGCGTTCTGGATAAGCCGTACGCCGCGAGCGCGGCTGCGCCGGGCACTCGCGATTCACTGCGCGGGATGCGCATCGGAATCATTCGCGAATCGATGCTGACCTTCCCAGGCGTGAAAGCTGACGAGCCGATTTCTCAAGCGGCGGCCAAAGAGATCAAAACGGTCCTCGGCGACTATCTCGGAGCTACTCTGGTCGAATCCGTCGACCCCCTCTGGCCGGATGATCCCAGCATCGAAAACATGAAGCCGTCCTATACGGAGGCTCTAGCGCAGCTCGTTCCGGTATTTTTCCCCGATATTCTTTACCGCCTCACGCGCGACGGTCAGCCTCAATTCCCCGAGTTCGCCGCAAAGATTAAACCAACAGAGTTTGCGCCGGGTAAGACGTTGGGATCCGGCACGATGAAGCCGATTGATTACTTCCTCAATCTGGCTGAAGGACGCGTGCCCACCCCCCGAAACTTGAACGTCCGTGCCATCGAGGAGGAGGTTGAGTCGAACGCGTTCACCTTTCACTTCAACCAATACGCCATGCGGCGAGCCGCCGATTGGAAGGAGCGCGGATTCGTCGAGACCTTAATCGATTTCCACGCCCTCAACGCCCGCTCCAAATTCTGGGGCGACGATCAGCGGGCCTCATTCAAGAATTGGGAAGAGATGGACGACATGCGCAACGCGCTCGGCGAACGGCAGGGGATCGACGAGCACATCATGATACGAGAACTCCTCCGGCGCGTGGAAATGAAAGTCATGTATGAAAACCGTCTCGACGCCGTCGTGCGTCTCCACTATTCCCTTCCTCCTGGCAAGATCGGATTGGCCCCTCAGCCGGAGCCTCGCGGCGACATCCGTGGTGAGCTTCGCATGGGACCCTTTGCCGGCCTCACGGAGGTCCTTATCCCTGCCGGTTACGTGACAACGGTTTACGATCCTGTCTTCGTATTGAGTGCCGATAAGAAGAGATATATTCCGACAAACAACAGCACGCCTACAACCCTGCCCGCGCCTGGTCTTCCCTTCTCCCTTGTTTTCCGGGCGGAGCCTGGAAAGGAAGACATTATTCTGAAGATAGCGTCGGCCTATCAGGCGGCTTCCAAGCGCCGCGTTCCGCCGCCTCAATTTGGGCCGCTCCATGGGGAACCGTAATATTCGCCCAGGATGAATCTAAAGGCAGGACGTACCGCGTTTCGTGCTACGCCCCTCCGCCCGTTGCCCGATGGTCAGGAATCGAGACGATCGCTGGTCCAAGAGATAGACTCGAAAACCCGATTGGACTAATTGATTTAATGCGTTGGATTCTTTTGCCCGAACGCTGTAATGTCGTAGGGACATCCTTCAGAGAGGAGGACGCTATGCTCTCACGTTGTGCGAACCCGGATTGCGGAATTCCTTTCAATCACGGGCATGGGCGGTTCTTCCGTTTCCGCCAGAATTCACCGCACCCTGCCTCGGCCCCAAATTCACACTCAGTTCAGCATCACTGGCTGTGTGATTCCTGCTCGAAAACCTACACGCTCGATTATCGAGCGGCCATTGGAGTGTTACTGGCGCTTCGCTTGAGAGGGCCAGATGATGGCTATATACCCCTGCTGATCGCCGAAGCGTGAGGATATGAATTCGCTCGCCCTAAACGCGGAGCCCAAGCCCCTGGAGTACGATTCTGGGACTCCGGGCGAGTTCGCAACCTCCAACGCGCGCGACGCCGCTTTCGAGCAACTGCTTCGGCTGGCAGCTTCGTATGCATCCCAGCAAACGGCTCCGGCGCAGGGCGGGTCTGGGGTCGCTGTGCGGAGAAGCCCAGTAACCGAGGAGATTGAGCTTCGCGCCTACCACATCTATCTTGCTCGAGGCGCGACCCCTGGGCATGACTTGGACGATTGGCTGCAAGCAGAGCGCCAAGTGCTCGGACATCTCAAGAAAAATAAAGCCACCTTGCGGCTGGCACTCGCCTTCGGTTTTTTGAAAGAGTCCGTGGCAAAATAGCGTTTAGTAAGCACAACGCCCTTCGTTTTGAGTCCGCGCATCGCAGTCACTTCCATCGCTTATGCATGGATGCCATCAGCGGTTGAGAGCAAAAGCGGCGAGCCGATCCTGCCGGCATAGTGCGGCCGGTACCGGGTAAGGTTATACATGCTGGGCACATCAATCCTGCGGGCGCCGAGCTTTGGATCGGGAATCGGCACGTGCGTGTATTTGCCGTCGCGTACGGCGGTGAGCCGCCCATGGACTCCTTCGCGAATCAAATCCACGGCCACGTTCGCGAAGGTAATCGCCACGATCTGATCCAAGGCGTCTGGATCGCCGCTGCGGAGATCGTAAGTAAGATCGCTGACCATGGTTTCCTCGCCGGTGCGTTGGCGAATCTCCTCGCCCAGCGCCTGACCGATGTCAATCTTCCTCTTGTGCCCGTATGCATCCGCTTCGCCGTATTCCGCAACGGCGTGGCCCTGCCACACTGCGCCTTCGGATGCGATCACAAAGGCATAGCGGCTGGGGTTATTGCGCTTGTCCTCCAGCAGGATCTCGATCAGGCGGTCCAGCTCAAATTTGACTTCGGGTATCACACACCGGCCCGAAGTCACGTAAGCGGTATATAAGGCAGTGAATCCCGAATCACGTCCGAAAATGCGGAAAATGCCGATGCGCTCATGCGATCCCAGCGTGGTGCGCTGCCGCGTGATGGCTTCTTTGGCCCGGCTGATCGCGGTAGAAAATCCGATGCAATATTCCGTTCCCTGGACGTCATTGTCCATGGTTTTCGGAATGCCAATGACGGAGACTCCCTTGGAGTCGAGTATTTTTGCAAAGCTAAGCGTGTCATCGCCACCGATGGCGATGAGATAATCCAGACGGAGATGGGCGATATTGTCGAGTACAAGCGGTGTGAGGTCGTAAGTCTCTGCGGAAACGCGCAACGATTCGGCTTTCTCCGAAGCCAAGTGCTTAGGCAGAGCTGAACGGCCCATCTTCGTGGGATTAGTCCTCGAGGTATGTAGGACCGTGCCTCCCGTGCGGTCGATTCCGCGTGTGTTGTTGCGATCGAGTATCTGCGCATATTCGGGGTCGAGCTGATTTCCTTGGCGGAGATGGGTGAGCCCTTCCCAGCCGCGGCGGATGCCCAGTACCTCATAATCCATGTCCGTCGTTTGATAGACGACGCTCTTGATTACGGCGTTCAGGCCGGGAACATCTCCTCCGCCGGTTAAGATGCCGATGCGACGCATTGGTGTTGAGGATCCGCCGGCTCGATTCTAACAATTCCCACCAAAACACTCGCCAGAATAAACAGGTGGTTGTGTTCCGAGAAACTCTTCGTTCGGTATTTCCTGAGCGAAGTCGTTGCCCCGCAGTGCCCTGAGGGGAGTGGCGTTCGGAATCAGATCAACAGCAGCGGTTCGGCCGCGAATATTTTCGCTGGATGTCGTCGAGATAGAATTGCTGTGCTGTGAGAGGCTTCCTGTTCTGTCTTTCGGCGTGCTGCAGATACGCATCGTAGGTATGGGTACCGGATGCTCCGCGCCACCATTCCCGCAGGGCGCTCAGTGCTTGCTGAATTCGGTTGGAGATTTGCTCGTCGTGCTCCATGGCTTCTGACTCTAGGTCGGAGTTAATTGCAGCCGCAGCCACCCATGCCGCAACAAGATCCGGAAGGCAAGCCGGCGCCGTTTGCGGACGCCTCCGATGAGGTGTTCTTTGCTGGCGCGCTAAACACGGAAAGCTGCTGGGTGTGCCGCGAGCTCGCGCATTTCGGGCAGGCGATCTTCACACCTTTGGAAAGCACGATTTGCTCGTATCGAGCGCCGCAATCATTGCAGAGGTATTCGTATATGGGCATGTCCGGTTTCTAGCTCCATGTATCAGGAGATATTGTAGAAAGAGATTGGCTGCCTAGCAAGTGCGGAGAGTTCGCATCTTATCAAGCGGCGAAGAAACTACAGTCCCCGAAACTCCGGGGGCTGTAGCGTACTGGCAATTTTGCTCGACGATCTAGTCGCCGGCGGGTGCGGCGACCTCTTCCACCTGTTTGACTGCATCCTTCGCGCCGCCATTCGCGATAGTAGCGAGGGCTGGGCCGGTGGCCGATTTGATTTGTTGAACGGAACCGATCTGCACCACGGCAGGCTGTGTCGTTTTTAGTACCATCTCTTCGTAGATGGCCCGGACCTTCGCCGCTTCTTCGAGAGCCTTACGGCGGCGTAGCTTATCCTCCTCTGCCGCGGTCATCGGAATATCGTGTTCTTTGGGTCGAACTCGAGCCGCGTCTTCGGCATCGATCGTCAGCGAGTGTTCGTAGTTTTCCAGGTCCACGTTGCGGCCCTTGGCGTAAATCTGATGTTTCCCGTGAGTGCGGTACCACTGCGCAACAGTCGCATTCTTGTACATGTTCTCGATGATCTTCCGCCAGCCGATTCCCGTATTGTACGCGCAGAAAGAGATTTCTCCCTGCTGCGTGGCGTACGGGATGATGCACATTTCCGTGCGGCGGAAGTCATAGTTGAAGAGGTCCTGGAACCACATCCCTGCGATGAACAAGAAATTCCAAGGGTCTTCTTCGCGACGCTTCTTGGTGTCTTCGAAAGTGCGATCAGGACCCGAATTTCCGTACTTCTTCACATGGTTCGGCGTCAAACCCCAGGACTTATCGAACTTGCGCCAGAGATCAATGAGCGCCAGGCTGGGCGGCGCTTCGAACGGGCGATAATTCTTCAGCAGCGCAAGGCCCATCATCAGGTTGGAAAAATTCTTGCTCCGCGCCGCGTCCGTGATTTTCTTTATATCCTCCACTAAATGCGGCACATCGAGAAAACGCGGCACAGGAGCCCACTCTTTGGTGTGCTTGTTGATCATCAGTGCGGTGCCGACGCCGCAGTTCGGATGGCAACCGCAGCTCACCGTTCCCCAATGCGATTCCGGACCGTGCGCCAAGTCGGCAAAGGCCGAAAAGGCACTGATCAGGGAGATCGGGAACCAATCGCGCGTTGGTTCCACTCTTCCCACTTGGTTACTTACGTCCTTCGCCAGATGCGACAACGTATAGCGCTGTCTCAACCGCCGTTCCGGTGTTATGTCTTCGTCGCGGCCGGTAAAGGAGACAGGCTGGAATGCCACGAACGAAATCTTCTTGGGGTTCTCCATTGCAAACTTCACGACTGCCCCCACCTGATCGTTATTCACGTTGTTGACGATCGTAACCACCAGAATGATCTCGATGCCGGCCTCGTGCATGTTCTCGATGGCCCGCAGCTTCACGTCGAACAAATTGCCGACTTGGCGGTGGCTATTGGCATCATTTCCAACGCCATCGAACTGAAGGTAGGCATAGCGCAAGCCCGCCTCGAATGCTTTCCGGCAAAACTCCTTGCTCTTGGCAAATTCGATTCCGTTGGTGGCCGCTTGCACGCTGTTGTAGCCGAGCTTTCGCGCATAGCGGATGGCGTCGACGAAATACGGGTGCATGGTGGGCTCGCCGCCCGAAAACTGCACGGAGAGCTGGCGGCGCGGCTTAATTTTTACCGCGTTGTCCAGAACTTCCTGTATTTCGTCCCAAGTCAGTTCGTGAACATAACCGACCTGGTTTGCGTCCATAAAGCATGGATCACACATCATGTTGCAGCGATTGGTCAGATCGACCGTCAAGACCGCGCCCCGGCCATATCGAACCGTGCTCGACCCATGCTTATGTAGGCCCTCATCGTTATGTGCCGGAATATCGCGGCCGGGGAAGGCTTCGTTTTCTCCCAGGACTTAAGCAACGGTTTATCCGACCACTTCGGTGTAAACGAAGGATTCGGGTTGAATTTGTTGAAAAATTGCAGAGTATCGAAAGCCACGCCGGCGGTTTTGCTCACGGCTAAATCAATCACTTTCCAGGCTCGCGAACTTGCGCCTACTTTCCTAGGCATGTGAATTGCCTCACTTTCCCGCAACGATGGTTGAGTTTTCCAATATGTGAAAAAGAATGCAGTGAAGTCCTCATATCCTGCCCCCAAGAGGGCCTCACGTTGCCACACGACTTACGCACGAGGCATCCTTGTTCCCTGCCGCAAGTGCCCCGCTATCATTAGTTTCGCTGGGACGTGCGAAGGCGTCTAGGCGCTTACGCCCAAGCGCGAAAAACAGGGGTCGAATGGCATTGCCTGGATGGCAAACGGCGGAGTGAAAGGGGGCGTTTGAACAACCAAGAGTTACGGTTATGTCGCACTGTCAATGGAACTTGGGAGGCGTTGCAAATCGTCACTCGTTTACCGCGGGTCGGAGTACGGCTATGGCAAAATGCGCGAGCTCGGCCGCTCCCTCATCGAGCTGCAGCCAACGCACGGCGCAATGTTCCTTGAGGTAACTCGTCACACGAGACTCAGCGATACCCAGATTCTCCGCCAGGCGTTCCTTTAGCCGCGGCGCATCTTTTGCTCCACGCCCACCACGGACGAGATTGCCGATTGCAATTCGCAAGGTCTGACATGACTCCACGTAGTAGTGAGTTACCTGGTCGGAATCCGAAAGCAACAGCACCCCAGGACCAGCCGGTGCCGATTCCGCCTGCTCCAATTTTGCTTGTGGGCACGCCAGTAAACGCCGAAGCTGGGACTCTAGATGCACCATTCGAGAAGCGAGCGCCGGTTCACCTGTGCGGCTTCGCGCACGCCAGGCTGCGATTGGAGGGGTCACATCACTCGCATCTACGAGAGCGCTCACGTCGGAAACAGTCTGTGAAGGTAACGAAGAACCTCGCTCGAGTTTCTCACGAGGCGGTGGGATCTGGCTGTTTTCCGTTTGCACGCGGGAAGCTGCGACCGGCGTCCCGGAAGCGCTCCCCTTGTTGGTGCGACGCCTGTTTCGACCGCCCCGGCGGCCCCGTCGGCGGGGTCCTTTGCGAACTGGCTCGTCTTGCTCCCCTTTGCCAGCAACTTGCTCGTTCGCACTGCCTGCACTGGCTTGATGCGATTCATCCCCAGCCTCAGACGCGTTTTCGAAGTTAACGATGCTTGGGGGTACCCCTTGTGCTTCGGGCCTATCGGAGCTTTCCCCTCGCGACGGGAAGTCGGCGCCGCGTGCCCCAGGTGAAGCCACGGAGGCAGATACTGAAATTGCTCCTTCGGAAGCACCCTGGGATGCTTCGCTCTGTTCGAGCGGCTCTGCGGCGGCTGGCGTCGGAGCGCGTAGGCGCGCCAATGCCGCCTCGGCTTTGCTCTTCCATTGCGACCGGCGAAATCGTTCGGCCGCGGCCGTATACCAGCGCGCCGCTTCAGCGTGCTCGCCGGCCTTCTCTTGCCAGCGCGCCAGTTCGAATGCCACCATCGCATCACGCGTGCGCTCGTAAAGTTCAGCGAGCTGTGCTGCCGCGTCGGTGCTTGCTTTGGCCTTGCGGATGCGGGCCTGAATTTGCCGCCAGTCTGCCATCGTCCAGCATTGTAGCAGCGACTAGCGGGGCCACCAAAATCTCAATAAGCTCCGAATCAAGACAGGGACCGTGGTCTCATTAGTCCCCCTCGAATGTCGCACGATCAGACTTTCTGAGAAGCGAAGATTACGGCAAAATTGATTCATGCACGCCGTTGGGGAGACCGAGTGGATCATCGCGAAAGCAAGCGAGCTTGGCTTCGACCTCTGCGGAATTGCTTCCGTGGAAGGACTAACCGATGCCGCGCATTTGGAGGAATGGCTCGCGCGCGGCTATGCCGGTCGCATGCAGTACATGCACGATCCACGCCGTGCGGATATCATGCAGGTGCTTCCGGACGCTAGAGCCATAATCGTATGCGCGCTCAACTACAACACATCCACCCCTGCTTCGATCGAAGCTGCTGCCCAGGCTGCGGGCCAGGTGCTGCGCGGATGGATTTCACGCTACGCCTGGGGCGAGGACTACCACGCGATCCTCGGCAAAAAGCTGGAACAACTCGTTGCGGCCATGCGCGCCCACTTCATTGGTCCGTGGCATGCGCGTACTTACGTCGATACTGGCCCCATCTCCGAACGGCTTGCGGCCCAGCAAGCAGGACTGGGATGGCAGGCCAAAAACACATGCTTCATCAACGAGAAATTAGGATCGTGGCTATTCCTTGGCGTCATCTTGACTTCGCTCGATCTGACGCCCTCGAATGCGCCGTTTGGCGTGCCCGCGACTGACCTCTGTGGGAATTGCCAACTCTGTCTGGAGGCGTGCCCCACAGGTGCACTAGTAGAGCCATACCTAATGGATGCGCGCCGGTGCATTTCCTATCTCACCATTGAGCTTCGCGAGGGTATCCCAGAAGAACTTCGCACTCCGATGGGCTGGAATGTGTTCGGATGCGATATCTGCCAGGATGTCTGCCCCTGGAACCGCAAAGCGCCTGTCACCCTGGCCCCATCTCTTCAACCGCGGCAGAACCTGCTGGCCCCGGAACTAGGTTGGCTTCTGTCGTTAAAGGAAGGGGAATTCAGCCAGATTTTCGCTGGCAGCCCTGTTCGCAGGGCCAAGTGGCGAGGTCTGATTCGCAACGCCTGCATTGCCGCCGGCAATCTTGCGGGCAAATATGCAATCGACACGCCTGAACGATTGCAGCTTCAGAAGCGCTTGAGCGAACTGGCGGTATCATCTGATCCCCTCATTGCCGAGCACGCCGCCTGGGCCTTGTCACGCTTCGAAGCCAGCGGATGAGATTTTTCAGGCCCTGGCAAGGTAGTTGTACTGCCCTCGCCGGCGGCGCTAAGATTAGCCGGTGCCCGGAAGCGCCCGGCCTACATCAAAACTTATAGTTTCACAGGTTAAATCTCGTAGGAGGCGAATTTATGGCACAGCAAGCTACTTCACCGAAGGAGGGTCACGTGGCCCATGTTCTTCCTCCGCTTCCCTATCCGGCGGATGCGCTCGACCCCTATATCGACAAGATGACGATGGAGATTCACCACGACAAACACCACGGCGCCTATGTTACGAATCTCAATAAGGCCCTCGAAGGACAGGCCAATCTACAAGGACTCTCGATCGAAGAATTACTTAGCAACCTGGATCGCGTCCCGGAGAATATCCGCACAACCGTGCGGAATAACGGCGGCGGTCATATGAATCATTCCATGTTTTGGAAGATTATGAAGAAAGGCGGTGGCGGAGAGCCCAAAGGGAAACTGGCGGAAGCAATTCGTTCCGCATTTGGATCCTTCGCCGACTTCAAGACTAAATTCAATCAGGCCGGGACGACAAGGTTTGGATCTGGATGGGCTTGGCTCTTCATCAAAGACGGGAAGCTGACCGTCGAATCGACCCCCAATCAGGATAATCCCGTTATGAGCGGGGGCAGACCGGTGATGGGCCTCGACGTATGGGAGCATGCCTATTATTTGAAATATCAAAACCGCCGGCCGGAATACATCGAGGCCTGGTGGAATGTAGTGAACTGGGAAGAAATAGAGAAGAATTTCGGATCGACGAAGTAGGCCGATGCCTCCTGTTTTCTGTTCCGAAAAGGACTCGGCCCGCTAGGTTGCTCTGATTACATAACCCAGCGGGCCGACTCCTGCCAGAACGCGATGTGCGAAGTTCCCGTGCTCTGCGGCACGGTACTGCGTCACCTGTGCACTGCGGCACAGTGGTCTTCGTCACCCAACACGCGCATTCCCCGGCATCCGTAACACCCGTTCACCCGCCGCAGCTGCTTCGGGTGTGGTTTCCGCGGCCGTAGGTTGCGCTGGCACGGGAAAACCAAAGAGCGTGTCTACGGAAGAGCTGACGGGCGAACTATGCAGTCCGCTCGTGGCCTCGCGCATAAGGCTCACACGATCGCGGACATTGAATTTCGCCAGTAGAGCTGAAACGTGATATTTGACCGTGCGCTCGGAAACATTTAGCCGGGCGCCGATCTCTTTATTAGACAGATTTCGCAGCACGCACTCGAGCACTTCACGCTCACGTGGGCTCAAGCGGACTTCCGAGCCTATCGCTCGCCCGGCATCCAACAGTTCTTGCGCGCGCCGCCCAACGGAGTCGAGCAGGCTTGCACGAGGCACAACGAGGACTGTGTAATCGGATGGAGTTTGGCCGCGAACGAGACAGTGCATGGCGAGGAGGCTGGCCGCCCTTTCGACCGGCAAAGTACCCTCAGGTGCTGCCTCGACTTCAAATCGCGCCGCCCCGGATGCTCGCTCACAAAAAACGAAAGCCCCGGGCTGCAGCGAGTGTACTTTTGCGGGAATCGGGTTGAGTATCGGATTGGTCCGTGTCTTATTCAGAACGACCTCGCGTTGTCCGAATCCCCATACGGCGGATTCGTCGACAGGGTTTGGATTTACCGTGACTGGGCTTACTGTTGACGAGGGCGGAACCGGGCCGATCAAATGTACAGGTCTCTGCTGAGGTTGCCCTATTGTGTCCGCGACCCGCGTAGGACATTCCTTGCAAGCACCATTCCACTTCCTCAGGTATTTCCCCTACTGTGGAATCAGTGGTTTGCCGTCACCCTGCTAGCGCTTCTACGCCCAGTGACATGAATTGTTTTCGCGTGGGATGCAGAATTTGCCGGTCCATCTGTGAAAAACTGGCAGTGAAGCGGCAGAAAAAGGGTTTAACGCGCGATGATTCGGGTCCGAAACGGCGAAATCAGCTCGTAGCGGATACCGCGCCAGGTGATTTTACGAGTAAAGACCGCTGCCAGCGAATTATAAACGTACACGAACGGGACAAGCGGGGCGAGCAATACCCACACCCAGCCTTCGTTCAGCAACGGCTCTCGACGATCGGGAAGCAGCTCCAGCACTGCTATGAGTCGCAGGATGCCCCGTACCGAGGCAAACATGGGAGGGATCAAGGAGAGAACGAGAAATTGTATGCTCGGCAAGCCCACCATGGAGCTTGTGACTCCGGATGCAATGCCCGTCAGAATCGCGGCGCAGTAGAATAAATGGCCAACCAGAGCCGTAAACCATAGCCTTGGCGCGTAGATGCGCGTAATCACGAGCTGCCGGTTCGTAAATTCAAGAAAAGTTCTGATCCCGAAGGTACAGGATGAGGGGACCAGACACTCCGGAGCAAAAACAATAGGTAGCCCGTTATTTTGAATAGCTCTCGTAAGCGCATAGTCGTCGCTGGCTGCACCCTGCCAGGAATTCAGAATGCGAAGATCGTCGAAGCGCCGCCGTTTTATGGCTGTTCCGCCGCCCCAGCAGAAATTGTGCTTGTGTTCCCCGAGATAGGTGGCGGTAGAGGCGCTCCAGGCAGCTGCTAAAGCACTCCAGAATCCACGCCGTTTTGGGAAGAGCCATCGAAACGTCGTGGCGGCGCCGACCTTATCATCTGCAAGGGGCGCCACCAGCCGGGTTAGCCAGCGGCGCGGTGGCCGTCCGTCCGAATCCGCAAACACCAGGACATCGAATTGCTGGTCCACATGCCCGACCGCAGCTGTGAGATTGTGCACCTTGTCGCTACAGTCCACAGCGCGTCCCGCACGAATTATGTGCACGGGCCGCTTGCTTGCAGAGGCAACTCGCTCGAGCACTCGATAGGCGGGATCTTCCGCAGTGGCGATTGCGAAAAAAATTTCGTACTGCGGGTAATCAAAATGCGTCAGGCTAAGAAGATTTGTTTCCAGATCCTCTTCCATTCCCTTCACGGGGCAAATCAGGGCTACGCGAGGAGCATAGAGGCCAGATCCCGCGCTCAAGCGCCGGCGAGCCATTTTCAGCCATTGAAGCCCCTGCCACAGGCCATAGAAGCCCTGCAGGATCTGCTCGAGTACTAGAAGATAGAAAACTGTGAGCACAGAAGAGGAGGATACCAAAACGTATACCACGCAAAGCGCGTTACTTTGACCCCTTGTGGCGCGATGAGAAACCCACGAACGCAGCGATCGGCCGCAGTACTTATCGTGCGAAGCCTTGCGGCGCGTTTCAGACCATCAAGCGCGCTCGGCTAAGAACTCCTCAATGTCGCGGCGGTCTACTGGCTCTCTTCGCGGGCTTGCGCTCAAAGCGCACCTCTTTATTTCCATCGCGTACTGCGCGCGCCCGGCCCCGACTCTCAACGGTTCGAGCCGTGGTACCAGACGACCGCCTCGGCTGCGGGCGGCCTCCGAGCTGACCGAAAATACGCGTCCCCAAGCGCAAAAGATCCGACTGGAATTCCCTTGCCGCGTGCCGAGCCTGCTCCATCATCGCGGAATCGAGCAGAATCGCGCAGCGATCGGAGAATGGGCTATCAGCTCCCGGTGCGTTGCGCGCCGCTTGTTGTATGGGATGGCGCTCCCGCCATTTGCTGTAAGTCTCCAGATCTCTGCGGAAGGCCTGCGCCTCCGTCCCCGCTTCGTCCCCAGGCCACTCCAAGGCGCGGCCTAGGGCTTCGAGAAACTCCGTAAAGAAGACGTCGCATAGCGCCAGATCCTCAGAACGTGCGTTGCGGGACAAGCCGAAAGCTCGTGGCAACAGCCGCCGCACTTCTGCGGCAATGAGCAGCAATGCTTCGCGGCTGATCGTAGATTCCATCTCCCGAAGCCGCTCCACGTTAGCCACAACTTTGCGCCGGTCATGCCGCTCTGCATAGCCGCGTACGAATTCCATGGCCATAGCGTCACGCGCGATGGCCCTTACGAGATGATGCGCCAGCTCGCCGGCATGAGTGAGAAAGAGCTTTCGACTGGGCGCCATGGCGCTCAACGTGAGGCATGGGAGCGGTGTAGCGCAAGTAAAATCTGCAAAAAGAAGAGGGCTTGGCCACTATCGACCAAGCCCTTCTTAGCTTGTGACTCTACTACCGCGCTTAGTGTACAGCCGGGGGAGTGGGCGAAGGTCCCTGCGGGGGCCTTGGGCTCGCGTCCAGCGAGAAGCCCGCGACAGCTGGCCCAAGCGCGAGGTCAAGCGCCTGTTCCGCCATGCGAACGTAGTGGATTTGGATCCCGTCCAACCCTTCCGGAAAGTCATCCGCAACGTTCAGCTCATTTTCCGCGGGCAAGATCACTTCGTGGATACCAGCGCGCTTGGCGCCGAGCACCTTCTCCTTAATCCCGCCGACGGGTAGCACGAATCCGGAGAGCGATATCTCTCCGGTCATGGCTACCTTGGGCCGCACAGGGCGTCCGCTAAGGAGGCTCACCAGGGCAGTGACCATGGCGATGCCTGCCGAAGGGCCATCCTTGGGCACGGCGCCGGACGGCACGTGGATGTGGATATCCTGTTTGCGGAAGAAGTCCGAATCGATACCGTAGCGTTCGGAATTGGCACGCACCCACGAGAGCGCCGCGGTCATGGACTCCTGCATGACTTCGCCTAGATGTCCGGTCATGGTGAACTGCTTTCCGCCGCGCATGCGAGTCGCCTCAATGAAGACGATGTCGCCGCCAGCTGGCGTCCAAACCAACCCCACAGAAACGCCCGGCTGCTTAACGCGATCCTCCACTTCGCGCTCGGCACGGAATCGCGGAACGCCCAGAGTCTCGCGGACCACCTCTGGTTTTACGACCATGCGGTCGGTCTTACCCTCCGCCATGCGCCGGGCCTGTTTTCTCGTGATCGTAGCGATTTCGCGCTCCAGATTGCGCACGCCGGCCTCACGCGTATAGCTATGGATCACTTCGCGTAAGCCGTCGTCGGTGAACTCGATCTGCTCTCCTACCTTCAGGCCGTGCTCGCTGGCCTGCTTTGGAATCAGGTACTTATTCGCAATGTGAAGCTTCTCAACCTCGGTGTAACCCGCGAGTTCGATAATCTCCATGCGGTCGCGCAAAGGCTCTGGAATCGGGTCAATCCAGTTGGCCGTAGCGATGAAGAGCACCCTCGAGAGGTCGAAGGGAACGTCGAGATAGTGGTCCCGGAAAGCCGAATTTTGTTCAGGATCCAGAACCTCCATCAGCGCCGAAGAAGGATCGCCTCGGAAGTCGCGGCCCAGCTTGTCGACCTCGTCGAGCATGAATACGGGATCATTCGCCTCCGCGCGGCGCAGTCCTTGGATGATCTGCCCGGGTAAAGCGCCGATATAGGTCCGGCGATGGCCCCGGATTTCTGCCTCGTCATGCATTCCGCCGAGCGAAATACGTACGAACTTGCGTCCCAGCGCTCGCGCGATCGATTTGCCGAGTGAAGTCTTGCCCACTCCGGGAGGTCCAAGGAAGCAGAGGATTGGGCCTTTCATTCCCGGCTGAAGCTTCTTAACCGCCAGGTAATCCAGAATGCGTTGCTTTACCTTCTCTAGGTCATAGTGGTCTTCATCCAGGATTTTCTGCCCGTTGGCAATATCGATTTCCGGCGCTCCGCAAGACTTGGCCCACGGCAGGGCGGTCATCCATTCCAGATAGGTCCGCGCGACCATGTACTCTGCCGAAGCTGGAGTCATCTTCTGCAAGCGCTTCAATTCACGGTCGCATTCTTTGCGCGCCTCGGCAGACATGCCGGACTCATCCAGCTTGGCTCGCAGCTCATCAATCTCCGCCTGCCCATCATCTGACTCGCCGAGTTCCTTCTGAATCGCCTTCATTTGCTCGCGGAGCAGATACTCGCGCTGGCTCTGACTCACTTGCTCCTGGACCTGTTCCTGAATCTTGTTGCGCAAATCCAGGACCTCGATCTCCTTGGATAATTCGCGCACCAACGTTTCGAGCCTTCTGCGCACGTCGGCGGTTTCCAGCAGCTCTTGGCGCAGGAGAGTAGTCAGCGAAGGAAGATTTGCGGCAATGAAATCGGCCAGCCGCACGGGATCCTCAATGTTCAAAGCTACCGTCTGCAGGTCATCTGAGAGCTGCGGAGATCGCGCTACAACGTCCCGGAAAAGCTCCCGCGCATTCCGCTCGAGGGCTGCCAGTTCGGTATCCCGTGCACCGATGAGATTGGTCACGGGCTCAACGTTCGCACGCAAGAATGGCTTCAGGGTCACTACGGACGTGATGCGAATGCGCTCCAGGCCCTCTACAAACACGACCAGATTGCCGTTAGGCATCTTCACTGTCTTGTGCAGCTTGGCCATCGTGCCGACACGATGCAGGTCCACCTCCGTCGGATCTTCCACACGGGGATCAAGTTGCGCCACCACGGCTAACAGTCGTTCTTCGCCCTGCAGGGAATTGAGCAGTGACAGGGAGCTCTCCCGCCCTACGGTCAAGGGCAAAACTCCGCCCGGGAACAGCACCGTATCACGCACAGGTAAGACCGGTAGTTCGGGTGGAACCACGATTTTCTCAGTTTTTTCGGCCATCGTACCCCCTGACTATCATAGATAGATACAGGTTAACGAGCATTTTGCTCGCCATGTTGCGTTAGATGAGTCGTTTCAAGCAATGGGTGCAAGAAAATCGATAAACTAACGCTAAAGTAATATGAGTATTATACGCTAAACCATGGCGATTCGCCAGCACCAATAGCCGGAGAGGATTAGCTAGTATATTGATAATCCTACACGTTAACGCTCTCCTGAGTCTTGGTATTCACGACGCACGAAATCCAGGGCATCCTCACGTCTTTTCAGGCGACCCTCGAGCTGACCCTCCTCGACGGCCTGTAGGATTTCCCTGAAAAGCGGTCCCGGTCTGAAACCCATGGCCTTCAGATCCTCCCCCGTAAGCAGTCGGGCCGGGCGGACCTCTTCCGGTGGTGTCTGTCGCAGAAAGCGCCTGACAAATTCATAGGCGTCGAGATTACGATGGCTCGCCAGGCAATCGAGGCGGTGGAGCGCCAGATGTTCCTCCTCGAATCTTGGCATCCGGACGAACCGCTTCAGTGTCGCCGGCCTCATTTGAAAGACGTCTTTGAAGCGAAGATGGTTAGCAACTAGTGCCTCGACTTGCTCTATGTCATGGACTGAAAAACGAAACCGGCGGCAGATGACCCCGGCCATGCGAGCGCCGATCTCGGCGTGACCATCGAAGCGGATTCGATCGCCCGTCTCTTCCGCGGACATAAATGTGGGTGGCTTGCCCACGTCGTGCAGCAGAACGGCCCAGGCAAGGGTAGCGGGCGAGCCGGGGGCCAGGTTTTCGAGCATCATTAGCGTGTGTATCCATACGTCGCCCTCGGGATGAAACTCCGGCGGCTGGGCAACTCCTTTCATCGCCGCAATCTCTGGCAAGCAGGCCTTCAGCAAGCTGCTTTCGTCGAGGAGTTCGAAGGCGCGGCGGGCTGCTCCCTCGGTCAGCAGCTTAGTGATCTCGTCGCGCAGCCTTTCGGCGGAGACGGCGGTGACATGCGGCGCGGTGGCGAAGATGGCTTGAAAGGTTGCCGGTTCGATGACGTAGCCAAAACGGGCCGCAAAGCGAACGGCGCGGACCATCCGCAATCGATCTTCGCAGAAACGCAGTTCCGGCGTGCCGATTGCGCGAACGATCCCCTGTCGCAGGTCCTCGCGGCCGCCTACGAAGTCGAGAATTTGCTGCGTTTCCATATCCAGCATCAGGCCGTTAATGGTGAAGTCGCGCCGACGAACATCTTCTTCAGGCAAATTTGAGTACTCCACGTGATCCGGATGGCGCCCATCGGAATATCCGACATCTGAACGAAAGGTAGCGACCTCGACTTGCGTGCTATTTGACACCACCAAAATGACCCCGAAGCGCGCGCCCACATCCACACTCGATGGAAAGAGTGCCTGCACGCGGGCGGGATGCGCATCCGTCGCGACGTCGTAATCCGCCGGCTCGCGGCCCAGGACCAGGTCGCGCACGCAGCCGCCCACAAGATAGGCTTTGAATCCAGAAGCGTGGAGCTTACGGCAGATCTCCGCCGCGAGTTCGCGCGCAGTCATGCGGCGATTATGCGCTCGTCGAACGGTGAGGCCAAGGGAATCGACATCATGCTGCTGTCATCCTGCCTCTTCTGTGTTGTCATTCTGAGCGCAGCGAGGAATCTCTCTTCGATCGACACGCGAAGGTGTCATTCCGAGGAGCGCACCGCGAGTTCTGCGTCCCCGCGCCCTTGTCGCGCGACGAGGAATCTGCTTTTGATCGGCAGGGGGTTTAATGACCCTTCGCGCTGCCTAGCGATCCGCCGAACTGAACTTTTGCAAAGCCGAAGCGATCACGGAGCTGGTCAGTCGCACGAGCCAACCGCTCAAGCTTCGCGCGCCACTCGGGATCAAAAAGGCCCATCTGGGTTGCGCCATGGGAAAGCGTTCCGAATTCGATTCCGATCAGACGCACCGGCCGGTGTTCCCAATGTCGCTCAAAAAGCCACCGCAGGGTAGCGAGGAGCACGGGGTCGAGATGAGTCGGCTCCGCGAGCGTCTTGGAGCGCGTGACGGTTTGAAATCCCGCGTACCGAATCCTGAGCGTGACCGTTCGAGCGTCGAGGCACGCATCGCGCAGGCGTTTCGCACCTTTCTGGCATAGGCAGCTCAGCATCGATTCCAGTGCCGGCCGATGGCTCGTATCTGAGCCGAACGTATGACTGTGAGAAATCGATTGAGGCTCAGCGTCAATAACGAACTCGTAAGAGTCCTCTCCGTGCGCTTTGCGGTAGAGCGCCGTCCCCCATCGCCCAAAGAATTCTCGCAGTCCTTCCTCTGGAATCCCGGCGAGTTGGCCGACCGTCTCGATTCCCATCGTGCGCAGCGCCGTTTCTGTGACCCGTCCGATTCCCGGAATACGCCGTACGGAAAGCGGCTCGAGGAATTTGGCCTCCGCACCCGCGGGAACCCACACCAGCCCGCGCGGCTTGGCCTGATCTGACGCGACCTTGGCGACCAAACGGGTGCGCGCCAGCCCCGCAGAACAGGGCAATCCCGTTTTCGCGCCGATTTCCTTCAAAAGCGCGTGAGCGGCTGCGAGGGGAGGCCCGTGGAGGCGGCTGGTTCCAGAGAGGTCGAGATAGGCTTCATCGATGGAAGCCATTTCCACCACCGGCGAAAATCTGGAGAGAATCGTAGCGATGCGGTCGCTCCACTCAGCATAGAGATCGTGACGGCCGTCGAGGAAAATAGCGTGCGGGCATAGCTTTCCTGCCGTGCGCAGAGGCATGGCCGAATGAATGCCATAGCGGCGTGCCTCGTAGCTCGCCGCCGAGACGACCCCGCGGCGATTTGGCTGTCCGCCCACAACCACGGGCTTGCCACGCAGCTCGGGACGTTCGAGCAATTCCACAGAAACAAAAAATGCATCCATATCCACATGCAGAATGGCAGTCGTGTCCAGCTCGAGCCGGGGACTGTCGCGCTTGGCGCGGAAATGGGCGAGCCGAGGCATGAACCTTGCCGGTCATTCTCTCACCAGATCCCTTCCGGAGAAACTAGCGATCGGCAACATGGGCGGCAGTTCACGTAAAACGATCGTTCGGAGGTGAGCGTTACTAGCGCACTTCTCCCGTTTCATGCCGGGAGCACGGGGACCGTCGGGAATGGAATTGTGCGAAGGGGAGCAGTTAGGCTGGGAGCCTGGCTGAAATTACGCGCTCGATTCCGGCCAAGTCGCGAGTAACGATCAGCTCCGACCAGGAAGACGCAGAGAGAAGGGAACCGACATACTCAGCTCCGTCGTAGCCAATCTCAACGACCAAAATTCCGTTTGGACGAAGGGACTTTGAGGCCTCCTCGATGAGAGCTGGATACATCTCACAGCCGGTCTCACCGGCAAAAAGAGCCTTGGGTGGCTCGTACTCACGCACCTCACGCGCCAAATTCTCGGCATCGTCGCGGCCAACGTACGGCGGATTGCTGACGATCATATCGAAGGAGCTCGTTGGCGGCCCAGAAGGCCCGAGGCAAGCTTCCAGCAGATTGGTCTCTAAAAACTGAATCCGACCGGACACTTCGTGGCGCGCGGCGTTTCTCCGCGCATAATCGAGTGCCACTGCCGAAATATCAGTAGCAATAATCTCCGCCCCCGGCAATTCGCGAGCGAGGGTCACTGCGATGCAGCCGGAGCCCGTCCCGACATCCGCAATTCGCACCGGCTCTGTCCGCCGCGAACCGAGACATGCCAGAGCAACTTCGATCACGTGCTCGGTCTCCGGTCTGGGGATCAGCACACCCGGACCTACCTCGAATTCGAGCCCCCAAAACTCTTGGCGGCCTGTGAGGTACTGAGTGGGAACACCTTTGCTGCGGCCCTCGATGAGTTGCGCATAGGCCGCTGCCCGATCGGGAGTCAACTCGTATTCCGGATGGGCGTAGAGCCACGTGCGATCGCACTTCAGAACATGCATCAGCAGCAATTCCGCCGCGAGCGGCGCGGAAGGAACATCGCATTCCTCCAGACGTGCGATGCCTCTCCTCAACGCCAGGCGAAGTTCTCCGGCACCTCGATTGACACCTGGGTTCGTTGCCAGCTTCAAGCTTCCACCAGCTCCTGTTTCAGCCGCTCGGCCTCAAAGTGCGTGACCAGCGCATCTACCATGGGCGCAAGCTTTCCGTCCATGACGTCGCTCAATTGGTGCAGCGTGAGCCCAATGCGGTGGTCCGTGACTCGGCTCTGCGGAAAATTGTACGTGCGAATTTTCTCCGAACGATCGCCCGTCTTGATTTGCCCGCGGCGTTCCGCGGCGATCTGCTCATGCTGCTTCTGCTGTTCCAATTCGTAGAGCCGCGCGCGAAGCACGCGCATGGCCTTGGAGCGATTCTTGATCTGCGATTTCTCGTCCTGCTGGGAGACAACCAACCCGGTCGGCAAGTGCGTGATGCGCACGGCAGAATAAGTCGTGTTCACGGATTGCCCCCCCGGACCCGAGGAGCAAAACGTATCGATGCGCAAATCCTTGGGCTCGATTTTTATATCGATTTCATCGGCTTCCGGCAGCACGGCCACGGTCGCCGCGGAGGTATGGATGCGTCCCTGCTGCTCCGTGGCGGGCACGCGCTGCACGCGGTGCACGCCGCTTTCGTACTTCATCTTCGAGTACACTTTGTCGCCCTGGATCGCCGCGACAATATCCTTCAAGCCTCCCAGTGAGGAAGGCGAGCTCTCCAGCACCTCAACGCGCCATCGTTGTGATTCGGCGTAGCGGGAGTACATGCGAAAAAGCTCCGCGGCGAAAAGGGCCGCTTCGTCCCCGCCGGTGCCGGCGCGAATTTCGAGGATAACGTTTTTCTCGTCGTTCGGATCTCTCGGCAGGAGCAGCCGCTTCAATTCGTTCTCCACAATACCTTTGCGCTCGAGAAGCTGGCGCTCTTCTTCGTGCGCGAGCTGCTTCATTTCCGCGTCCTCGCTTTCCATCAACATCTGTTTAGCCTCGCGCAGACCTTTTTCCAATTCTTTCCATTGGCGATATTTTCCGACGACCTCGGAGAGATCGCCATGCGTGCGAGCGAGCTTCTGGTAACGCGACGAATCGCCGAGGACTTCAGGCGATGACAGTTGCGCCGTAAGCTCCTGATAGCGCGATTCGATCTGATCTAGTTTTTCAAATAGCGTAAGTGACGCCATAGCGCACCTGCACAAAACGAAATCATGGGACGTAGGGGTTTCCTGCAAACTGCAACGGGCTCCAGCGCCCTGTCGGCGCCGTCCGAAACGCGGAGCTAATAAAAAGAGGTGAACATCTCTCGAGCCTGCTCTCAGCATAGACGCTGCTCGCCACGAAAGCAACTTCTCCGCAAACGAGTTTGCTGCTATGCCGTTGAATGCTTGGGCTCGGCGGCCTCATCCGCGCGCGCAAACGCCCGATCCACCAGACATAGGACCACGGCCGTAATTGCCCCGTCTACGGGTGCCTGCCACAAGTTGTGGCCCGCCAAGGCATCGGCCGCGTTCAGAACCGCAGCAAAGAGAAACTCGCCGAACTGACCGGAGCGAATCGACAGGAGAGCGCTTTGCGCGCGGATCAAGACAAAAACCTGCACCAAGGCTAGCGCGCCGCCCGACAGCATCCAGGCCCACTGAGCGTGGCTCCCCAGCAACCGCATCCATCTGCGAAGCAGAAAGGCAAAGAGCAGAATCGTAACGGCGCCGAAAATCAGGGAGAAAAAATATGTTGTCAGGAGGATCGAAGCGGTATGAATTTCGCCGGCGACGGCCTCTCCGATCCATTGCAGCAGGGAGATGACAAAACAGCCAATCACCCAGGCCGCCAGATAGTAGGCCAGGGTTCCCCGGCGGGTCATATGCGGCGCTCAATCTCGGGGAACTCCTGCCAGACCTTGACACCGCAAAAGTGAGAGCCCTCCGTACAAATGGGAGTGGCGATACCGGCCCGCACGTAACATGGCGGGCCGATGTAGCGGGCTAATTCGGGCAACGCCCCGCGCACTTGCGCCTCTTCTTCCATGGAGGCCTGGTAGATCTCCTCTTGCGCATTGAAACAGGTGCGCATGGTCCATTTGTGAAGCAGGTGCAGCAGCGAACCGCTCTCGACAAGCCGGATGGCTTTCGCGTTCGGCAAAAGGTACAGAGCGAACTCGCGCGGAACTCCGCGATCGAGCAACTCGTTTTTTGCCGCCCAGGCATCCTGCACGGCGCGTTCGTAAACTTCCCGGGCCAGCCTATTTTCGCGGATGAGCATGGGCGCGATGAAATCAGGATGGACCGTATCGGTGAGGACCAAGAGCGGCCGTGATCCGGGGACCATGCGATGGCGTTGATCCTGGCTATCAGCGCTGTGACTCAGTCTCTTGGCAAAGGTGAAATTGGCATGCTGCAATGGCCGCATTAAAGGAGCGTGTACCCCGACGTTTAGTGTCTCCAGCCGATAGGGATTCCGCGCGGGATTGAGCATACGGTCCAGCGCCTCGTGGTCCGGGCATTCCGCCTCGCTAAGACCGACCACGGCGCGGTAGGACTGAGCCAGAACGCGAGGAGCGGCCGGGGAATAATCGACCAACAAAGAAGTGCGGCCGGCGAGTTTCGCATCAAATTCCTGCGCCTGCTTCTCGCCATTAGAGGAAGGCGACTCTTGCCATTCGCAAAGCTCTTCCAGAGGACCGTTGTCGAACCGATCAAAAAACTGCGCATCCACTTCCCGGACGCGCGCAACCATTTCGCCTATGACTGCCCGCGCCTCCGTGGGCGTATCGGATGCCGCCTGCATGCGCCAGAGCCGGTGCAGGACTACTCCGGAGAGCGTGTGCACCATGGTCGTGGCCGCGGCTACGGGCAAGACGTATCGGGCCACTTCGATGGCGCGCTTTTCCGCCTGCCGCTCGACTTTTTCGATCCTGCGCGGGTGCGACATCGTGCCGATATTCCAAATCTCCGCGAGGATGCGCCGCGCGTCATCCTTCAGCAGCGTTGTCAACTCATGATAGGCGCTCCAGGCGCGGGCGACGGCGCGTTCGAAGAGTTCTTTTTCGGCCACGCCGAATGAGCCGCCCAGCGGAGGAATGTAGGCAAGCGCGCGGTCCAGCCGAACGTAGCGCTGGCTCTGCTGCTCAGAATTATAGAAAGGGTGCGCGTGCAGAAAGGACCAGACGAATTGGCGGCTGACGTTCTCCAGGCCAAACTCAAAATGCGCGTGCTGATAAACCGTGTGGTGGCCGGCGTAAAACGTCGCCGCGCCGATGGTCGTGCGCTGCTTGTCTGTGATCTCTTCCGGTGAAATCAGCCGTGGCGCGTAGCAAGTGCGGGCGGCGGCGATGGCGGAATCATACGGGTGCGCGAAGGAATTGCGCAACGTGACGCGCGCGACCGCCTGCTCGACCGGCGTCGTTCCCTGAACTTCGCTCGGGCTGTGTCGAGAACGGGAGGCCATGCTGGGCAAATTCTACTCCGTGCCTGCGTGGCCGAACAGCAAGGCTACTTCTTGCCTTTGGCTGCCTGGACTGCCTGGGCCGCCTGGGCGGCTTTCTCGTACTTACGCTGGAAGCGCTCCACCCGCCCCGCTGTATCGATGAGCTTCTGTTTGCCCGTGAAAAACGGATGGCAGTTCGAGCAGATCTCCACTCGCATCAGATTCGCCTTATACGTTGAGCGCGTCTTGAACGCGCTCCCGCAGGCGCAATGAACGGTAATTTCATGATAATCAGGATGGATACCGGGTTTCATGCTTGCTCCCTTCCGCAGGCCGTTCTGCACGGCTCCCCGACGAGCGGGGATACAGCCGCGTCGCTAAGCTCGCGGGATAGCCTTTAATAGTACGCGAATCCAACCAGCGTTTCCAAGCAGTAGATGCTTGCTCGCCTGTGAAAGTCGCAACGGCGATTTCGCTTGTTCCGTCAACCGAGCAAGTATACCGTCCGGAGCATGCGCGTGATCGTTACAAGGGATACTCAAGAGAGTTGCAGTGCCGCCGTTGGCCCTGAACGGCTCGATCTCAAGGAGGACCCCGGCGCAGTCGCGCGCATCGATCTTGCCCGCCAATACCCCAGCCTCGGCGGCTTTTTGTTGAACCTGAACGCCGAGGAATCTCCGTTCGCGACTTTCGGCTGCAAGGTCTGGGCGTCTACGGAAGGTGCAGGCGCCGAGCCGAGCGAATTTGCGTCACGCATTGATCTGATTGTCTCACGCGGCGCGGAAGAACCGGACGAAGCTCAGTATGACGATTTGGCACGCCGATTGGCTGAGTTGCTCGAACGCGAGCCGGGCGACGCGCTTCGCGTGGAATTGCAGGTCTCACCGGCACAACTTGCGCGCGGCCAGCAAGGATTTTGCTTGAGGCTTCTTCTGTTTGCTCGCGGAGCAGGTGAAAAACAAGCTCAGGTGCGCTGGAGCCTTGGTCTTGCGCGTGTGCAGCAGGCGCTTCTATTCCTGGCCCGTGCTATTCGTCAGAACCGATAGAATGAGCTGATCAGGAGACAAAGGCGCAACCCACCCTTACCTGACCGCTGCTCCCCGGTACCTGATACAACTTCTTCAGAAAAACGCGCACCGGCGGAAGAATCGGAACGTGCAGCACGGCTGAAAAACGTGATCCTACGTCGTCGGGCCTGTCCATTTCCAGTGCGAGACCTCCGTAGCCCAGGTCTATGACTCGCGCCGTTTTTTTCGGATCATCTGTCAATTGCGCATAGGCACGAGTTCCGACAAGCGAAACTCGTTCCCATTTGCGCGTCTCCCTTTGCCCCGCAACCGCCGGTGGTGGAGGGGTTGGCACCGAAGTAGGAGCTGGGGCCGGAGCAGGAGGCGGAGCTGCAGCGGGAACAGGAGGAGGAGCTGCAGCCGGAACAGAGGGCGGAGCTGCAGCCGGAGCAAGAGGCGGAGCTGCAGCACTCGGCGCTTGCTGCTGTGCCTCGGCTCCTCGCTCCTGGTGCTTCATCTGATACAAACGCTGGTCGGCAATGCGGACTAAAACGTCTTTCTGATCACCATCCCCCGGAAGTACCGCAATTCCATAATCCATTCCCAGTCCAACACTGGCGTGAATGGACTGCACCGCCGACACGAAATTCGCTCGAATGCGGCGTGCTAGTGTGTTGGCCTGTTCGCTATCGGAATGCACAAGCAGAAGCGCGAATTCATCGCCCCCGATGCGAAAAGCGTAATCGGACGTTCGCAGCGATTTGCGCAGTGTGGCGGCGGCAGTCTTTAGAAACAAGTCGCCTTGCGGATGGCCGAATCGGTCGTTGACCTCTTTGAATTGGTGGAGATCAAGAATAACCAGGGCCAAATGTTGATTGTATCGCAGCGCCCGATTCAACTCTTTTTCGAAATGCTCTTCGAAGAGCCGCCGATTGTAGAGGCCGGTAAGCGGGTCGGTAGCAGCGTTGACCTGCAATTTCTTCAGGTCCTCATATTCCATCAAGATTGGCACTCGGAGATACGTGGATGAGGCAAGCACATCCACCATGGCAGCCTTGAGTGAAGTGGACTTGCCCAATGTGTCGGCGAGCTGCCGCCGGCGTTCAAGAATCTGATCCCAATAGTCGGAACTGATGTTTTCGCTGAGCTCAAGTTGAGCGATCGTCTTGAAAAAGCGCTGCAGGAACTGGCCGCGGGGAACGCGGTCAAGGTTCTCGAGAGTCTCCGCCAGCAGCTCGAGGAAAGAGTCCTCGGGCGGCGTGGCCGGTGAGGGGTCACTGGGGCTAGGCATCGGTTTCAAAGTCCGACGAAAAAACCCAGCTTACCCCAGCGGGGATTTGGGATAACAGGCTGGCGCGCAGGGAAGGGAGCACGCTAAGGGCCATCTGTGATCACTACGTCGGCGCGGGGTCTCCACGAAAACGAAGGGTAAGTAGGAGTCTGGGAGACTGGTGAGCACGCCCTTCGAGAACAAAACGGGGTACGAAGGGAAATCTCTTTCTCCCAATCGCCGGAATGGAACTCTATTACCATTGACACTATCTTGCATCTTTTGCGACTATTCTCCACGTTTTGAGGGACTTAGCGATTCGAGGACTTACGTCCCCCTCACCTCAGAGGCGAAACGTTCAGGAGACGAAGTTGCGGCAAGCTATTGCTGTCGAAACGCAATCCACTGAATCGCTTCCCGCGAGTCTTACATTAAGTCTGCTGGATCTTTTTAACCTCCCGTTGTTAGTTGCTCATCTCACCGGCGCTTTGCTGCTGGTTACGGATCGCGCTCGCCAAGTTCTAGATCTTCCGGAAAATGTCGGCTGGAAACGCCTAAACCTTTTTGGCGATGTCCTGCGCATGGACCCCCAGGTATTGCTGGGCCAGATTGAGAGCGGCGAGAGTGAGGTGGACCTCCATTTGGAGACCGCGTCAGGGAGACTCCGCGCGCGGCTGGAGCGGCTCCCGAGTTCGGAATGGCTCGTGCTGAGGCTCGAGCCGGCTGGGAATGCGCAGTCGGCAGCCGTTGCTCAAACCACGGAACCGACTGTGCAGTCGTTATTGCAAGAGCGAGAGATCACATACCGGAACCTGCTCGCCGCCTATCTTCGGCTTCAGGATGTGAATCGGCAGAAGACAGTTTTTCTCGCGTCCGCGGCGCATGAATTGAAAACGCCACTCGCCGTCATCAAAGGCTATTACGATCTCTTACTTTCAGGCTCGCTGGGCAAACTCAATGAGAAGCAGTGCGACATCTTGCAGGAATCAAAGGACAGCTGTGAACGGCTGGTTCGTCTTGTTTCCATGTTCTTGAACTATTCGACTCTAGAAAGCGGCAAGCTCGTCTTGTACTTGCGTGACAATGATCTGCGCGATTGCTTGACCGAATTGGCTACGCGTTGGCACGAGGCGTTTCAACGCAATCACGTGCGGCTCGAATCCGTGCTCGCCGAAAAGTTGCCCATCTTCAAATTCGATTACCAAAAGGTACAGCAGACCGTCGCTAATTTGCTCGATAACGCGCTGAAGCATACCCCTGCCGGGGGTTCCGTCACGATGCGAGCTGATCTCCATTTTTGGGAGCGCCGCGTAGCCAAAGAACCGCCTACTACGGACAGGCGGCGCGCGCGTAATCATGAACCCAATTGCGTACGCGTGGCCGTGAGCGACACGGGTTCAGGAATTGCTGCTGAGCATCATCAGGAAATCTTCGAGGATTTCGTGCGGGTAGACCGGTCTTCTTCCGGCATGGGACTCGGGCTGGCCATTGCAAAACGGCTTGTTCAAGTTCATCGAGGCAAAATTTGGGTGGATAGTGAGTTGCGCCGTGGCTGTACGTTCACTTTTCTGCTGCCGATTGATAATCAATGAGCCGCATGCGTGCGGCCTGAAAGAGGGATCGGTGTATGAGTGAGAAAGAACGCGTTCTCGTCGTGGACGACGAACCAAGTATCCGTAAGTACCTGCAGACACTGCTCGAGGTCGATGGTTACCACGTAACCGCCGTAGCTTCTGGCCCGGAAGCCCTGGAATCTGTTCAGCAAGCAGAGCGTCCCGATTTCATCATTCTCGATGTGCTCATGCAGGAGATGAACGGGCTGGAAACTTTGCGTCGACTGATCCAGGTCGATCGAACCCTAAATGTGATCATGCTCTCGTGCTCGAACGAAGTTACCACGGTTGTCGAGGCTATCCGTCTCGGAGCGCAGGACTACTTGACCAAGCCGTTTGAAAAAGCAGAACTCGACGCCGCCATACTCAAATGCCGGCAGAAAATGGACCTGCGCAAGGAAAACCAGGCCTTGCGGGAATATTGCGATCATTTGACTGAGGATCTTTCATTTTTAGCTGCCAGCCCGCAGATGGTGCGCATACGCCAGCAGATCCTGCAGATCGCTCCGGTTGATGTGCCCGTATTCATCTGTGGCGAGAGTGGAGTCGGTAAAGAAGTCGTCGCGCGCATGATTCATATGCGCTCCACTCGGCGCGATCAGCCTTTCATCAAGGTCAACTGCGCGGCCCTGCCTGGCGAATTGCTCGAGTCGGAACTATTCGGTTATGAACAGGGGGCATTCACCGGGGCAGTGCGTTCGAAGCCGGGCAAATTCGAACTGGCGAATAAGGGCACCATTTTTCTGGACGAAATCGCTGAAATGAGTCCCCACCTGCAAGCCAAGCTGCTACATGTGCTTCAGGATCATCAGTACTCACGGCTCGGCGGGCGTCACATGATCGGCGTCGACGTGCGTGTGCTCGCCGCCACCAATGTGGAGGTCCAGGAGGCCATGAAATCTGGCAGCCTGCGCGAGGACCTTTACTATAGATTGAATGTACTCTCGATTAACGTTCCGCCCTTGCGGGAAAGGACGGCGGAGATTCCCCTCCTGTTCAGGCATTTCCTCAATAAGTACAGCGAAAAGTTCCAGAAAGAGGCCCCCAATCCATCTCAACACCTCATCGAAGCGGCTATTCGTTATGCATGGCCCGGCAATCTGCGAGAGTTAGAGAATTTTGTCAAGCGTTACGTCATTCTGGAAGACGACGAGGGTAGTTTCCGCGAATTGCTGGAGATGGCGGCTACCCGGCAGCGTATTTCCCCGCGTGAGGAGCCTTCGCCGGTAAGAGAACAGGGGCTGAAAGCGCTCGTGCGGGGCCTGAAGGATGAAGCTGAAATGGAGGCCATTGCCGACGCGCTTGAGAAAACACACTGGTGCCGCAAAGATGCGGCGAAAATGCTCGGAATCAGTTATAAGGCCCTGCTTTACAAAATTCGGCAGTTTAATCTCGATGCGGGGAGGGGATCTCGCTCACGGACCGCTCCGCCCTTGGCTCCCGTCGGCAAAGAGGACTGAGGTTATTAGGTGCAATCTGTTGCGTATTCGAGGCATTCGATTCGCAAAAGTCGTGCGGAACACGGCGGTTCTGGTAAACCCTGTTGCAAAGTTTTTGCTTCCCTCTTGCGAGAGAGAATACAGCTGCCGTTTCGCGAGGGGCATGGGAGACTCAGTCTCGGGCTCTCCCCCTTTGTTCTTTATGAGTTACTGAATGTTAATATTTTGCTTAAGTTTCGCTAGCGCGGATCGCAAGGACCATAGGCGACTTGCAACTTGGCCCCCCAGACTGCCGAATCTCTGGAAGGCGAATTGCAGTCTCCAAAACTGAGGGCTTCCAGGTCTATAATCCGTACCAAGGTTTGGCAGGAAACGGTGGCATATGACCGAACGTCGCACCGCACGACGCTATGATCTTTCCTTACCGGTTCTCATTCACCTACCGGTCGAACGAAACGCTTGTAATGGAAAGACTCGCGATATCTCCACCCGTGGGGTTTACTTCCTCATCGGAGACCAGTTCACTGCCGGCTCTGAATTGGATCTAACGATGACCCTGCCGGCCGAAGTAACCGGCGGTACAGAAGTTTTTATACGTGCCACTGGGAAAGTCGTCCGGGTTGAAAAGACCGCTGGAAACGACGACCGGCAGGTCGGCGTGGCGGCGCTGATTCAAAGATATGAGATCGTTCGTAGTGAGTCGATGAAGGCGTGAGCCGGCTCACTTGCTGAGTTAGTCGAGCACACGGATCATGCTCCGACGCCACCTTGAGAAGTTCATCCCCATCGAGTTTTAGCCCGCCCGGGAAAGTTCGGAGTCAAGCCAGCGCTTTCTAGCAACAGCAAGCCGCCGTTGGCCCGGCAAGCAATTCTCTGGCCGGCTGGATGCGCCGGTCTTGGCCTCGGATCTATGCCCACCGCCAATTGACGCCTCATTTATGTTAGATTCATCATCATGACGGCCGGCAATATGTGGAAATATGCTTCGATGTGCGCGCTCACGCTCCTGGGCGCAACCACTCTCGTAGCGGCCCAGCAGAAGAACATGACTGACTGGTCCGGGGTAATCATCAACAGTAGTTGCAGTGGCGACGAAGCGTTCGCCGAGGCCGCCAAATGCGCCGACACGGGTGCGCCGGGTGGGAAGCTATCGTTGTATGACGATACTCTCAGGTTGGTGCTCAACCTCGATCCACAAGACCAAGCCGCCGGTCACCTGGGCGATAGCGTAACTGTCGAAGGTGCGCTCGAAGGCGACACGATTCGCGTCGCATCAATCAAAATGCTCGCCGGCATCGGCCTTGCTGTGGGCCAGAAGGCGCCCGCTTTTTCGGCTCCCGACCAGTTTGGCACGCAACAAACACTCGAAACGTTGCAGGGACCGCACGGCACCGTTCTTCTCTTTTTCCGTTCGGCCGACTGGTGACCTTACTGCAAAGGGCAGCTGGTCCAGCTGCAGAACGCCAAGGCCAGATTTGAGAAGCAAGGGCTCGCGCTGGCCGCCATCAGTTACGACAGCCCGGGAATCCTGAAATCTTTCGCCGACCGGCGCAAGATCGGCTTTCCTTTATTGGCCGATCCCGATTCCCAAACCATTCGCGCCTACCACGTCTTTAACGCCGAAGCGGCCGGCCAGTTCAAGGGCATGGCGCGCCCCGGATTTTTCGTCCTCGACACCAGGGGCATCATCCGCGAGAAATTCTTCGAGGCCAAGTATCGCGAGCGCCTTTCCGGCAATAACGTCATCGCCAAGCTGTTTCCGGAATTGGGCGCAGAAGTCGCGAGCACCACCGAAGCTCCGCATTTGCGGCTCACGCTCGAGCAGTCCGACCGCACTGCCTTTCCCGGAGGGCTCGTCACCTTGACGGCCGAAGTACAACTCCCGCCGGACGTTCACGTGTACGCTCCCGGAACTCTGGACTATAAGCCAATCAAGCTGACGATCGATCCCGCCCCGGAAACTGAGCTGCGGCCGGCGATTTATCCGCCCGCGAAAACGCTCTATTTGCCGGCCATCAAAGAGCGCGTACCCGTTTTCGCCGGAACCTTCCGCATCCGGCAGGACGTCAAGGTCAGCTCCGCCGCGGACTTCAGCAACGCCCTGGGCACGGAAGGCAAATCCTTGCCCATTACGGGAAAGATCGAGTATCAGGCCTGCGACAGCAAGATCTGCTTCCTTCCCGAAAGCCTTCCCGTGCAGTGGCATCTGCAGGTTCTGCCGCTCGACCGGCAAAGGGCTCCGGAAGACATTCGCCATAAATAACTTGGGGCCAAAGCCGTGAAAAATCGGCGGCGGAAACCGCTCCGTAAGGCGCTCATTTTCCTGCGCGCATCGCTTCAATGAACCTGCCTCGGAACCTTTGGACCGCAACTTGCTCCTACCTGGGCGTCTCCGCGAAACGGCCCTGTACGAAGAGCCAGTTACCTGTCTCGGCAATCCTGAGTGGGTAAATCTGGACGTATGGTCTTGCCCTTTCATACAATGCAATCATATGGGCAAGGAACTCATCGAAGCGAGGCGGCATATGGGTGATACCTCACTCGCGGTTCGGCGCGCCAATCCGCGGTTTGCGTTTTTCGCGGAAGCGGAGGCGACCCTGCTCGACGGTACGTCGGTTCCCGCGCAGGTCTCCGAGCTGAGCTCGCGTGGATGCTATATCGATACGCTCCAGCCCATTCCCATCGGCACGGAAGTGAGTCTGCGCATCTCCGATGGCATGCAAAGCTGCGAACTGCCCGGCAGAGTGATCTACATCCATTCGGGCTACGGCATGGGCATCTTCGGCATGGGCGTGGTGTTTGGAAACGCGGCCGCCGAGCAGCTCTCCGCCATCAACGCCTGGCTCCGCGACCTCGCCCTCAAGAAAACCCCAATCCAGCCCTGCTAGCCTTCGCCAGCTGCAGCGTCCTGCGCCCCGAAGACAGAAAGCTAAAGTTGCAGTTGAGGATACCAGCCCTACCCCCGGTTTTCTCGTAAGGATATCATTACATGGCACTTGTTCCGTTTTACATTGCAAGGATATCAATCTAAATAACTTAATTCGCCAGCCTCCTGTGTGACCGTCCATTAGCCGCCCCACCCCACCCCATTTTTGGTGTAAGTGTTCATTCTAAAGCTGCTTAGATCGATCGTTCTGCAAGTATTCATTCTGCAGGTTTTACGGTAAATCGCGACTTTCATCCGTACCCACGCCCCACCTCCGGCTTCTTTCCGCGCTGCG
>QHYQ01000252.1 GCA_003224175.1 Acidobacteriota bacterium
AACTGTTAGCAACGCCCTGCAGGTAATAGGCGCGACCAGCATACTTTTGGCGAACGACGCCCGTACGAACCCGAACTGAAGAATGTCCGGAAGAAAAAGTACCTCGGCCAGAGAACCCGCCGCCCATGTGCCCGCCGCCGTGTTGGGCATAACTCAGGGGAGCAAGAACAAGGGAAACGGGAATTAAGCCGATAACGCATGCGGTCCGCATTGCGTGCACTGATATCGGGGCGATTATATCGCCGAAAGGCGATAACACCTCAGTTGTGTTACACGCCTTACGGCGCTTTGCAAACGAAGGTCGCCGCATCATCCGTGCTGCCGCCTCCCTTGTAGGCGGCCACCTGGGGGTAGGGACAAAGCGGTCGGGTGCGGTCCACCACGCCATTCGTGAAGTGCGATGCCATCATCCTATCGGGTACTTCGCCGCGATCCACCCATTGAACCAGCGTGCCGGTTGAATCGAACCTATTGGGTCCTTCTCCGCCCCCGCAGTGGCTGATCTTGTCGGGTGAATCGGCGTGAAACACATAGGTCGGCCGTGCTGAGCTGCCAACTTCAGATTGGCTGACGGGAGTGCGGTTGGGTTTATAATCGGGCTGTCCCCGGCGGTCAAAAGAGCTCTCTTGCGCCTATGTGCGCGAGCGGAACGCGTGAGAGTTCGCTCACAAGCGCAATCCAGCCTGAGGGAGGAAAGTCTCTATGCGCATCGTGAATTCCCTGTCGCGCCAAATGAAATTTTTTGCGGGTCTGCTTGTTGCAATCGGAATCTCCTTGGCTTTGTCTTGGTCGGTATTGGGAACGGCCGAGGCGCAGCAGGCTACGCCCGTTACCGCATTCGAGGGAGCCCGGCTTATTACCGGGGATGGAGGTGCTCCCATCACGGATGCTGTCTTCATTGTTGCCAACGGTCAGTTCACTGTGGTTGGCCGCAGGGGCCAGATCAACGTTCCGGCGGGCGCGGCGCGCGTGGATCTGACCGGCAAAACCGTCATGCCGGCGATCATTGACGCCCACAAGCATCTCGCAGCGAACCGAGACGAGCTCGTCGATCAGCTACAGCATCTGGCCTACTATGGCATCGGCGTGGCGATGAGCCTCGGGCAAGATCCGGGCGACCTGGCGTTCCAGGTGCGTGCCGAAACCATTTCCAACGCCGCGCGATTGCGCACCGCAGGACGTGGAATAACAGGGCCGGAGCCGGGGCGGACCAATATTCCGTACTGGATTACAAGCGAAGAGCAGGGCCGCATGGCCGTCCGAGAGTTGGCCGAGAGGAAGGTGGATATCGTCAAGATCTGGGTGGACGATCGGGATCACACGGTCACGAAGCTGAGTCCCGCCCTGTATACGGCGGTCATTGATGAGGCCCACAAGCACAACCTCCGCACTATCGCCCATATCTTCACGCTCGAAGACGCCAAGGGGGTCCTGCGGGCTGGCATCGACTATTTTGCGCATAGCGTCCGCGACAAGGACATTGACGATGAGTTCCTAAACATGATGAAGGCGCGGCCGAACATGATCGTGGATCCGAATCTCCCCGATCGCGGAGTCAGGGTGGACAGAGGCTGGCTGCGCGATAGCGTCACCCCAGAAGAGTTTCAGAAAATTCAGGCGGGGAGCAAGGACGATCCCAAGGCCCAGCAATTCTTCGGAATTCAGTCTCGCAATCTGGCAAGGCTCAATGCGGCCGGCATTCGCATCGCCTTGGGCACCGACGGTAACATCCCCTGGGCCGCGCACGAGGAAATGGCGGATATGGTCGCATCAAAGATGACGCCGGCTCAGGTCCTTGTGGCTGCGACTCGCAACTCCGCCATGCTGGTGGGACTCAAGGACGTCGGCACCGTGGAAAAGGGCAAGAGCGCAGATTTCCTTGTGTTGGATGCAAATCCGCTCGACGACATCACGAATACGCGGCGGATCAACGCAGTCTATCTCCGTGGGACACAAGTCGACCGCGCCGGGTTGAGGGCACGATGGACTGGCAAGGGATCAAAATAATTCAGGACGGTTAACCAGTTCTAAAGCAGGAGCGCACATCTCCGGCCGCCTATGAATGCCAGTAGCTACATAGCCGCAACAAAATGCCGGCCCATTTTAGGCGGTCAAGCCGTGGACTGGCGCGTCTGCACTCGGCAACGTCGGGCCGCTCAGACAGGAATGCGCGTACGCTTCACGCTGTGGCTGCATTCGTCAAGTGGTATGCGGATTTTCAAAGCTGTGACGGCCGGTACGGTGCGGACGGGGATTCGTGTATCGACTGACGCAAACGCGTGAGAACTGCCAGCACAACACACTGCGTCTTCCTACAAAACAGCGAAGTACACCTTCTGAATGAAGATTTACGAACCCACGCAACCAAGACTGAGTAGTGAGGTTTGACACATATGCTGAAACGAATGGAACTAAAAATCGCTCGCAGTCTCGTACTGTGTCTGCTGCTGTCTGGAGCAGGCGCCGTGAATGCTCAGAACGTACTAGTGAAGGGCGGAACCCTGATCGATGGGACTGGAGCAGCTCCAGTCCCCGATGCCCGAGTTCTGATCGTCGATGGCATCATCCAAAAGGTGTGGAGCAGCGAAGCGGGTTCCCCGGCTCTACCCCCGGGTACGAAGGTAGTCGATGCTGCCGGTAAGTACCTCCTCCCCGGACTGATCGAATCTCACATTCATTACGCCTGGTACATGGGGGAGATGTTCCTGTCGTACGGGGTGACCTCCGTACTCGATCTGGGCGGAGGGCACTGGTCGGCTGCATTGCAAAAGGGCGTGAACCTGGGCCTGATCCGTGCGCCGCGCTACTACCACCACGAAACCCTGGGAGACGGCGGAAACGGCAAGACCGATCCTTTGGCCGGAACCGGAACTGCCAAGATGCAAGTCTGGGCCAATGTGGATACGCCCAAGGATGCCGTGAAGGCGGTTGCCACTTTGAAGGGCAAGGCCGACATCATCACGTTGAACGAAGACTGGAAGGGCGACTATTTTGCGGCGGTTGCAAAGGCAGCGCATGCGCAGGGATTGAGTATCATCTCGCATTCTTTCAACGCTCTCGACACCTCCGACTGGGGAGTGGACGGCATCGAGCACATGACCGGAGTCGGCATTGCGGCCACTCGCAGCGAAGAAGGTAAGAAAGCCATCGCCGCGATGGGGTTCTGTAAGACGGCTTACCCGCCGATTCTTGAACAATCGTTGCCCTGCATTGCGGCCGGCCACAAAAACAGCCTCCTCTACCAGTGGATGGATACGACCTACTTTGACGAAATGATCGCCCATTTGGTCAAGAACCACACCTCCTTGAATCCGACCCTGGACTTTGAATGGGGTGGGATTATCGATCGTTCGCCGCAGTTTGAGGCAGAAGACGAGAAACTGCTTTCCAACTCCAATCTCCAGTACGTGCCGTATGACGAGCGGCTGGAGTTCCTTGACCAGTACCACTGGGCCCAAAATCGCCCGCCCAAGGAGCGGTCCGAATTTCTGAAGGGCTACAAGAATGTTCAGGAGTTCCTCCGCAAGTTCGTCGCGGCCGGCGGCAAACTTTACTCTGGAACGGACTCGGCCTCCGCGAACGTACCGGGGCTGGCCATACATCATGAAATGCAGCTCTATGTGGACGCCGGTATCCCGCCCATGCAGGCTCTGCAATCTTCAACCCTGTGGCCCGCGCAGATGGCCCGCATGGATAAGACGCTTGGCTCGGTGGAACCGGGTAAGTTCGGTGACGTTATTGTCCTGAGCGCAGATCCTCTCAAAGATATTCACAATGCGCAGCTGGTCGAGCAGGTGATCAAGGGCGGCGTGGTGCAGGACATCAGCTACCACGCCGACTACGACGTTCCGTTTCACAACTATGGGACCGTGACCAAACATCTTTATAGCCTGCCACCGGTTGTGTCAAATCTTTCACCCGGTGTCGTGGTGGAGGGTAGCGACAAATGGGTTACGGTAATGGGGCAAAATTTCTCACCTAACTCCGTTGTTCTTTTCAACGGCGCGACCGTGCAGACCAAGTGGGTAAGCGATACGGAAATGTTGGCAAGACTGACGCCGCAAAAGACAGCCAGTCCGGGAAACTATCTGGTTCAAGTCTCCACGCCCAAGCCAGGAGGCGGTATTTCCCCGCCAACTGTGTCCATCGTGATCGACTACAAGTAGGCAAATGGGGTGTGCAACAGGAGGAGTTTATGAAGCTCGGTCTAAGAAGCAGAAGGTATCTTGGGAGTGTCTGTCTGGGTGCTGCGATCGCATCGGCTGCGGTGTCTGGCGCCGTCGCGCAATCTCAGAACCCAGAGCAGACCAATGCCGTCGTTGAGAAAAAGATTTGGAGCCTGCTCGACGACAAAAAGGCTGTTTATGTCACCCTGCCGGAAGCCGACTTTCGCTCGCTAGGTGAGGGCTTCGACTTGCCCGATGGGGGCAAGACGGTAACCGAACTCGCCAAGGCTGCCCCCGGTGGGGCTTTCAACCCGAGCGACCTGGAAAAGATTCCCCCGAAGACGCTGGGCTATAAGGCCGCATGGATCGTAGAGCGCTACAAACACTACAACATGGACTGGGATATAACCGGCCTGAAACTGACCAGCCTGAACCCGGACGCGAATAGGTATCCATGGTTCATCATCATCAACGGCGGCGCGGCCAACTGGTATGAGTTCTATGTCGACCTGAAGAACAACCCTGGATGGGCTCAGTATCTCGCCCAGAAGATTAACGTGATGATCGTCACGATCCCGGGCAACTTCAAGTATGGCGGGTGGGAAGAGCCGATCGAAAGCATCAAGCGCCAGCCGCGGTACCTATTGGATACCGAGCTGCCGGACAAGGAGATTTACCTTCGCAATGTCCTGCTCAACAACCAGGTCGTGTTACAGGGTGTTCGACAGATCATCATGAAGAACACCGTCGGCGACATCCTAATCAGCGGTCATTCGACTTCAGGTGAGTTGGCCTTGCTGGCCTTCTCCGATCCAGAACTTGGTCCGCGCTTCAAGGGTCGCTACTTCGGATGGGGCAGCGGCGGTCCGGCGCGGCTTTCCCTTACACGCCCGTTCAATCAGCCACACAGCATGCCCACGGGCGGTACGGGCGAGGGTGAGGGCGGTGGTGGCAAGCGTCGTCCGCTCGATCTCCTGAGTCGTCGTGACGTGGCGAGCTATAGCCGCGGTTACAGCTTCTTTTTGAATCCGCTGTATGTGCCGGGCATGTCAATTAACCAAATTGCTGCAGCCTGGCTGAGCGAGGAAGCGCGCAGACGTCCGCAGTTCAAACAGCAGATTCAGGACCTTGAGCACGGAGCGGCTATCAGCGAAAAGGGCTACGTTGAGGTCGAGACGAAACGTCTGCTCAAGGAGTCTGGAAATCCCTGGAACATCAATTTTGAGGACGTCGATAAAGAACTCTTCTCAACCCAATACACGCGGATGGGCGGCTACAAGAAGATGGTGTGGACTGTGGGTCACTTCGATCGGAACCACTGGCTTCCAGAGGATCCGATGAATGCGCTTGAGGTTTATGTGGCCACTCAATACCGTGAGGTGAACCCGGATGGCGAGATTCGCCTAATCGTGTGGGATCCACCGCTCACCCACTATGGCCATCTCGAACTGCCAAAGCAGAAGGCTGCGGCAGACTACAGCGTCATAAGGTGGCTCGTGAAATGACAACTCGAATATCAGCGCGTTCGAGAACTTTCGAAGATTGGTCGCTCGAAGGCCTTGGAGTGGCTCAGAAGGTGGCTTACGGTGCGCTGTCTACCGGAGAGACTTTCAATCTTGGAGCAGATTACTTTCGCGCTGCCGCACCGGCTGCCGATGACAGCCCCAGAGAGCTGGACGAGGCGCTGAAG
>QHYQ01000253.1 GCA_003224175.1 Acidobacteriota bacterium
CGAGTTGACCTTCGACGATCCCAAGACCTATGCGAGGCCCTGGACAGGGAAGAAAGTCTACCAGTTGCAGCCGCCGGGCTACGAAATGAAGGAAGACATCATCTGCGAGCAGTATCGGAAGCTAGGGTTGAGGACCGAAGGGTATGAGTTCATAAAGAAATGACGAGAGACAAGAAGCAGCAAGTCCGATTTGCGGGATTTGCTTTCAGATGATCGAGAGATCTTGCGCCTGGCCAATGGTGGAATCGAGACAGACGGGGCGTCGTGTTCCGCTGCGCTGGGGTCTATATCACGCCGGGCATCTTCACTGCGGCTGCCATGGTCCTCGTTGATGTCCTGATCTTTCTAATGTTGTGGTAGGACCGAGATGCACCTCGCCTAAGCAGCCGCTCGCCGTCTTAGCTTTCGCCAGCCGGTTTAGCTGACAATCTCCAACATAGAAGTTGGGATTGTCCGCAGCTCCATCTTTTTGCCCTTGCACCCACCGCAGACGGCGTTTTCGGTGCCCTCAATAATTTTTAGGCTGGCAACGGTCATCTGCTCACCGCCGCTCTTCAGTCTGACAATGACCCCAGGTTTGAATTCGCTGACAATGACCCCAGGTTTGTCGCTCATTTCTAGCTCCAGAGGAGAAACTTACGCAATCCAGTGCGTCAAGCTTAACAGCAGTAGTCCAGAGCTGAAGATTGCTGGCGTCGAAAAAGACAATGTCACATTGAATGGATCGATGTCGATAGTTCAGGGTCAGCCTTCCCGAATCCCCAACGCAATTTGCACGATGCGCCGAAACCACCGCCTGGGCAACGCCAGGAACATCCATGCTAGTAGCAGAACACTGCCCCGTTCGAATTGCACTTACCGAGAATCCAGTTTTATCAGGAGTTGGCGATAATGCGTAACCCCACAAAATTGTGTTCTGGGTTCGAGCCAGCTCAAAATGTCGCATGTACAGGTCACCGAGAACCATGTCCAACACATACGGTATTTCTAAGCAGGATGAGCAAGAGATTCGGGCAAGAGACAAAACTTGCGTATATTGCGGTATCTTGATGAAGCAATACCCGCATGCGATGGGTGCTTCCGGCGCAACTATAGAGCACTTCAATAATGACGGACCTTCCAAGAAAAAATATAACCTGGCCATTTGCTGTCGACGTTGCAATTCCAGCAAAGGAACCATGAGCCTGTCAGCGTGGTTCAAGACTCCTTACTGTCGCGAGAAGAAAATAAACGAAAAAGTCCGCTAAACGCGTTAATCACGCAAGTGGCTCAATTGCTTATACAACAACTGGCTTCTCGGCCGACTCGCATTAGCATAAGCGGCTGCCGGACCTTTCTACGCTGGAGAATGCGGCTACTGCGCTCGGCCGCCTTTCCGTTAAGCGGCGGCTGCCCGTCTGAGCTTTCGCCAGGCTCGCTTCACAGTCATGACGAGCCGAGTCTGGAGCAGCTCATCGACGCTAACTCTTTTAGGCAGATTCGGCAGCTCTGCCGGTTTACCACGTTCAACTGCGAAATGCGGCGGGCGCTTTTCATTCTATCTGAGGAGACCGCATGCTCGAAGATCGGCCCGAATCGCATCCGATTGAAAGTTCCCTGCCGTTCCCATTACCAAGTTGGTACGATTAGACAGGTTAATTCGAAGCGACCGGGTGGTGGAGGGAGAACGTGAAGCCTTGGTCCAGAAGATCTCTCGGAATGCTCTTGATCGCATTGATTCCAGCGTCGGCTGCCGCCTACGAGCACCCGCTGGACTCTTCTGCGATTCGCAACGCTTACTTCTTGGGAAGCAGCAACAGTGAGTCTGTCAAGTTCCTCTCCAAATATAAAGAAACGCTGCCACCGCCAAAAACTGGTCCGTACATCGCCGAGATGGAGGTGCGAACTCCTTTTGCTCAGGTCGTCGTAAGCTCCCGTGAGCATTCCGTCGGCTACAGCCCTATGCAGGCCGAGCAGGACTACAAAAAAGATCCGGACACGCTTCAGGTGCGCATCCAGGTTCGCTACCCGGTGCCGTCGCCGCTTCTGCCCCCACTTGCTTGCCAAGGCGTAAACCGTATGATCTCCGTCCAGGATTGCTTCCACGATTTTGGGTTCCGCTTCAGTCAGAGTAAGGACATTCAGCCGATTCGTTCCTACGGTGTACCGATCTATTCCGGCAACGACAACTCTTCGCTGACCCGTGGCGACGTGTGGTTCACACTCCGGGCGGCGGAAGTCACCTCGGAACCGTTGCGCGTTACGGTCTCCACTCCCGACGGCCAGGAGATCTCCGCGACGCGATCTCGCGGCTTTGAGGTAACTTAGATTGGGTCAACCTTCTCGAACTCCCAACGCAATTTGCACGATGCGCCGGAACCACCGCCTCGGCAGCGCGAGCAACCTCTATCCGAATGTCCTTACCTCAGAAGTGCATCGACCAGGGTTGCAACCTTGCAGGGCTCCGCTGCTGCTGCGCTCGGCCGCCTTCTGCTGGCCAGGAACACGGGGAAAACAGTCATGCAGTTAAGGGATGCCGAAATCCCCGGTTGATGCTGATCTCTCCGCTCACAACGGTCATTTTTCGGCCACGGCAATGACTTTGTGTTTTCTTTTGCAGAGACATCAAGCAGTCGCTGGCCGTCTTAGCTTTCGTCGGGCTCGCTTCACAGTCCCGACCAGCCAAGTCTGGAGCAGCTCATCGACGCTAACTCTTTCGGCAGCTTCGGTAGCTCCGGTGGCTTGCCGCAGTGCGGGCAAGCTGGGTTCGCTATGCCGCACGGTGAGCATAGGCACCTCGCTGAGCCGCGCTATTTATCGCAATGCGTGTGTGTGGTGGGTCAAGTCTCGGCGCCATTCGGTCGGCCGCTAGCCGTTATAATCGCCAGCTATCAAATCGGCGTCAAAGTAGAGCTGTTCAGGTCGTCCGCAAATTCGGCCTCAACCTGTGCACGGTCAGCCGGCGCTGGAAGATCGAGTTGTGTGCGTATAGACCATCATGGCATCAACCGGGTCAAGGATTTCCGCACTTGCTGAAAGCCCGGCAGTCAGCAGCTGGTAGCTATATCGGACCTTCTTCCCATCAGCCAGTTTCTCAATCCACTCGTCACATTCCTGAACCGCCACGCTTGTTCACCAGCGAGTAAGTAACGAAACTCCTCGCGGGTTGTCTCCAATAAGCGCGTTTAGCGCTTCGACAACCAAAATGTCACAGCTCGTGAGGACCATTGCCTTTCGGAAGCGTGAAAGCAGTTCTAATCGGGGCCACCGCCAAGAGAAGCGGTTTTGCGATTCCTTTAAGCCAGGCTCGAGGCCTTGGAACGGACGGACAAAGTTCAAGGCTTTTCACTCGGATAAGCGCTGCCGCCAGATTGCACACGTACTTCTCCAAGTGTCCATTTGCTTCAGCCGAAAGTTTCGCGAATTGGACGCCCGCGCTCTTGCCCACGGAAATAACCCGGGCCACTGACGTTAAGCAGGCGGAGCGCACGAGCCCGGTTGTACTTTTGCGCCATGCTTCTATCCGGTTCTTGCAAAGCTTGGCCAGAGTCGTCCCTAGGCAAACAAGCGCATTGGCTTGCTTCGCCGCTGATTGCCGTATTCTGCCGAAGTGAGGCAGAGGCCAGCGAACGATGCGAATTCCAGTGTCCCGAAGCGAACGGCAAAGCTGGCCAGGGACCACCGCAAGACTATCCCCGATGCCTTTGACTAAAACGTCTGACCGTGCAGGAGTGGGAGCGGCAGGCGGTCTTACATTGTTGTTCCCTACCAATCTGACCGCGACCCCGACAAGGCCATCTTCGATCTTATCCACGCGCACGATCTGTGCGGTGTAACTGGTATCAGGAGCAAAAAGATCTGAATGGTGTAGGAAGCTGATCGTGAGACGCATGCCCTGGCGGTAGCTGAGCTCCCCACTCGTGAAGTAGAGGCCGTCACGCGAGATATTCTGCGTGATACACATATCCCTGACCTCACTCGCTGTCTCCTCAGCTTGGCGAACTTGGATGGGCTGGGAGGATTCCACGCGACGAGAGCGGCGGGGCAACCGAGGCAGCTTGCGTTCGGCGGGATCCCCTTTCTCCGGGGGGAACACAACCCCCCAAAACTTTGGGACGCGTTGTGTGAACGCCAGTCTCACCATGGGCTGAGGGCCATTCTTTTTGGACTCAAACCCCGCCACGCGACACGCTGCTTGTACCTTGTTCTGGGGATTAACTAAGAGCAACTCTTGTCCCAACTTCACAGTCGCGCCAAGACCCAAGACGCCCCCACCGGGATAGACAACCACAGAGCGTGCCACCTCGAGAAGGGGTTCGGGTTCCTTACCCGTCGAGAGGCTGTAAACAAACACCGGCAGCTCGAGATATAGCCTCTGGTTCCTCTTGGTGGGAACGCTACTGCGGTGTTTCGGTTCGGTGTCGCTTAGGTCTGGCGAGGTGGAAAAGGCTTCTGCCGCAGGTCTTTCGACGGTTAGCGTATCCGCGAGGCACTCGGACCCGCTTCTTGCCATGCCTTATTCTTCGCTTAGTTTCAGCACCTGCCAATGGAACCGAGGTACTACCGTTATCGAGAGCAATAACGCCCTCGACGAGCAAGCAGACAAAAGCAGCAGCTCATCGATGAAGGTAGAGAAGTCGTGTCGGCGGATTTCAGTCTGCAGGGCTTGAAGTAATGCGAGTTTCATCATACCAGTTCTGCGGTGGCAGCGGTCAGAGGCAGAGGGGCAGAATTGTGAATTGCGGCTTCATGCTGCTTTGCCCTTTGCCAATTTTCTGGCGATCTGGAGCAACAAGGCCCGGTCAGCCTCTTTGGTATGGCTTAGTGCTCGGCGCAACCGCATCAGGAATCGAGCATCTGCTCCGTTGAGGCCCCACAATCGAGGGTTCGTCTTGATGGGCTGTGGCGGTACAGGCGGCTCTTCGCCGGAATAGAAAATCTGATAAAGCGGCACCTCTAGAGCCCGCGCCCATTTTTCGAGCGTCTCAATGCTCGGCACGGTATGACCGTTTTCGACCCGGGAAATGTAGCATCGCAACAGTCCCGTCCAATTTTCGAGGTGACCCCTGAGACAAATTACGTTCCTCTCGCATGGCCCGTAGACGTTCCCCAATAAGCATATGCGAACTCCCTCTAAAAAAGTGGCCGGGGTCCGGGGATTTGGCTATTTATCCCAATGCGTAGTGGCGGGTCAAGGAGCCGCTTTCGGTGCTAAGCGGCGCAACTCATAGGTCGCTTCAATGCCACTCATTTCGGGCATCATTCCCGAAATCTTTATCGGCTGAGCTGATATCCTCCTCCACCACTGAAGCCCACCACGAGCAGTTTGTGCAGGTGACTACTCTCCCGCTCGGCGTCATTACCCAGGTCTTCGCTCGCCTCATCGTCGTTACGCCTCAACATTCAGTGGAGGTTAACCGTGTCTTGGGTGAAGCAGTACACGGCTTGAATTTTACAACCCGAAGGTCTCTTTCTCTTGCCTCTTGTTGCCCGATAGGGTAATGGCGCGAGCAATTGGTTCTGGATAAGCTGAATCAACTTACGGGGCTATCGGTATGTGCTCGGAAGCGAGGGCGGCACTCGGGGGAAGAGCAGGAGAAGACTTGCTCGTCAGCAGCGTCGGTGACAGGAAGCATTAAAGAATTCATGCGAACCAACGTGACAAAGAGAGTTGTCGAGTTTTCCTTTCCGCGCTTAGGTTCTCACAATCATGGGTTGTCGCGGGGACTTCGGAATTTGCGTCATATTGGGCTAAACAGCGAGCCAGAGACATTCGGGGAACGCCGCGCAAAGAAACGCTTTCGGGTAAAGCTGCC
>QHYQ01000254.1 GCA_003224175.1 Acidobacteriota bacterium
CCTGCGAGCGAAGGAGCGTATAGCTAGTATCGGCAAGATCCTCGGCTACGCAGCCGAACAGGGAGTTGCTCGGTCACCCGACTACACTGAAGAGATGATGCGCGTAGCGATGGATTTGGACCCGATTGATGTCGATGTATTGGTGCAAGTATACCAGGCACAGAGCCGAATCTTGTCATCTAGCGACGGCCGGGTCCTCATGGACGAGGTGAACGATGCCTGGAGGGATATGCGCCCTAGGATACCTGGCTTTCGACAGGGAGACTTAGAAAGCGTCTGTGCGAAGCTGCAGAGCTATGGTCTTGTGACACGCGTGGAACGCAACAATTCAAAGCTACCGCCCAACGAGAACCCCTACGCCCTGCTGCCAAAGGGCCGCGATTTCGTTCGCTACATCAAAGGTGTCACAAAAGAGCAAGCCACCGGGCCAGCTGCTTGAAAAAGCAGGTTTGGTAGACTGTCCGCAGTACGTTTCGTTAGGATTCCGTCCTCGGGTCGAACTGCCCCAGTACTGAACTTGCAGGCTTGGTTGTGCCGAAAGGGCCAGCGCAGCCGGGCGCCGCAACCCACTGATTCCCCAGCTAGAATTTGCCAGGATCTTTCCGCGCCCAAACCACATCTTTCTGACCGACCTACAGGTGTGCGGCCCTAGTCAGGATGCGTCACTTAACAATCTCAATTGTTCGAACCTACGATGCAGCCGCTATGGTGAAGTCCTCTCTGGTCAAAGGAACTTTTTTACTGCTTATTTTCTTGGGGATGGTGGCCACGCACGTACGAACAAACCTGCCTCGGCATGTCAATGACGCCGAATTCCGAGGCGTCATCTCGACCCCCCCAAATTAGTGGCTGGCTGGGTCCTGCAAGGTCTCACTGTGCGCGGACGAGGGGTCGGCGAGGAATTTCGCGACGGTCGGCCCGACCGAGATGCATGTAAAGCTGAGATGACCGCAGGGCGAGTCCAGATTCACCACGGGCGCACCGATCGCGTTTGCGAACTCCAGCGCCGGCCTCGGATTCACCATGTGATCTTGCGAAGAAATGATAATGAGCAGTTTCGCCCGCACCCGCTTCGCGGCCTGCTCCAGGGTGATGCCGAGTTCCGCCGGAATATCGAGCGAGATGATGGCCTGCCGCTGCCGGATCTGATTGCTTGCCTCTCCGCCGCCGCCCTTCGCGTTCTTCTTCATTTCCGCGAGGAACGAATTGAAGTCCTTGGGGCTTGTGTGAGTCGCGCGAAAGGCGGGAGAAGTGACGTTCATCGAGCCGATTTCCTGGGAGAGGGCCAGCCCGCGAGTGAGCGGCCCGGTAGGATTGCCGTTGTTCCACGCCGGATCGAGCTCGATCGCGTCGATCTGCGCTGTCCAGAGGAGCTTGTCGTATGAGGTGGACTGCGGCGAGCCGGCCATCGGAACCGCCAGGTCCATGAAGTCCGGATATGCGACGACCCATTCAAACGTCTGCATCCCACCCATCGAAATTCCCATCACTGCGCGCAGGTGCAAGAGGTGCAGCACTTGGGTTGCGAGCCGGTGCTCGGATTCCACCATGTCGCGGATGGTGAATTCGGGAAACTTCATGAGCGGCTGCGTCTTGCTGTTCGAGGGTGACGTCGAGACACCGTCGCCGATCGAATCCACAAGAATGACGAAATATTTCCCGCTGTCCACCACCTTCCCTGGCCCGATGAATTGCAACAGATCCTCCGACCGGCCGCCGAGCCACGTAGGCCAGAGAACCGCGTTCGATTTTTCGACGTTGAGTTGGCCCAGCGTGCGGTAGCCGATGCGGAAATCGTGAATCACGGCGCTGCGTTGCAGTTTGAAATCGCCGAACTCGGCGAATTGCTGCGCACCGTCCGCAGGCTGTGATTGGGCGCGCGCGATACTGCATGCAACAAAGATGAGGAAGATGACTGCCGCGAATCGTTTTGTGTTTTTCATGGCGCGCATTCTACTCCAACAGGCGATGAGCCATTGAAGGTTTGCGCGTGCAGCGGGATGCTATGGCGCGCGCACAGGGAGTCTGGAGAGATCTCACAGCGCGGCGGAGCCGCAGCCAAAGTTAGGGGGCGAACTGACGCCTGTGGCCGCATGCAATTCTTCGCGGGAGGCAAAGAAAACAATGATTAGCAGAACAGAGGCCAGCCTCGACGCGCTTCATTAGGAAGAAATCTACCTGGCCGGCATCTTAGGTCACACCTGCTGGTGTTGTGTTGCAGTGGCAGGCGTTGAAGCGCGTCGTGTAGAGGGCGAGATTCACACGCCTTGAATGCCGCCCGAGGGCGCAATGCCCGCAAAGAGGAACCATCAGCTACAAACGAGGCGGCGAATTGCGAAGAGGGAGCATCTTATGTCGAAGACGTATCTACGTTGGCTAGCATTCATGCTTCCAATCGTCGGGGCCATCCTCGTGCTTAGTGTGAGGCCGAAACATACCCGCGCCCAAGCAGCAGGATCGATGATGCAAATGCCGATGGCATCCCCCTTTTCATTCAGGACCGCGACTTCTCCAGCACGCTTGTCTTGGCCAATGGAGCGGACATATCAACTTATGCCGACGTGACCCTTACCGGACTCGACGGCAGAGAAATCGCGCACCAGCGCGTAGAGTTTACTCCTCACAGCCAGCGCCGTGTTGAGGTCAACGATCTCTTGGCAGCCGTGGTCTCCGCCGCCACAACCGGCAGGATTTCGGCCATGCAAAGCCCCAACCTTAAAGGCATGGCTATCACTGCCCAGTTGTCACTGACCTACCTGGGATCTCAAAAACCGAATTACGTTGACGAAGAAATAGCCATGCCGAGTGCCAAAGGCTCCCAATCCCTCCGCGCAGTGGCAGACGCATCCGACGGCTCGCCCCTTATCGCCATCACGAGCCTAGCCCAAACAGGACAGCACATCCTCGTGGAATGCCTCGGTGAGGACCGCCCAAAGTTCTCCAAGTCCGTCGATCTCCTCGCAGAGGAAACTCTCGTCACGGAAGCCTGCGTAGATCGCACGGTCCATGGGGGTGACTTTGAAACCGTCATGGGAAGTGCCAGCCAAGGGCCGCATGGGCCGGTCGGCATCGTCCTCACCTCCGACGCTATGCCGGGCTCGTTTGCCGCCTTCGGCCTCAGTCCACACCGGAAGCAGGACGGTCGGTTCTTTAGTGCAATGACCTTCGCCGACCCGAAGATGGTCCTCTCGGCAACCACGGTGTTCACCGGCGTGCCGGTCGGTTCTGCAACACTCTTGCCGGACGGCAAATACGTACCTCAATTGGCACTGGCAAACTTCTCGAGCAATGACCTGCATGTGCGCATAAAGTATGCGGAAACCTCAGGGAGCACCCCAACGGTGCAGGAGGCGGGGAATACGATTGTTCCAGCCAGGAGCAGTAAGGGGCTTACGCTGGGCAATTTGCAGGGAGACCTTGGACTCCAGAATTCGTTCCTGATTATTTCGGATGGTGCTCCAGGAGACCTGATGGCCAAGCTCGTTTCTACGAGTGAGTCCAGCCTGCGAGAGGTAGAATCTCTGGGCAAAGATGAAAAAGACTCAATGAATGGTGGCAATCACCCCTGGTCTATCGAGCAAGGCGGCGAGTCCACACTGTTGTTGTTCAACCATAGCGAAGCAGTGCAGGAATTTAGTGTGACGATCTCAGGTGATACTGCAGTCTGGCAGAAGACTTACCGCTTGGTGCCCATGCAGACGGAAGCGATCAGCATTCGCAGCCCGATCTTAGGTCAGGTCCAAGACGAGAGAGGCAGGGTACTGCCTCGCGACATCTTAACTGGCCAACTCAGTTGGTTTACTCATCTCCCGGGGAAAGGCAAGGGTCGCATACTGCAATCGAACCGTGAGTCGGCAATGGCCCGGAATTTCAGTTGCGGCTCCACGTATGTGCTGTGCGGCGCCCAATTCGGGGCAGGCACAACAACTTTTCCCATTGGAAGTCAGGGCGTCGCTTTTGGGTACGCTGTAGCATTAGTTTGTATTCCGCAGGAATACGGGCAGCCCTGCTCAGGTCAGGGAGCGGGACCTGATAACTTCAACTATACTTACACGTGGTCTTCGGATAGTCCCAACGTTATCTCGATCGCGGGTACCTCATTCGATGGCTTAGCTAGCCATGTGACCGTGAACGGCTTGGCCGTTGGCACCGCGAACGTATCGGTAAGGATCTATGACCCCAACAACGGTTGCTATGCTGCCGCCGGAGGCGCAGGAAACGTCCAGCCCACGGTCACGTTTTCGGGACCAGGCTATGGGCCACTTCGAACAGGTTCCTCGACCGGCCCCAATTCGGCGAATTATACGTCAACGGTAAATCCATCCGGTGGAACTTATAGTTGGTCCGTATCAAACGGGAACGTGACCCTTACAAATACTTCTTCGGCCACAGTCACGGCTACCGCAGCTAACCAGAGCAGCCAACAGAGCGATACTACGCTTACACTAAAATATACCTATAACAATCAGTCGTCTATTGCCTCGGCTAACATAACGGTCGTCAAACCTAGCTCCTTGGCGTCCCCGCCAACTACCGACACCCCCAACCCAAGTGGGCACACCTGTACTGCAGGCTACGGGAACCCCACATGTAGCCAAAGCGGATTTACTGGCACTGGCAGTTACACAAGCTACGTCCGGAACCGCACGTATCGTATTTTGGATCAGTTCAACAACTGGATTGCGGGCTATCCCCTAGATATTGGAGAGTCCTATAGCTCTCCGACAGGACAATGCGCGAGCGATGCGGTCACGACGAGTTCTGGTGCGGGCGATACTGTCACGGATTGTTTTTACTTCTGTAGCGCCACCTGTAAGCAAGGCGGGACATGCGGAGTCTCTGCTACCCAGACAATCACCGTCAACGGGTACAGTGTTAGAACGGAGAGTGTGACTTGGACTTGTTCCTCTGTTAGCCTCAGTCCACGATGAGGAAAATGGAGCTCATGTGTAAAACTAATCACCTTCTCACAGTGGTAGTTGTCATAGGCACCTTCATTTCGCTGAATGCGGAGGGGATTTATCGAACGCCCGAGCAAAGTCCCGTACTGGCAACGGTTGTGGATTCGTTGCATATCGAAAAGGGCACGATGGAGGATGCTCTCCGTAGCCTGAGACAGAAGGACATCGCGAAAATATTGATCGCATTTGAGAAGGTTGCCCGTAGGGAAGGGGATCCGAAAGAATCGCTTTCACTATCCATTAGTAATGCCACAGTTGGTGAAATTCTGGACCGTCTATGCCAGCAGTCCCGACTATACCGATACGAAATCGTAGATAGCGTTATCATATACATGCACCCCACGCGCGTGGAGAGCGATCCTCCGCACTTACTCGACATCAAAATCAAGGATTTCTCACTTGAGGGGAAAATGTTGCCGCCGCAGCAGTTCAACGCATCGGAGTCCTGGCGCCGGAACTGGCCGCGTACCTCGCAGAGAAGCGACGCAACTATTACGCCTCCCGCGGAATTGTGCCCAGTTCTCCAGGTGCAACGCTTGGCGGGAATATGGATCCGAACGTGAACATACATTTGCATGATCTTACGGTTCGCCAGATCCTCAACCAGCTGGTTCTTTACAGTGTCCAGCTACGCGACCAGACGCCACCTGGTTTGGGAGGGAACAAACTACCTCTGTTTAGCGCCGGATTTCTTGGACACTGAACTGAGTGTATTCATGCAGCGGCTCCAAGTGCAAGAAGCTGCTGGCGAGCCTGGGCTGGCGTGAGGTAGCCCAAGCGCTGGACGATCCAGCGCTGATTGTAGCGCTCGCGAAATTCCGCCAGCCCATGCCGCAACTCTTCCACGTTCTGAAAC
>QHYQ01000180.1 GCA_003224175.1 Acidobacteriota bacterium
CACCTGGCCGAGGCCCTGGCTAAGCCCACGCTGTCTTTCTTCGGGCCCGAAACGCCCCTGCTTTACGGGCCTACCGGCGATAACCAGGTCGCTTTCTATAAGGGAATCTACTGCAGTCCATGTCTAAACGTGCACAACCAGAAAAAAGCTCCCTGCAACGGAAACAATGTTTGTATGAAGTTGATCGGTCCTTACGAAGTCTTTGCTTCGACCAAGATGTTGTTGCAGGGACTGCCGGTTTTTTCTCGCTTCCGCGTATCGTTAGATGTCCCCATCAAGGAACTTTTGACGGATTATCATTCGTTCAAACCAGATTCCTTTCCGGCTCCTGACGCTGTTCCAGTCGCGGTCTTGTCACATGAAGTACATCGACGACCTACATAACCGACAAGCCTTCGCGCTGTTTCCCGCATAAATGGCGCGAACGAAAGTTCCGATCATTATGAGCACCCTGGAAAGCTTCTATGCGAACCCCTGACAGTCTCAGTCTCTGCCCTAGTCTGCTCAGAGCCTTCGGCGAGAACCTCTGTTGTGTGAAATCTATCGGCCTGCGCTTGTCAAAGCAGAACTACTTAAATCTGGCGGCACTGAGCAGAAGTTTTCGATCCTGTGGGTTCAGAGAGTTCTTCTTGTGATGTTTTACACCGAACTCGATTCCAACTATGTCGCTCTAAATAGGCGGCAAGGATACATGACCTTCTCCACTACTTGCGTGCAGCAGATCGAGCATTACGGGGAAAAGGACGAACAGAGGTTGGTGCCGGATGAGGGAAGTGGTTATCTTTGGCGCCTAATTAGCTTCGCAAGGTTCGAAGAAACCGATGGCGGACTGTACTTGGAACTGGAGGTCTGAGTAAAGATCTTCCTGGACCTTGGGCATTTTTTGTCCCTCAGACTAGCTGCGCGCCCCAAACACCGTGCAGCTTTGTACCGGCGGGAGTGAGAGGCGTTCCAGCTTTCCCGACGCTCTCCCTGTTTTATGGATTCCGCGCCACGTCCGGAGATGTTTTCGGATCGACAGCGTACCGCAACGGTGCGTCTATTTCGTCCAGTTCTCCACGGATAGCCCAGCTATCCGCTTAAACTCACGCTCGTTGTTCGTGGCAAGGGTGACATCCAATGCCATCGCGTGCGCACCGATCCAAAGATCATTATTTCCAATCAGACGCCCCTTTTCCTCCAACGTGGCGCGAATCTCTCCATACGCTCGTGCTGCACCCGAGTCGAGGTTCTCTACGGGGATGTCCTGAACCAGTTCCTCCAGCTGTGTTAGGGCTTTCGCCCGCTGGCTACTTTTGCACGCCCCATAATGCAGTTCACCGTAAGTAATCGCCGACATTACGAGCTGTCCAGGCTTCAGTCGCTCGAAACGAGCTTTCACTTCGGGTGGTTGGTGCTTGGCGATGTAGATACAAATATTCGTACCCAACATATAGCGAGGCTTCATAGCGCATCCCGTTTCTGAGGTGCCTCATCTCGCCGACCCTCAGCCATAAAGTCGTCCGGCATGGCGCCAAGCACTGTGAATGCTTGCCCTAAATTGCGCTTTGGCTCTCTTAGGACGATCTCGCCTCCGCGGCGCAAGATTTCCACTTCGTCAACGTGGAAGCGAAATTCTTTGGGTAGCCGTACCGCCTGACTATTACCAGACTTGAAGATTCGGGCTTTGCTCATAAGCATCCTCCAGGCTCAAGTATATACGCTACGTATATACATTGCAAGGCGGCCTAGGTTCAGCGCTTCCGGAAGGAATGTCCAGGCCAGGCAGGAAACCGTAGATGTACGCAAAGAAGCATGGGCTAATCCGCCGTACCTGGCTGCTGTGAACGTCATGAACGTTGGCGCGGTCGAGGGAAGAAAAAGGTCCCGAATCCTGGATGCGAACGTCTGGTAAGAGATTGCATCTAAATCCCTAGCGGGAGTATTCGAGTTTCTTATCGCGAATTCGATACGATGCCGCGACCAAGACGGTTTATGGACTCGACGCGTCAAGGTTACACGCGACTGCCGGGCCAATGTATTACGGCTGGCGATTCCTTTTCGACGAGAGCACAAGGTCAGTGGTCAAGCTGTTGTTGTTCCGGAAGTATTTCTCGATTCCGTGGTACAGGCCTTCAGCGACCCGTTGCCGATTCTCAGGTAGCATCAGCCATTGCTCATCGGCCGGATTGCTGAGAAAGGAGATTTCCGCCAGTACCGAAGGCATATCGGCGCCGGTGAGCACGACGAAGGGAGCGTTGCGGACACCACGGTTTCGTTCCGGGCGGTTGCCGACTCGCACAGAAGTCTCCAGGGACTCCTGGATATCCATAGCCAGATCGCGAGATCCTTCGAGCTTTTCATTGCGAGCGATCTTCTTGAACAAATCCTGAAGATCGTGGACAGAACTTTGGACCAGGCCATTCTCGCGGGCGGCGTCCAGGGCTTGGGGTGAGGCATCCAAATTCAAGTAGTACGTTTCAATACCTCGGACATTGGCGTCCTTGCTCGAATTGGCGTGGATCGAAAGGAACAGATCGGCTTTGGCGTTGTTGGCAATTTCGCTGCGCTCTTCCAGAGTGATAAAGCTATCGTTCTGGCGCGTATAAATGACATCGGCCGATGGTACCTTCTGTTGAATGAGTTTGCCGAGGCGAAGGGCGACATCCAAGCAAAGATCTTTTTCCATCAAGCCTTTTGGACCAACCGTCCCCGTATCCTGTCCTCCGTGCCCCGCATCGATGACAATCCGGCCAACCTTCAGACCGAGCACCCTGGTTAGCGAGCGCTCCTCCGCAGGCAGTTTAAGCTCCCGCCACGCGCCCGGAAATTCGATCTGGAGGCGGTTGGCTTGGTCAAACAAAACGAAGGACTGCACATCGGCGAGCCGTTTGAATAATGCCTTGAGTTTATCTTGTCTATCTGGGAACAACGGATCGTTTTTGGCAGGTCCGCCGAAGAGATGCCTGATTTCTAGCGCGACACGCGCCTTTTGCCGAGCGGGCAGGAAAGTGGGATAGCTCAGCTGGATCTGTTCCTGGGAACTGAGAGCGCCGTTGGGTTTGAGACGGCTCATCAAAAAGACGCCGGACCCACCCGCCAGAGGGTAGTCAACATCGGTATGATTCTGCAGCGCGTAAGCCAGGACAAGAGTCGTATTCCCAGGGCCTATCTCCCGAAGCTGCGCGCCGATATAGGTAGCGGTGATGGCGCTATGGTTCCAGGTGGTGGCATGGTGGCCGGGAAGGTACGACGCGCCAGAAGAAGCAATTAAGGCGAAAGAAGCTCCCAAAAAGAGTAATTTATTTCCGCGCATCAGTGTCGCGATAGCAAAACGCTTTTGCATTTAAGTCTCGGACCGTCAGTTTTCTACGGACCTATACAAACAGCGAGACCTGCTTAACGGCCCGTCTAAATTGAATTTGTGCAATCTTGGTACCAAGGCAGAAGGTACGTTTTGGCTGGACCAGATTTCCGCAGGGCAGTCATTAAGCAGCACATTTTTCATGTGTCTCTTAATGGCTTGAATACCATAGCGGTTTGAGCGGGTGAGGAAAATCAATAAGCTGCCGGAGAGCCGGTGCCAGAATTAGCAAAAAGGCTCCACCATGAGGCACAGGGGTCCGACGATCAACGCACACCACTAATGGGGTGTGGCTTGAAGTCGTTCAGGGAAACAACGCCTGCAACTGCCGGTGCGAGTGCAGCCGGGATTTGCGGATCGCTCCTATTGGCGATATGCCTGACGCCTCTGACATCGAAGTAATGAATCGCAGTGCGGAATGCACTGCGCACTTGGCCCGCGGTCCCCGAAAAGTCAACGGATCTTGCGTTGATCACATTGACTGTAAAACCTTGGGACTTGAGCCAGTTGGTGATCGTTTCGACGTCCTCGGGAGCCAAGCTGAACTGCTGCTTAAATTGCTCGGGAGTAAGCCATTTGTGGTAAGTAGGCGAGCGTGGATCTTGGATCTTCTGAAGCAGTTATCCAGTTCTTCTTCTTTCTCCCTTGGCAGCCGCAATTGGAGCTGCATGTGCTCCATTAGGAAGGGAGTCGGGAACCCTCCCACGGTCATTGCCGGTATCAGCTTGGGGAATTGTGTTACCAGGGAGCTCAACTCGCTTACTCTCGTCAACGGCCTGCGTGATTAGGCGTCTTGTCCGTTCGGGTCGAACCTGGGCGCTCGCGAGAACGAGTGCGAGAAGGGATATCGGAACAACTACGAGAAGGCGGCTGAGCGGCGATTGATCCAGCATAATGGGTTCTGCGACTTAATTTTGTCCGGACTGATTGGAGGATTGTACCCCTCAGATTGGGTAAGCTTCGATAGCCATCAGTAGAAACTTCTAGGTTGGACACTGGGCGGCCGGACTGGACTGATCGCCCCCGAGGGTTAGCTTTAATTGGCGTTGAAGTTGGCGCTACTCACATTGCTTCCCCCAGCACCGACTCCGCCCGCGACCGTCACATTCGCGGTCGATGTAGTTGCACTGCTGGTAGTGTACTGAACCACGATCGTGCAAGAGCCACCACCGGCAGCGATGGTGGAACCTGACGTACATGTTCCGCCTCCTGTGCCTGTGACGATCGAGAACGTGCCCGGTCCTGCCGTTTTGGTGATCGTTGGAGCGCCATTGAGCGTGAACGCTAGCGTACCGCTGTTCGTAAGCGTGATCGTTCCAGTCTTCGGGGCGGTTGCGATTAGGCGTGCGCGGGAGTGGACGTCTGCCCAAGTAAGCCGCCTCCCTAAAGAAAACTGAGCATCCAAGGCGAAATTACTCACAGGCGACTGTGCCTGCCTACCGTCTGCCTGATCGCAAAGAAAATGGAGTGAACCCTTGAATTGAGACAGTCTCGATGGGCACACTTTGCAGGGAAAGGACCTGCAAAGTGAAGGGGAAGCGATACTCACGGAAGTTTCAGCGGATGGCTGTAGAACGCATGAGGAACTGTGAGGACGTTGGCGAGTTGGCTCAGGAACTCGGGGTAACTCGGCGATGCCTCTACAAGTGGCGCACGAAACTGGAAGTAGTCGAAAGCATCGCGTCCGAGCACGCATACAGCTTCTTACCGGAAGGAAATCCACCAACTAAAGAGGCTGCTGGCCGAGAAAACCAGGGAAGTGGATTTTTTCAAAGGTGCCTTGCAAAAAATCGAGGCTCGACGCCAGAAGCGCGGCGAAACTGGCGAGACGACATCTACGAGCAGATCCGCGAAGTGATGTCGTTGCAAGGCAGCCTGAGCCTCGAGCGCATGTGTCAGTTGGTACCGGTCAGTCGCAGAAGTTTCTACCGATCGTTAGCAAGGAAGTACCGAATTGGACATGCAAAAGCGTCTGACGGGCAAGTCGCCATTCCTCTGGGTGGACGACGGTCCCATGAGGAGCAGCAGTTAAACTCTGGTGAGATCGTCGTTTCACCTCGGCAAGAGAAATCCCCTATCGATGCCCCTTGGGCTCATACACCACTGGATTCGAGCAGTCTTCATGCCGGGCGCGACGATCCATCACCAGTCGAGGCGCCGGATGCCGGAGACAAGATCGAAGTGCCGGTCCCGGCTCAGGAGTGGCAGAGAATGTTGGCGGCAGAGCGCCGCTACCCACAGATCGTTCGCGGGAATGGGCCGACCCGCCTTTTTCAACTCCAGGCCGATGGCCGCGTAGGAGTGAGTGGTTTCCTCGTCGATGTCCAGAACCAGCACCGCAGCGATCCATTGGCGGAGCCAACTCTCATAGCTTGTCCTGTGGCGGGACTGAGCGATGCCAAGCCGATACTCGCCCAAGACAATCACGGGCACAGCGAGTCGTTCCGCGCGGGCAACAAGCTCGATGGCCGAATTCTCGCCGTCGGCAACGGCTGATAGTGCATTGGTATCCAAAATCAACGCCACATCTCCGCATCGATTTTCTCGGAATCCTCCTCGATGAGGCGGTTGATGCGAACCGTCTCTTTATGCAGATGCTTCAGCTTGCCCATATGTTTCCGCCAAGGTCTTTCACCGGCCTTGGTCTCGGCTGCCACCTTGTCTTTGACCGCTTCGGTGACAAATGCACGCAGGGGAATCCCGCGCGCGGCGGCCACCGACTTGGCGCGACGAAAAACAGCATCGGGAATTTCTAGCGTGGTCTTCATGAAGCCATGCTCCCATATTTATGGGAGCACGTCAATCAGCGCCGGCTGCGGTAGTGCCAAGCATGTTGTGTGAATTCCTTGAGGGCAAGTGTGCCCAAAGAATTTGTCTCACCATAAGGGTTCAGCAGTGTGGGAACAATCTGGGAACAATAGCTGCCGAAAACCGCCATAAACCGTGATGGACGTAAGCCTTCATCCAGATATAGGATATTGCGTGCGATATTGCCAGTCAAACGGCGGCAATGAGAAGGATTTTTGCCCCTTCGGCTTTTCAGGTAAGCTCAGCCAAAATCGAAAGACGGTTGTCAGGACCTGTCTACTAACCCTCTCGGGCCTGACCGCCTTCTTCCAAACCGGCGATCTGAACGGAAGCTGTTTGCGCCGGGATTGCCTCGGCTTATGACCATGGCTATAGTGAATGGCCGGTTGATACAGCGCGTTTTCTGATGCATGCTCAATTTGCTTTCGTCAATGGGGAAAAACGGCACAACTAAAGCGAGTGCGCCCGAGAAAGGCAAATTGCGGATCGGCGATGATTGGAACGCCATTCGCATTATCGCACTCTCTCAAAGCAATCCGCTCAAGGCGATTGCAGAGTTTGTTGAAAACAGCATCGACGCGCATGCGAAAAAGATCACCATAACGCGCGGTCGCGAGCATGGCGGGCAATATCTGGCGGTAAAGGACGACGGCGAGGGCGTTCCACGAACTCTGGATGGGTTGCCTCATTTCAAATACGTCGCCACGCACATTTGCGACTCGATCAAAAGGCATCTCAAGGTCGAAGGCGCCGGGGCTGGCTTGCAGGGTGAATTTGGCATTGGCCTCCTGAGCTTCTGGACCGTGGGGCAAACCCTCACAATGACCTCCACTGGTGCCGATCATCGCTCGTATCAGATGATCATGAGCAAGGGCGATCCGCGCTACACGGTGAAGCCGAAGCGCTCGCTTTTTGGCGAGTACGGCACGGAAATCAAAATCAGCCCCCTCCTCAACGGCATACGCAGTTTGACGGGAGAAAAAATTCAGTGGTATCTCGCTTCTGAGCTGCGCGACCGCATCCGCGACAGCCAGGTTCGCGTAACCGTCATCGATAAACTCACCCGCAAGCAATACCAAATCGAACCTCGCCAATTTGAGGGTCGTTTGCTGCACCAGTTGCCGACCGTTCGGTCGAAATTCGGCGAGGCATACGCCGAGCTTTACCTCACGACTCCAAGCGAGGACTGCCGCGTGGCTATCAGCAGGAGCGGCACGCGGGTGATCGCGGACATCGCCACTCTGCCCGGCCTCGAACACTCGCCGTGGACCTCTCGCTACTTGCAGGGCCTGATCGACGTTCCATATCTGAACCTAACTCCTGGGACGCGTTCCGGGATCGTGCACGATGAACAATACGCGGCATTTGCTGACAGCCTCTCTCCGCTTGAAGCGCACTTGAATCGCCTAATTGACGAACAGCGCCGCGCCGAGGAGGAACAGGCCAACACAGAGTCGCTGCGGGCGATTCAGCGCGCTTTTCGCGAAGCCATGCTGGTCTTGCCACGCGAAGAGTACGATTGGTTCGAAATCCGCTCAGCTTCGGCGCAAGCGGCTAGCACCGAACCACCGCCGGAGGTAGCGGCCGAGGCTGCTGGCGAGGAAGATGGTGTTGCCACCGGTATTCCTGGGCCGTCGGAAGCTCCAAGTCAGCGCAAGTTCTTCGAATATCCGGGCCCTTTGCACACGGTGGTCATTTCGCCGGCGGCTGTTACCTTGGCCGTTGGGCAGACTCGGCGCTTTCGCGCCTTGCCGCGCGACCGCTCGCGCCGCCACGTCGAAGAAGATCTCCAGTTTGAGTGGAGAATTACAGAAGGAGGCGGCACGCTGTCCAGCTTGTCGGATCAAGAAGTGGCGTTTCAGGCGCCTTCGTCGCCGGGACTCGCGCGATTGTCGGTCGCCGTCTCGCAGGGAGAGACATGCTGTAACGCCGAGGCCTTAATCACGATCGCGGACCGCCTGGAGGCGGCACTGGGGCAAGGCATCGCTAATGCACGCGGGCTCCCTGGGTACACGTTTGAGCGCGCCCCCGGAGAGTTGTGGCGCTCACGGTTCGATGCACAACGTAGCTTGATCATCGTCAACAGCGGGCACCGTGATTTCGTCTTCGCCACCCGCAGCCGGGCCTTACAGCTGCGCTATCTTGTTCGGCTTTACGTCAAGGAGTTGGTGCTGAAGAACTTCGTCGGAGCTCCGCCGGAACAGGTGGCCGAGCGCATGATCGAGCTCTCGCTGTACGTAGAAGAGAAGCTAAAGCTCCCTTAGCGGTGCACTTATTGGTCCTTACAGTTTGAGCTTTGGGTAATGCGTCGCAGTCCACCGCTCCTCGGGTCAGCCTTGTTTGCGCCAAGGAAGGGGTTCATGCCAAAAGTTGGGAGCAATCTGGGAACAATAGCCGCCGAAAACCCTCATAAATCGTGATGCAGGATGCGCGAAAAACATAGCGAGACAACTACTTAGCATTTTAGAATTTACCTTGGGCGCAGGAGGTCCGCGGTTCAAATCCGCGCGCCCGACCACTCTTCCAATCAAATTCATGCGAGCAGCGCACGAAATTTTGCCAGATAATCGCTGGCATTCGCCGCATATCAAAGACAGTCTCGATTTTAGGAACCTGCAAGCAGACCGACACTCTACTGAACGGCTCCGAGCACCGTCCGTTCGGACCCAATCCCCAGAAGGCCTTGGTGTAGAATCGGCCCTGCCTTGGTTCAGAGATGAAGCAGCAGCTGACAACTCCCGGCTCCCAGGAGGCTTGATCTGGTCGGCCGAACGCTCTCGCATTATCGAATCAACGCCACCATCGGCGCGGGCGGGATGGGTGAGGTGTACCGCGCCACTGACACCAAGCTCGGCCGCGAAGTGGCGCTTAAGGTCCTGCCGCCGGACGTGGCCCGGGATCCGGAACGTCTCGCTCGCTTCCAGCGCGAGGCTCGCGCCGTCGCCGCGCTGAACCATCCGCACATCATCACGCTCTTTTCGGTGGAAGAGGCCGACGGCATTCACTTCCTCACGATGGAGCTAGTCGAGGGGCTGCGACTCGATCGGCTGATCCCCGCGAGCGGCCTCCCGGTCGAGCGGATCGTGGAGATTGCCAGTGCACTGGCCGAGGCACTCACCACGGCACATGAGAAAGGCATTGTCCATCGCGACCTGAAGCCGGCCAATGTGATGGTGACCAACGACGGCCGCGTCAAGGTGCTGGATTTTGGGTTAGCGAAGGATGTGCACGCCGACACCTCCAACGATGCCACGCTGACCTCGGCCTACACGCAAGCGGGAGTGGTGATGGGAACGCCAGCTTACATGTCGCCCGAACAAATCTCGGGCCGCGCGCTCGACCACCGCACCGACATTTTCTCTCTAGGCGTGCTACTGCACGAGATGGCGACGGGACGGCGGCCGTTCGAGGGAGCTTCTTCGGCGGAGCTGGTGTCAGCGATCCTGCGGGAAAGTCCTCCGCTCGTCACTGACGTGCGGGAGGATCTCCCAGCCGATTTGGCACGCATCATCCGGCGCTGCATGGAAAAGGATCCGCGTTACCGCGTTCAGACCGCTCGCGACGTCAGCAATGAGTTCCGTGATCTGGCGCGAACTGCGTCCCGGACGGCACCCGCCCCCACCTCGGCCCCACGTGCCGTGGCCGCGGCCGATGCGAGCTCTGCCCGCGCCAAAGAGGGGTTTTGGGTCGCCGTGTTGCCGTTGCAGTGCCGAGGTGCCGAGCCCGGCCTGGAAGCATTGGGCGAGGGGATCACCGAAGAGATCATCACCGGATTGTCGCGATTCTCCTACCTGCGTGTGATCGCGCGGAGCTCGACCGCGAAATATTCGAGCGAATCAGGAGATATCCGGGCGATCGGCAAGGAACTCGGCGCCCGCTACGTGATGGAAGGAAGCCTTCGCCAGGCCGGCTCGAAGGTTCGCATTGCAGCACAGTTGGTGGATGCCAGCTCCGGCGCGAGTCTGTGGGCAGAAACCTACGACCGCCCCTTTCGTCCCGAAGCGGTGTTCGAGCTCTTGGATGACGTCGTTCCCCGGATCGTCTCCACCGTTGCGGACACGCAAGGCATTTTGCCGCACAGCATGACAGAGGCCCTCCGTAATCGGGATCCTGAACAGTTGAGCCCGTACGAGGCGGTGCTCCGCAGTTTCGCGCACTTCCAGCGCCTCAACGCGCCAGAGCATGCAGCGGCAAGGGCGGCCTTGGAACGGGCTGTCCAACAGCCACCCGATCGCGGCGATTGCTGGGCCATGCTCTCAATGCTGTACCGGGAAGAGTACACGCATGGGTTCAACCTGCGGCCTGATCCCATCGGCCGTGCGCTGGCGGCGGCTCGGCGCGCGGTGGACGCGGCGCCGTCCAACCACCTCGCCTATCACGCACTGGCCTCGGCTTTGTTCTTCCGGCGGGAATTCGTGGCTTTCCGCGCAGCGGCTGAACGCGCCCTCGCGCTCAACCCCATGGATGGCTTCACTGCTGCCTATCTGGGCTTCCAGATCGCCTATGCTGGCGACTGGGAGCGCGGCTGCGCCCTGGCGGAGCAGTCCACGCGGCTCAATCCGAATCATCCGGGATGGTACTGGTTCCCCTTGTTTTTCAGAGCGTACCGCCAGCGCGACTACCGGGGCGCGCTGGACGTAGCCCTCAAGGTCAACATGCCCGGCTTCTGGCGCACGCCCTTCGCTCTCGCCGCAGCATACGGGCAGCTCGGCGAACGGGACGCAGCGGGCAATGCGGTCCGGGAGCTGCTGGCGATAAGACCAGACTTCCCCGTGGTTGCGCGTGAGGAACTCAGGAAGTGGTGGGATGACGAGCTCATCGAGCGCTTGATCGAAGGGCTCCGCAAGGCAGGACTGGAAATCGCCGGCGAACAGGAAACGGCATCCGCCAAGCCTAAGCCTATATCACAGAAATGATCGCAAGATGCCTTAACCCGCCCCATGGCATCGTTTCGGGTGGCAACACCTTCGCCGCTTCGCAGAGCAACTTGGAAACCTCACCCGAACTGTGGAACGTCTGTGTATATTGTCGGCCGCAATCACTCCTTGACTTCCGTGTTTCCGATAACTTATAACCAGCAACGGTTGGTGTAATTGGGAAGCCGGTGAAAATCCGGCACGGCCCCGCCACTGTGAGCGCGGAGAGTTCGAGCGAAATAGGCCACTGGGATATCCGGGAAGGCAGCTCGGACTCGTCGAGGCGCGAGTCAGGAGACCGGCCAACCACCCACAACTTATCGACTCGGCTTCTAAGGGAGAGCCGATCGGCGATGTCTCTGCACCAACGCATTTGAAGTTGGCCTAAGGACCGTTGCAATTTCTCCCTCCAGAACAGGAGCGCCTGTGTCGCCGGGGATGGAGGCTAGTAAGGGGATGCAGACCAGTAAGAAGACGGTAACACTTGTGCTGGGCGGAGCACAAAGCGGGAAAAGTTACTACGCGCAGCAACTGGTTTCCGATTTCGAGCGGGTAACGTTTATCGCCACGGGGCGCCGCACGGACGCGGAAATGCAACAAAAGATCGCCCGGCACCGTCGTGAGCGGCCGATTGCGTGGAGGACGGTCGAGGCTCCTCTTAGTCTTCACAGGACAATTCGTTCCGAATCGCGAGAGGCGGACGCGCTTCTCATAGATTGCCTCACGATTTACGTAGCCAACGTTATGGGAGCTCGAAGCGAATCGAAGAACAATCCTAAAAAATACATCGACGCGGTCTGCGAAGCGATTCTGGCGTCAAAAGCTTGCGTGGTCGCGGTATCCAACGAGGTGGGAAGCGGAGTCGTTCCTGCCTACCGAAGCGGGCGGATCTATCGCGATTTTTTGGGCCAAATGAACCAAAAAATTGCTCAGATTGCTGACAGGGTAGTCTTGATGGTAGCCGGCCTGCCGGTGACGCTGAAGGACTCGAGGATTGGCAGAGAGAAGGGCGCTGCAGGCCTTGTAAGTGCAGCAACATATGAATCGACGGAATCTGAATCTGCGAACGGCGGTCGCAAGACACATTTAGGTTCGCGCGAGATATTCAAATGACGGCTCTGGCGGCGAGCAAGCCCGGGCCGGCCGAAGCGGCCCTGCACGAAGTTATCGCAGTGGTGCCTTTGCTCCGACAGGATTGGTACGAGAAAGCCGCGCGGCGGCTAAATAGTCTGACGAAGCCATTGGGGAGTCTTGGCCGGCTGGAAGAAGTTGCAGCAAGGATCGTCGCCATTCGCGAGCAGTTGCGGCCGGACTGCTCCAAGAAAGTCATCTTTACGCTTGCCGCGGACCACGGCGTTACCGAGGAAGGTGTCAGCGCTTATCCCAAGGCCGTGACTCGTCAAATGGTCCTCAATTTCCTTTCCGGGGGAGCGGCGATTAACGTTCTGTGCCGCCACTTTGGGATTGATGTGGCGGTCGTCGACATCGGCGTGGAAGGCGATACCAGCGAACTGCCTGGTCTCTTGAGGAAGAAAGTCGCACATGGTACCAAGAACATGGCTTGTGGACCGGCGATGAGCGCAGCCGAAATGTACGGCGCGCTGCAAGTAGGGATCGAGTTGGCCAGTGATGCAGCGGAGGGTGGGCGCGCACTTATCGGAACCGGCGAAATGGGAATCGGAAATACCACAGCCGCCAGCGCCATCACCTCAATACTGACTGGCCGGCCGCCCGCGGCTGTAACGGGGCGCGGCACAGGTCTGGACGACGCAGGGCTCAAGCGCAAAGCTGAAGTCATCGAGCGCGCTATTGCGGTCAACCACCCCAACCCGTCGGATCCACTGCAAGTGCTCCAGACCGTTGGCGGCCTGGAAATTGCGGGGCTGACGGGCTTGATCCTGGGTGGCGCGGCACGGCGAATTCCTATGGTCATCGATGGCTTTATCTCGACTGCTGCGGCGGCCCTCGCCTTCGCTCTTCAGCCGCGCGTCAGACATTTCTTGTTTGCAGCACATCGGTCGAGCGAACCAGGGCACGAAACGCTCCTGCAATTTATTGGCCAGGCGCCCCTGCTGGACCTGAACATGAGGCTTGGCGAAGGAACGGGCGCCGCCCTGTGCATGGCACTGATCGAAAGCGCCATAAAGCTTCTGAATGAAATGGCGACGTTCTCCTCTGCCGGCGTTAGCGAGGCCATCGGATGAGAAGTGCAGCGAACTCGTTTCTCGTGGCAGTCCAATTCATGACGAGGTTGCCAGTGTCTCGAGGAGTTCACTATTCGCCGGATGCACTCGCAAAATCAGTAGTCTTCTTTCCAGCGATCGGGCTGCTTGTTGGTGCAGGTGGCGCAGCATTGTATTTGGTGCTTTCGCCGCACACGAGCCGTGAGGTCGTCGTCGTGCTGATCCTCGTGTACCTCGTGACGGTAACCGGCGGACTTCATGAGGACGCCTTGGGGGATACGGCAGACGGCCTCGGCGGGGGATGGGAAAAGGACCGGGTCCTCGCCATCATGCGTGACAGCCGCATCGGAAGTTTTGGAGCAATCGCAATCACGCTGGGACTACTGGCACGTTTCGTCTTCCTGACGAATCTTGCTCCGGGCAAGTTCATTGGGTTTTTCATTGCCGGGCAAGTGCTCGGGCGCTGGACGACCTTGCCATTGGCATTTTTTCTGCCCTCTGCTCGCGCCAACGAGGCTGGGCAAGGCAAATTGATCGCCCACAAAATCACGGCTCTATCGCTTGGGGCCGGAACGATTCTAGCCCTTGCGATTGTCGCCATCGCTTTGAAAGCTGAGGCCCTGTGGGCAGCACTGACTGCCGTCACGATTGCGGCAGTCAGCGGCTTCTACTACTGGCGCAGGATCGGCGGAATCACGGGAGACTGTCTGGGGGCTACGAACCAGCTTACGGAAATCGCGATTTACTTGATGGGGGCTGTCCTGCCATGACTGCGATTCACGGACGAAAACAATCCGCGCTGAGCGAGTTTTCGCGAACCGAGAAGCGGGGACTGTATAAGGCAATATACAAGCGGCGGGATGTCCGCGGCCATTTCCTGCCTGACCCTGTATCTGACCGGCTTCTCCGGAAGTTGCTCGACTCGGCGCACCATGCCGGTTCGGTGGGATTCATGCAGCCATGGTCGTTCATTGTGATTCGCAGCCCAGACGTTAAGAGGCAGGTCAAAGATTCATTCGAACACGCCAATGCAGCTGCTGCCAAGGTTTTCGAGGACGAAAAACGCGAGTTGTACTCGAAGCTGAAGCTCGAAGGCATCCTGGAAGCGCCGATCAATCTCTGCGTCACCTGTGATCCGTCACGAAATGGACCGCACGTTTTGGGACGAAACACCATTCGCGAAACAGATGTCTACAGCACCTGCTGCGCCGTCCAGAATTTGTGGCTGGCGGCTCGTGGCGAAGGCATTGGGGTCGGATGGGTGAGTATCTTTGAACCAGCTCAGCTCAAGCGGCTTCTGCAAATTCCTGAGCACGTCATTCCGGTCGCTTATTTGTGTCTGGGCTATGTACGCGAGTTTCTTCCGCGTCCGGAACTGGAAATTGCCGGATGGCTGCCAAGGATTCCCCTCGAGGATTTGATCTTCTTTGAGCATTGGGGAGAAAAGAATGGCAAGTGATCGCGCCATTCGGCCGGCAAAGAACCTGAACAAGAGTTTCATCATTGCCGGGCCTGCGAGCGGCGTCGGCAAAACTACGGTCTCGCTTTCCCTGATGGCCGCACTGCGAAAACGCGGGCTCACCGTTCAGCCTTTCAAATGCGGCCCGGACTTCATCGACGGTGGATATCACGCAAAAGTCTGCGGACGCGCCGCACGAAACCTCGATGGCTGGATGGTTTCCGCCGACGCGAACCGCCAGATTTTTTCCCGGGGAGCCAAAGGAGCTGATGCATGCGTCGTCGAAGGGATGATGGGCCTCTTCGACGGAGGGGATGGCAAATCGGAAGCCGGCAGCACCGCTGAAATCGCGAAGTGGCTGCGGCTGCCGGTGATTCTTGTTGTCGATGCATCCTCGATAGCTCGGAGTGCCGCAGCCCTGGTGCATGGATTCCAGAACTTTGATCCGGCGCTGAGAGTCGTTGGTGTGATCTTCAACCGGGTTGCAGGACCGGCTCACTATCAGCTTTTGAAGGATGCTCTGGCAACTAGCACCAATGCGGTGCCACTGGGTTATTTGCCGTGCGACGAGCGAATCCACATTCCCGAACGCTATCTGGGCCTCTTCACCGCCGGAGAAAACGTCTTGCCATTTTCAGTGCTTTCGCTCCTGGCTGAACTAGCGGAGACAAATATAGATCTGGACGGGCTTCTGGAATGCACGACCTCTATTTCCGCCGAGCCCAAAGACGCTCAGGGCCAGGATGCTCGGCAGGCGGCCCACTCGATACGCCTTGGCGTCGCACGGGATAAAGCTTTCTGCTTTTACTATGAGGATAACCTGGACGCTTTGCGAGAAGCTGGTGCGGAAATCGTGGAGTTCAGTCCTCTAGGGGATCCATGCCTCCCCGCAGCCCTCGATGCTCTCTATTTCGGAGGAGGTTATCCGGAACTTTTTGCGAAGCAACTAGCCGAGAATGGCCGGGTGCTCGCCTCGATACAAAAAGCTGCCCGAGAGGGCCTGCCAATTTATGCAGAATGCGGGGGCTTGATGTATCTGGCTAGAGAGATCGTAACAAAAGAGGGAGTCCGGTTTCGAATGGCTGGCGTCCTGCCTGTGAGCGTGCAGATGACCGACCGGCTCGTCAATTTCGGCTACACGGAAGTCACATTTACGTCTGATTGCTTGATTGGGCCCGCAGGCAAAAAGGCGCGGGGCCACAGCTTTCACTGTTCCAGGATCATCGAAGCGGAGCCCATTGAACACGTGTACCGAACGCAGAATTCCATGACGGGTCGCGAGGAGCCGGAGGGCTTTCGCATCCATAACGTGCTGGCAAGCTATATTCACCTACACTTTCTGTCCAGCCCAGGGATCGTCGATGCATTTGCAAGAAACATAGAGGGCGCAAGACGCCGGGAAACGCGTCTTTTTGTGCAAGGCATTTGGGCTCAGAAGGGAATTGAGTTTTAGCAAGGAGAAGGAAGGATTCACAATTCGCTGACGGGACGAACGGGAAGCGCGGTGAAATTCCGCCACTGCCCCGCAACTGTAAGCGACTGCTAAGGTCTGCGATAAGCCACTGCCCATCCGGGTGGGAAGGTGCAGACCAAGAGATGTGCGTCGCGAGTCAGGAGACCGGTCCCTTCGGCATATCTTCGGTCCGCTCTTCCGAGGGCGAAGGAGGACGCTGTGCACGCGGTTCATCAGATAATTCTTCGAGGTTTTATTTTGCCGCTGCTTTGCCTTCCGTTTTGCAGCCCAGCGCTTGCGGGTTCACAAGGGACGCTGCGTGGCAGGGTGATTGACCCGCTCGGTGCGGCCGTCCCGAATGCCGACGTCGCTCTCGTACGAGACAGCAAACCGGTGAGCGCGACGAACACCAATCAAGAAGGCCGGTTCGAGTTTGCTGTGTCCGATCCCGGCCGTTACACCGTGCATGTGGAAGCTTCAGGTTTTGAGAAAAAAGACAGCTCTCCTGTCTTCGTACGGATCGGCGGAACGGTAAACCTTGAAGTTTGGCTACAAATCGGATCAATCTCTCAGAAAATCGTGGTTTCAGCCACTGGCTCAGAAATGCCTGATACTCAGGTGGGTGCCTCCGTCTCGGTAATTGACCACGCCCAACTGCAAGATCTAAGCAAGCTGGATGTACTCGAAGCCCTTCGCACCGTGCCCGGGATCCAAGTGTTACAGAGCGGTCGACGCGGCGGTACAACCTCCGTTTCTATCCTCGGTGGAAGTATTACCAGTACGGCTTTCAACAAGGTGCTCGTGGATGGCATTCCCATGAACGACATTGGAGGGTCCCTAGAATTCGCCAACGTTTCGACAACGGGGGTGGAAAGTATCGAGGTTTTCCGAGGCGGCAATAGCGTGCTGTATGGCACGGACGCGCTCGCGGGCGTCATCAATATCACAACGCCGCATGGCATCACGACGACTCCAGAAATTACATACTCCGTTGATGGAGGTAACTTCGGAACATATCAAAACAGCGTATCCTTCTCCGGCGCATTCCATCAATTGGACTACTTTTCCGAGTTCTCTCGATTCGACACACAAAACGGCCTTCCCAATAACGCTTTCCATAACGGGACCTACGCGGGGAATTTTGGCTGGGCCGTGAACGGATCGACTGAGGTCCGCTTTACGCTCCGCCACACCGCAGTGGGTCTGGGCGATCCCAATGCGCTGAACTTTTACGGCGTGCCGGACAGCTCGTCGCAGAAAGAGCAGGATACGTATTGGGGCGTCACGCTGCAGAACCAAACGGCCGAACACTGGCATAACCTCGTGCGCTTTGCTTCCACTCAGCTCAATTTTCAGTTCGTCACTCCGTCGCCTAGTGGAACACCCTTCGAGGGAAATTTTCTCGGGGACATAGTCACCGTCCGCGGAGCAAATGGATATAGCGTCACCGGCCAGGCCCTTTTGGATTTTGGCGGACCTTATCCGCAGACCTTTAATTCCGGCACGGCCCGGCGCTCGGTTTACGCGCAGTCCGAATATGATTTCCGCCCGAACCTCGCAACCATCTTTGGCTTTCGATACGAAAATGAGAATGGATTTACCAACTCCCAGGGATCGCTATCACCGGCAAACCGAAACAACTTCAGTTCCTTCGCCGAAATGCATGGGAGCCTCTCTCACCGCTTTTATGCCACCGCAGGAGTGGGGTTGGATGACAATGCCGTCTTTGGTTTTGCGGCCACACCTCGCGTGTCTTTGGCGTATTACCTTCGGCAGCCAACCGCCGGCACATTCTTCGGCGACACGAAATTAAACTTCAACTTCGGCAAGGGAATCAAAGAGCCCACCATATTCGATGCAGGCTCCTCCCTATATTCAGTCCTGTCCCAATTACCGCAAGGGCCCGCTCTAATTTCGCGTTTCGGCATATCTCCGGTCGGGCCGGAGCGCAGTACGACCTTCGATTTCGGGGTGACCCAAGCATTGTGGAGGCGTCACGCTCGCTGGGATATCCATTTCTTTCACAATCAGTTTTATGACCTGACCGAATTCTTGCCAAGCAGCGCACTTCCGCTCTTGGGCTTTCCGCAAGATGTTGTGAACGGCGTGGCCGCGAGCGGGCCGGGCGGAGCGATGGTTAATTCCTCATCGTATCGGGCGCTTGGAGCCGAGGTGCAGCTCGAAGTTGATCCTGGACATGGGTGGCGTGTCGGCGGGGCCTACACCTATCTCGACCCCGATGTAACCCAGTCATTTTCGAGCCCTCCTTTCTTTAATCCAGCATTTCCTGGAATTCCCATTGGCCTCGCGTCAGCTTTGGTGGGGAACCGTCCTTTCGGCATGGCCTCGCATTCCGGAAGTTTCTTCGTCGATTACGAGCGCCGGAGATTTGGCGCCGAACTGAGCGGTTACTTCGTCACTCGCCAAGACGACAGCACGTTTCTCAGCGACGCTTTTTTTGGCACATCAATGCTGCTGCCGAACCATAATCTGAACGCCGGTTATCAGAAAATCGATCTGAGTGGGCGATACACCATGAACCCTGCCGTGACTCTGTTTGCCAGCATCGAAAATCTTCTCAACGAGCGCTACACTGCCGCGTTCGGCTTCCCTTCTCTTCCCCTGACATTTCGCGAATATGTCCAACAATTCGTTCGTGACCGCGCCTGGCGGAGAGATCGGCCGCGCGCAGGCTTTTCAGGCGCAGGCATGTGGGATAGAGCCTGCCATTGAGATGAATCCGATTCTGTTGAAACCTTCGAGCAAAATGGGCGCTCAAGTGGTCGTGCTTGGAAAACCCGTACGTGTCATGACACCCGGCGAGTATCACGAATTCCAGCCTCACTTAATCGGTGTAATAAGAGAGTCATTGGAGAAACTCAGCAGGCAGTACGACATCCTGGTCATCGAGGGCGCCGGCAGTCCGGCGGAAATCAATCTGCGCCCCTTCGATATCGCTAATATGACCGTCGCTAAAATGGCCGCAGCTCCCGTCGTGCTTGTCGGAGATATCAACTTAGGCGGTGTGTTCGCCTCATTAGTGGGTACGCTGGAGCTTCTCACCTCAGAAGAACGATCGTTCATCAAAGGTCTTTTGATCAATAAATTCCGGGGAGATATTTCTTTATTGAATGAAGGACTCAAGTTCCTCGAAACCAGAACCGGGAAGAAGCTCCTGGGAGTGCTCCCTTTCATTGATGATCTCCATGTGGCTGAAGAAGACTCGATTCCGGAATGGAAATTGAAATCATCAAGGCCCGCTGAGCCAGAGAAGCTCGAAATCCAGGTCATCCATTATCCGCACATTTCGAATTCGACCGATTTCGATGGCTTGGAACGGGAGCCGGATGTATCCGTTCGATTTCTCACACGTGTCCCCGATTCGGAGCGGCTGCCTGATGCTCTAATTTTGCCCGGCTCAAAGAGCACGATGTCGGACCTCGCGTATGTACGATCGTCAGGCTTTGAGAGACATATCGATCGGTGCTATCAGGCTCGCATCCCCATCGTCGGTATTTGTGGCGGTTACCAAATGTTAGGCGTGGAACTCCTGGATCCCACAGGTGTCGAGTCCGCAGCCTCGAGAGCAGAGGGTCTAGGCCTTCTTCAGTTAACGACATGTTTTGAGCGCGAAAAGAAAACGGTTCAAGTCCGGGCTCTCAATCTCGAAAGCCGTCAAGAAGTCGCCGGCTATGAGATTCACATGGGACGAACAAATGGTCCGAGCGCCGCGCGACCCGTTTTCCAAATCCTGGCGGAAATGGGGAACCCAACCGAGCGACTTGACGGGGCAAAATCCGAAGATGGCCTGGTCTGGGGCACCTACTTGCACGGCGTCTTCGACGCACCGGTGTTTCGGCGCGAGTTTCTAAACGTTCTTCGAAAGCGTCGCGGATGGCCCCCACTCGATCCCAGGAAAACGGACTCTCTCTCCGAGCCCTTAGATTCGCTGAGGGCACTGATCCGAAAACACGTGGACCTCGTGGCCTTGGATCGAATTGTGAACGGAATGCTGTGACTCCCCGAAGCGCCCATGCTTGAGCAGCGATCCTGCTCGAACGAGCATGTGTGACTCTGCCCTGTTTCCGGGTCCTCAACGAACCCACTGAATGGCAACGGCGCCAGCTGCCATCATGAGGGCAGCGTAGGCAAACGCAACGACCGGCGAGTAAACGCTCCAAACAATTCCCACGATCGCACTGGAGATCAAGTCGCCGACTCCATTCACGCTTCCGGTCACGCCATAGGCTATTCCACGCTTGCCAGTTTCAGGAACCAGGTCCGCCGTCATTGCTCCTTCCAGCGCGTCCTCAACCGCAATGAAAGCGCCGCCCAACATAAAGAGGAGCGCGATGAAAAAGATGTCCCCACGCTTGGACCAGAAAGCAGCCGCGAAACCCAGCGCCACGACCGCGCCTAACGCGTAACCGAGTGCCAGCAATCCTCTGCGTCCCCGCTTGTCTGACAAAGCGCCAACTGGGTATGCACTGAGCGCATAGAAAACGTTGTGCAGAACGTAAAGCAATCCCGCGATTGCCGCAGCCCGCGTGACGCCATACTGCGGCGCGAGGAGTTGCGCAGCCGCAAGGATCATCAAGGTATGAGAGTAGTCGCCGGCGCCAAAGATTCCCACGCCGACCTGGAATCGAAAAAACGGACGGGGAAGCGTTCCCACAGAAGCCCAGAGGCCGGTGCGCGATCCCTGCCTTCGATTCTCGCGGACCAGAATCGCGAATGTGAGCGCGGATGCAAGCCCTGGAATCAGGGTCAGTAGAAAAGCGATACGAAAGGGGCGAGACGGATCGCCCGAATGCGGGCCTAAGTAAGACAATAAGGCGACGCCGATCAGAGGACCGATGATCGCACCGGCAGTGTCGCCGGCTCGATGAAAGCCGAACGCCTTTCCGCGGGTTTGCGCTGGGACGGATTCCGCCAGCATGGCGTCGCGCAATGGACTGCGAATGCCCCGGCCAAACCACGCGACCACCCTGCCGACCAAGAGCAAGGGCCAGTTGTATGCGAAAGCGAACAACGCCTTCGACGTGCCACTTAGCAAATAGCCGACGACCGCGATCGTCTTCCGGTGCCCCAAACGGTCAGACAACCAGCCGGCGCCGAGCTTTACAAAACTGGCGGTGGCATCCGCAACGCCCTCGATTGTTCCCAATGCAGCAGCGGGCAATCCGAGGACGGCAAAGAACCCGGGAAGTATCGCCGTGGCCATCTCGTAGCCGCAATCGCCAAAAAAACTCGTGAGGCCCATTGCAAACACGTTGCGGTTGAGCCAGCTTGGCCAACGTCGTCGCGGCGCATCAATGGAGAGTTGTCCTTGGGTTTGCAGAGCCGTTCTCCTCGAACGAAATCAGGAAGACAACCATTCAAGCCGAAGGGACGTTTTCAGTCAATGATTACTTGAGCCCTTCATATCTGTGAAGACGTTCGGTAGAGCTGTGGAGGCTGAAAAGCGGATTATTCCGGGCGAGCCACGGCCGAATCGAAACGGAACCAGGATACCCAGCCCCGAGCTGCGCTAGTCATTTCCCGAGCATCGGTGGCGTGATCTAGTTTCGCCTGCCAAATGTAAGCGAAGGCGATCGTCGCTGCCGAGAGGACCCATGGCACGATCGGTGACACCCAAAAGAGTTTCGCGCCGTAGCGCAGAGTCACTAGCCATGCCAGCGTACCCCCCAATCCGGTGAGGATGGCCGTCATGCGCCGCGAGTCCTTCCAGCAGAGCTGATACGCGCAAAGCGCATACATCAGCAAGGCAAATGGGAAAGCCACCACAAGATCCACGAACCAATGCTCGCCCGTCCCCAGCCTTGCGAATGCGGTCAAAGCGAGAAAGGCGAACGCGATGAACCGCTCCGCCCAGCTTAGTCCTCTCGAATACCACCAGGCGAGCAGCGTCCAGGCCAAATGGAGTGACGGCATCGCATTCCGCGGGCCTTGGAAGGCTACAGGCTCCAAAAGCAGCCGCGGTAGATCCGCAATGGGAAAAGGGTGAAACGGAAAATTTGGCCCGAACATGTTGTGGGGACCACAGGCTGGAAATAAGTTGTAAAACAAAATGCCTGTAGGCCCAGTGATAAGAAAGGCCAGCATTGCCGGGAACGCGCCTTCCTTGAAACGCACCAGACGTCCTGCAAGGATCGTGGTGATGGGAATCGCTAA
>QHYQ01000255.1 GCA_003224175.1 Acidobacteriota bacterium
CAGCGCCTTTTGCTGAGGAGTGAGCGCATCAAAGCTCTCCGCCCTCACCTGGACGAACCCCGTGTCGGCCACCCGCGCCACTAGGGGACCGGGGGCTGTTGGCTTCTCACTCTGACCGCTGGCCATGGGAAGAAAACCTGAAAAACAGAGCAGAACAACGATTCGAGGTCTCACGCTGCCCTCTCTTGAGATACCCTGCGTTTCCGGTTCTCGAGTTCCAGGCTCAGGATACCCAATTTCGAGTCTGTGCGGCGATGCGCCGCGGGTCCTCTAAGAATCTGGCGGTGATCGCTCCAAAGACGAAGCCGCCCACATGAGCCATGTATGCTACTCCTCCGCCAGACTGCGCCTCAACCACGGAGCCGACTTGACTGAAGAGCTGTATCAGGAACCAGATTCCGATCAGTACGGCTGCAGGGATCACCGTAACCGTGACGAACCAGCCAAGCAAAAGCAGCGTGCGAATCCGGTCTCGCGGGTAAGTAATCAGAAAAGCGCCCATCACGGCGGCAATCGCTCCGCTGGCGCCTAGGTTTGGAACAGTGGAACTGCTCATGGCCGCGACCTGGGCCAGGAACGCTACCACGCCACCCAGCAGATAAAACGCCAGATAACGCACCGGCCCCATTGCGTCTTCGATCTCCGGTCCAAAAGCCCACAGAAAAACCATGTTGCCGATAATGTGCATCCAGCCGCCATGCATGAACATGGCGGTTAGGATGGTCACCCAGTGTTGCCCCGCCACGATCGTGGCCGGAACCACGGACCATTGCTGTACGAATGCATCGCCGCCCAGCAATTCCAGAACAAACACGAGAACGTTAATCGTAATGATCGAGACGGTGATAACGGGGCGATGTACGGGCCGCCGGGAGATGTCGCGTAATGGGATTCCCATCGGATGCGCTCAATGCTTCCGGCTTCGCTACCTTACTCTTACTTCAGTTGCGGAATGGAATCGACCTTAGGCGGCTGCGGCGCCGCTTGCACAAAGGCGTAAATGTCGGCTAACTCGGCGTCTGATAGCACCTTGCTCGTGTACGGCGGCATCTGGTCGCGCGGAGAGCGCACCTGATACGCAAAAGCCGCGTAGGGGATTGGTGCGGGACCAAGTTTTGGCCCCGTTCCCGCTCCGCCTTGCGCCTCGCGGCCATGGCATTCGTAACAGCCATCCGCTGTGTAAACGGTCTTACCGTTCTTGGCGTTTCCGGTGGGTGCGTTATCGGCTTTCTGCGCAGCGCTCGCAGATTGCGCTCCTGCTTCTGTCCGCCCTTGCGCCCGTGCAATCGATCGCGCCGAAACGCCCAGCAATGCCGCCAACGCCACCAGGGCCATCAACGCAACGAACGAGCGCAGCGAGCCGAATACGCCCGCCTGGTACGAGGAGGCGGCGCCCTCTGGCTGCCTCGGGCTTCCCTCCGAGTGCTGTCGAGATTTTGCCATGGCTGCCTCCCTAGCGGGGTTGCGTGACCGTATCCAGAAGGGCCGGCTGGCCTCGCTTTACCACATCCACCGCCCTGCGAAGCGCCGGACCGAGATCTTTGGGATCGCTGATCGGTCCCTCGGCATACCAGCCCATGCTTTGCGCCAGCTTGGCGTAATCGATATTGGGGTCCAGAATCGTCGTGCCGATCCCGGCGTTCTCGATGCCGCGCTGATGCCGGTTAGCCATGCGTTGAAGGTGCATGACCTCCTGATGATAAGCGCGGTTATTGTGCATCACCCAGAGCATCGGGATGCGATGATGCGCCGCCGTCCAGAGCACTCCCGGTGCGTACATCAGATCGCCGTCATTCTGCTGGTGCACGTACAGCCGGCCATTTTTCCGCTGGGCCAGCGCAGCGCCCACCGCGGATGGCGCCGCGAATCCAACGCCAGCCGCGCTCGAGAGCCGCGTACGCTGATAATATTTTTCGTAGTTCCATTCCACGCCGCCGATGCCGCCGGCCCAGTCTTCGTTCTTCACCGCCGCCCAAACTTCGGCTGAAAGGCGCGGGATGCTGATCGGGCTCGCCTCCCAGGCGTAGCTGGCATCGACGCGCGCTTGTTCTGCAGCCTTGTGGTTGGCCGCGGCAAGTTTCGCGCCCCGATCCTGAAAGACCCGCTTGCGATCGTCCGTGGTCAAGCGCTTGACCGCCTCCGTCAGTGAAGCCAGCGTCACCTCCGGATCAGCGGCCATGGCCAGATCAACATCCTGCAGCCGCTGGAAATCCTGGTAATTGCTCTTTAGATAAAGGTCGCCAGTGGTGATGGTGATCAGCTTCGCGTTGCTCCGCGTAATCGACTGATAACTGCGGTGCAATTGATCGCGGTAGTTGTGCAGCGCGCCCCAGAAGTCTTCCACGTTCAAACCTAGAATTACGTCCGCACTCGCGATCAATCCGCGGCCGCCCAGCGATTGATTGAGCGGATGGCGCGACGGCAGGTTGCCGCCCTGATCAACGATCGGAACCTGCAGCGCCTCTGCAAATTCGATGAACTGCTGCATGCTCGCTTGCGAGCGCACTACGTGCCCGGCGATCACCACGGGATTATCCGCAGCCACCAAAAGCCGCGCAGCCTCGGCCACCGAGCCGGAATCGCCCTGCGGAGCCGTATCCAGCGTGAGTTTCGGTATGTGGAACGTCGCGTTTTGCGGAATGGGGGATTCTTGCAGCGTGCTATCGGCCACCAGGACCACCGGTTCCCTCGGCGGAGTCATCGCGATCCGGTAAGCGCGTACGGCCGACTCGGCAAAATGCGGCAGCGAGGCGGGGACATCGTCCCACTTGGTGTAGTCGCGAACCATTGCCGCAGCATCCTGCGCGCTATGGTCCCATTCCACGCCCGGACGCCTTTCCGCCGCGTCAACGGTATTGCCGAGGATGATGAAGATCGGGGCTCTGCCCGCCCAGGCGTTGTAGATACCCATCGACGCATGCTGCAATCCCACGGTGCTGTGCGCCAGTACCAGCATCGGCTTCCCTTCCACTGCCGAATAGCCTTGCGCGAGCGCCACAGAAGACTCTTCGTGGCAGCACGTAATGAACTCCGGATTCTTGTTCCCGCCGTAGTTCACCAGCGACTCGTGCAACGCACGAAAGCTCGAGCCTGGATTGGCGGCCACGTACTCGAAGCCCAGCGCCTTGATCACATCCACCATGAAATCCGAGCCTGTCCGGTCCGCGGTAAGAACATTCACCTCGGCGGAAGGATCGGCCTCCGCTCGCGGAATCGGCGGAATCGCGGGCGCCGGCGCGGAGCGCGCCACCAACGATTGCTGCGCACCCGCGGCCCCCGTGCTTGCGACCAGCGTCGCTACACCGCCAACAGCCGCGCCCTTTAGAAACTTGCGGCGATCGACCAATCTCTTACCGGATTTCTTCATGGCTGGTTTCTCCTGTCAGGCTGCAATCTATTGCCTTTGGCGCACGATGCGGGTCCGCCCAACCGAGGTTCGCCAAAGCTGGCGACATTATAACTGAGTTCCTCTCCTTCGGCGTTCGCGCCGTAAAAAAGTCTTTGCGCGTGCTGATGTCCATGCTGGGGTGCAAGATCTTGACGCGCCGCCGCGATTTAACGGGCTCCCCAACGCACGCCTCTCAAGCGCGAGAAGGCGCGCGAAAAAAGTCGCGTGCGGTGGGTCCCCCGCGCACGCCGTTCTTGCGTGTGCTGGGGTGTTAGGGGTATGGTTTGGGCAAAATCAGCTCGTCCAGGAGGCCGTCCATGCGAGGAGTAGGAGTCTATTTGCGCGGCGTGACCCTGTTTGTAGCGGGAATCGTTGTTGGCACTGTCTTCATGCAGCCCGGTGCAGCCCAGGAGAAACGGACCGGGCTGCGGCTCAATCACGTGGGAATCGCCGTCAAGGACTATGACGCATCGCTGAATTTCTATACGAAGGTGATGGGCTATCACATCGCATTCAAATTCCCGCCCAGCCCGGATGGCAAGCCCACCACCACTTACTTCCAGATCAGCAAAGATACGTTCTTGGAAATGGCGCCCGCCAGCGACAAGGTACCGGCAGGCGTCACCCACATGGGCATTGAAACTTCGGACATAAAAAGCACGATCGCGCAGTTACGCGCCGCCGGCGGCACGGTTGACGACATGCGTGTCAGCGGCCCCACCAAGGCGCTGCTCTCGAATATTCTGGATCCCAACGGCATCCGCATGGAGCTGATCGAGCTCACCCCCGATTCGCTCCACAAAAAGGCCGAGGAATCCTGGAAGTAGTCGCCGCTCAGGCTGAAGTTCTGCGATCGCGGTCACTTAGCGATTGCGGTCACTTAGAAGGTTACGCGTAGAAGGTTACGCGGCGGGTGGCGGAGACAATTATGCACAAGGTTTATGCGGCCTCAGCGATCGTCGCGCTCATCGTGCTGGCATCATCGCCTCGTGCACGAACGCAAAGCAATCCGGCGAATAAAGCAGCATCGCAAGCCGCTGGTGGAGCTGGATCGAAAAACGATCAGCAGGGTCCCGCTTCCGGCCCGGTGCTTCTCGACGGCTGGGGCCGGCCGGTAACCGATGCCTTGAAGCCTGGCGAGAAACTCGGCCCCGCGCCCCGCCACAACATTTCGGGCACCTGGGAGCCTGCCAGGAGCCCGGGCGATGGAATTCAGGCCAATGGCCCGCACGATATGCAGTATGACGGCGCCCCCGAACATAATCCGCCTTACAGTCCGCTGGGTTTGCAGGAACAGCATGCCCATAAGCCTCTGGAGGGATACGAAAGAGTTCTCGAATCGCTGAGTAACGATCCAAGAAACAAGTGCGATCCCTTAGGATTTCCGCGTGCCGATTTCTACCAAATCCGGCATACGCAGATCCTCCAAGACGATCGCAAAGTGGTGATCCTGTACGAATTTGAAAAAAGATGGCGCGTGATTTGGACCGACGGACGCGAGCTGCCCAAGGAGATTCCCCAGCCCCGATACTATGGATATTCGGTGGGCAAGTGGGCGGACGACACGACGCTCGTCGTCGACACGATCGGCACCGAGGGCACGGAAAAGGTCTGGCTGGACGAAACGGGCCGGCCGGCCAGCGATGCCATGCATGTGGAAGAACGCTTTCATCGCGCAGACCAGGACCGCCTGGAGTTAACCGTAACGATTGATGACCCAAAGATGTATACCAAGCCCTGGGTGGCCGTGAACAAATTCCCCATGCGGCTGCAATCGCCCGATTACGACGTCGTCGAAATGATGTGCATCCCCTCGGAGATGGAACAGTACTACAAAGACTACGGCGATCCCGCCAGCGGCGTCGAGACGAAGGAGAAGAAGTAGCGCCGGACGCCTCCAAGCGCTGCCGCCGTCGCCAAAGTCTAAACGTAGCGGGTGTGCGCCTCATCAACGGCCTTCAGCGCGGCAGCCTTTCTTTTCGCGCAACTCTACCTTGCTGCCGCAGGCCGTCGCGTAGGCGGCGAAAGTCTACCAACAGGATGAGCTTTCGCCGCTCAACATGGCGGGCCGCCCGCCGCAGCGACATTGGAGACGACCATTCGCGCGAAACCCCGTTCTTCGGTTCGCTTTTATTTGTAGCCTAGCCTGTCTTTCGCAATAGCGGAGACTTTTCCCAAAAATTGCGTGCCCGCCGCAGCTAACTACTTTGCTGTCAATGCCGGGAGCAGGATAGCTCGGTGCGGTGCCGA
>QHYQ01000256.1 GCA_003224175.1 Acidobacteriota bacterium
CAGCCGCGACCGAAGCCGAGCTGCCCAAGCCTTCTCGCGGAATCCAGCTGCTCATCAATTTTGTGGCGCAGAATGCGGCCATGCTGCTGGGCGCTTACCCCGATCCGCGCAGCGGCGAGGCCATGCTCGATCTGGAAGGCGCCCGCGAACTCATCGACATGCTGGACGGTCTGCGCGAAGCCAGCCGCGGCAACCTGGCTTCCGAAGATGAAAAGCTGCTGCTCGACGTCCTCGGCAGCCTGAAACTCTCTTACATGGAAATGACCAAGGCGGCGGCAAAAGCGATGCAAGAAAAGGCCAAGGCCCGCCCGTAGCGAAAGCGGTTCCGGTGTCTCTCCCCTGCGCGACGAAAAATGCTCCTGTGGTGCGCGTGACCGTGCTCGGTTCAGGCACGTCCATGGGCGTTCCCAGTCTCGGCTGCCATTGCCGGGTGTGCCTTTCGCAAGATCCGCATGACAATCGTACGCGGCCTTCCGTTCTGGTTTCCCGCGCGGACCATCACGTCGTCATCGATACCACGCCGGACTTCCGCTTTCAGGCCTTGCGCCAGAAACTCGAAAGCCTCGATGCCATCGTTTTTACGCACGGACACGCCGACCATATCTTGGGATTCGACGATATTCGCCCCTTCAATCTGCGCCAGAAATCGGCGGTGCCGATCTATGCCTCGAAAGAAACGCTGGAGATCTTGCGGCGGACTTTCGCCTACGTGTTTGACGGGAAGCCCGCGCCGAGCACAATTCCGGAGGTGACCCCGCACGTAATCGAGGGTCCGTTCGAGCTGCTGGGCACTCGGTGGAAGCCCATCCCCGCCGAACACGGGGATATGCCCGTGCTGGGCTTTCGCGTGGGAGGCCTTGCGTACCTCACCGACTTCAGCCGTATTCCCGAGGAATCCATGCCGCTGCTGGCGAGCACAGAAGAATTGGTGCTGGACGCGCTGCGCGATGTGCCGCACCCCATGCACCAGACCGTGGAGCAGGCCCTCGAGCTGGTAACGCGCCTTCGACCGCGCCGCGCCTGGTTTACACACATCGCCCACGATTTGTCTCACCGGGAAACGAACGAGCGCCTGGTGCGCCTGGGTTTTCCGCACGTGCAATTGGCCTACGACGGCCTCAGCTTCGAGGTAGCGGCGTGAGCGGGCTCGCCGTGCTGCGTTCGACGGCGGAGTGGGCGGCGCGCTACGGCGCTTCCGGAACGCGCGCCGTGCTTTCCGTCGGCAATTTCGATGGCCTGCACCTGGGACATCAAAAAATCCTCGGCCAGGTGATAGAGCAAGCCGAAGCAAAGCAAGGCATCTCGAGCGTGATCACCTTCGATCCGCATCCGCTCAAAGTGCTGCGCCCGGGCAAGGCGCCGCCCTTGGTGGAAACGATGAACCAAAGAATGGAGCAGCTCGCCGCCATGGGGCTCGAAGCCGCGCTGGTCTTGCGCTTTGATCGCGCTCTCGCCGCTCTCAGCCCCGAGGAATTTGTTCGCGGCGTGTTGGTGCAGGAGTTGAAAACCGCGGCGGTGCTGGTGGGCGAGAATTTTCGCTTTGGTCATCGCCAGGAGGGGACCGTCGAAATTCTCACGGAATTGGGGCGGCGGTTGGGATTCTCGGTGCAGATCGTCGAACCGGTGGTGATTGACGGCGAGTTCGTCTCCAGCACCGGCGTTCGCACCGCGATTGCAGAGGGCCGCGTGGCCTACGCCGCACGCCTTCTCGGCCGCCCGTTTGCCCTCACGGGAGAGATTATCCGCGGCGCGGGGCGAGGCGCCACCGTGCTCTTCCCCACGCTGAATCTCGCTCCGGAACAGGAACTGCTGCCGAGAGTGGGCGTCTATGCAACCGAAACGCGCGTCGAGGGACGTCTTTATCGCTCTGCCACTAACGTCGGTTTCCGGCCGACCTTCGACGGCACGCTACTCGGCGTGGAAAGCCACCTGTTCGATTTCTCGCGGGAATTAACGCAGGGACGGCTCGAGGTGCGCTTCTGGGAACGGCTGCGGGACGAGCGAAAATTCAGCGGCCCGGCCGAACTTCGCGCGCAAATTGCCGCCGACCTGCGTGAGGTGCGCGATTACTTCCACCGCCGGGACGCCGCCCCCACCCAACCGGTCCGCTCCTAATGGCTAGCGCCGTTTTACAAGGTCAGTCGGCGAGCCAAACCTTGTCTACGCCTTTTCCTGTCCACGCGTAGACAATCGCCCAGCCCCCGTAACCGCAGAAAACAATCACAGGTTTCGTAGCGCGAATCGTCTTGCCGTTCTCAATGTCTTTATAGGTACCTGGCTTTTGGCGCCAGACAACCGGTACGGACAATCCTGCCGTATCCAAGAGCGCAGTTTGCCAGCTCTGTCCGAGTTTGCGGGCGACAATGAGCTCTGCCTTCTGATTAGCGCCTTCTCCTGTGGTCAAAACCAAAGCCAGCGTCTCTTTCTGATCGCCATAGAAATCAACGTTTACGAGGCCCGGACAGCTATTGCCATGATCTTTTCGAAATAGTTTCCGATCATATTCCTCGAGGTCCGACAATCTGACGAGCTTCGATGCGGGATATTTCGCTGAAATTTCGTGCTGTAAATCCTGCGAGAGACTATGCATCTGGCGGTGCTGCGAAGGCGGCGCAGGCGAAGGTAAGCTGGAAGAAGCCTATTGACCGCAGAGCGAGCACCCTCAGCCGCATCAATGCCCCCTTTAGGTCGCGGCTTTCGGGCGGCAGTCGGCGCAGTAGCCGCCGATCTCCACGCGGGCCACGGTGATGCCGATGCCGGTATCGCGCTCCACCTGGCGCTTCAGTTGCTCGAAAAGATCGCTCTCCACTTCACGCACTTTGCCGCAGCGCAGGCACGCCACGTGAATATGGTCGCGCGGGCCGTGGCTTTCGTAATAGTGGCGATGGCCGTGGATGTGCAGCAGATCGAGTTCGTCGAGCAGGCCGTGGCTCTTCAGCATTTCGAGCGTGCGATAGACGGTCACGCGATGCACTCGCGGATCGATCTTCTGGGCGCGCTCCAAGATAGAGTCGGCGGTCAGGTGCTGCTCGGCCTGATCCATGATGTCGAGCAAAACGCATCGCTGGCGCGTGAGCCGCACGCCGCGCCGCGCAAGCGCGGTGCGCAATTTTCCAGGCTCGGCATAGACGTTCAGCCGCTCTCCTGCTGAGACGCGGCGATGATCATTCTCGCGCGCCCGGGCCCCTGAAGAGGCAGCGTCTAAGGACCGCCCCTTGTCTGGGGCCTTGCGCGTTTGATTCGAAGAAGCCATGACGATCAGTGGCTGGGGAAAAGCCGGAGCACATCGTTATACATGACGATCAGGAAGACCAGCAGCAGGAAAACCATACCCACGGTTACGAAGCGTTCCTTGATCTTCAGGCTGAGATCGCGGCGCATCAGGCCTTCGATGCCCAGCATCAGGATATGCCCGCCATCGAGAATGGGAATGGGCAGCAAGTTCAGGATCGCCAGATTCAAACTCACCAGTGCCATCAAACTCACCAGGTCGCCGAAGCCCCGTTTGGCCGCGCGGCTCGATTCCTGAACGATTCCCAGCGGACCCTGCACCTGCTTGAGCGAAACCTTGCCGGTGAAGAGTTCGCCGACGAGGTAAACCAATTTGTTGGCGAGAACAATATGGAATTGCGTCGCCTTCAAAGTCGCCTGCGGCAGCGAATAGCGCCGCGGGGAGGTCTCGAACCGGAAGGTGATGCCAATCTGCCAGCGCGGCGTGCCGTCTCCCGGATCTTTCCACGTAGGCCGCAGTTCAAGCATTTTCGGCTGGCCATCACGCAGGATGTCCAGAGTCATGGGGTTCCCGCCGTTTTGCTTCACGATTTCGGAGAGTTGCAACGGCGCGGTCAAATGCTCGCCATTGGCGGCGACGATGACATCGCTTTCCATCAAACCGGCGCTCTCGGCCGGCGAACCGTGAGTCACCGATCCGACGATCACCGGTTCTGCGGGATAACCGACTACAGCGAAGGGTTGAGGCTCGCTCTGCACGCTCGTGGTGATCAGCCGACCATCGCGTTCGATCGTGACCGGTTCGGAGTGTCCGGGAGCGGAAAGACCCAACTCCAGGACCAAGCGCTCCCACGTGGGATCCTTGACTCCCGCGAACGACACAACCTTGTCGCCGGCCTGGATGCCGGCTTTTTGCGCGGGAGAATCCTTCACTACGCCGGCGACGACGACGGGCTTATCGGCATACGAAGGCTGCTCGCCGCCGCGCACGAAGAGAGCAGCGGTAAGCACGACGGCCATCAGGAAATTGGTGGTCGGGCCGGCCAGCGCGATCAGTACACGCTGCCAGCGGGGCTTGGAAAGGAACTCATCGGGATCGCCGCGCCGCTCTTCCGCGGGATTGTCGCCGGCCATACGCACGTATCCGCCCAGCGGCAGCGCACTGATCCGATAATCGGTCGGCCCGCGCTTCACTCCCAACAGGCGCGGCCCGAAGCCAATCGAGAATACTTCCACGCGCACGCCAAAAAGCCGGGCAATGACGAAGTGGCCCCATTCGTGGACCAAAACCATCACGCCCAGCCCAATCGCTACAGCTATGATTCCCGTCAGCACGGCAAAAATTCCTCAGTTCCCTATTCTACCCGATCGACCTCGGAATCGCCCACGGTCGCGCTTTGAGCCGATTCGGCCCGCGCCTCGATTTCCTGCCGCGCCAGCCGACGCGCCTCTCCATCAGCCGCCAACACGTCGTCAATCGAACCCAGCGCGACTTTGGGCATACGGTCGAGCACGCCTTCGATCACCCGCGCGATTCCCGGAAATGGCAAGCGGCGCTCCAGGAACGCCTCCACGGCGACTTCATCCGCCGCATTCAGGGCGCAGGTTTGCGCCCCGCCCTCCTGCAGCGCCCGGCGCGCCAGCCGCAAACAGGGAAACTTTCGCGGCGGTACTTTTTGGAAGTCCAGGCGGCGCATTGCATCCCAATTGAGTTCCACTCCGTTGGCCCCCTCCCTCTCCGGATAGGTTAACGCATAACGGATGGGCATGCGCATGTCGGTTGGGCCGAGTTGTGCCAGGATGGAACCGTCCACGTATTCGACCATGGAATGAATCGTCGACTGCGGATGAATGATGACGTCGATGCGCTTAGGATCAACGCCAAAGAGCCAGTGGGCCTCGATCACCTCGAAGCCTTTGTTGACCAGCGTGGCGGAATCCACGGTGATGCGCCTGCCCATGCGCCAGTTCGGGTGCGCCAGGGCTTGCTCGGGAGCGGCCTGGGCCATCTGCGCCATGGGTGTGCGGAGGAAGGGCCCGCCGGAAGCCGTAAGGATCAGTCGGCGCACCTCGCACTGCCGCCCCGCGCGCAGGCACTGATGGATGGCATTGTGCTCGCTATCCACAGGCAAGAGTTCGACGCCCTTGGCTTTGGCCGCGGCCATCACCAGGGCGCCCGCCGCGACCAGCACTTCCTTATTCGATAGCGCCACGCGCTTGCCTGCCTGAACGGCGGCATACGTCGCTTCTAGCCCGACCACGCCAACCGCCGCGGATACAACTACGGCGGCATCGGGATGCGTGGCGACGCTCAGCAAGCCCTCGCGCCCGTGCTGGATCTCCGGCGAGTCCTGACGGCCGTTCGCCGATGGACCCAGCCGCTCCCGCAGTTCCGCTGCTTTTGCAGCATCGCTGACGGAAACAAGCTGCGGCCGGTGCCGCGCGATTTGCCCGGCGAGTTCTTCCAGATTCCCGCCGGCAGCCAGCGCCACTGCGCGAAAGCGCTCCGGCAGCGATTCCACTACCTGAAGCGTCGCCAGCCTGCCCCGCGACGTTCGCCAGGCAAGCCATCACGACCGCCTGGAACGCGTCGATATTGAGCCAGCGGTAAAACGCTACTCCCACGAGTGCCGAACCAAGCAGATTCGCCGCCGCACCTTCCCACGTTTTCTTGGGACTCAACTGCGCCGCCATAGGCATGCGCCCCAACGAGCGCCCCACAAAATAGGCCAGCGTGTCCCCCACCCAAACCAGCACCAGAGCAAAAAGCAGAAGTTTCGGGCCGATTATGTCCAGCGCATGAATCCGCACCACCGCGCTCAACGGCAAAACGATGAACACCAGGCCGGCCGAGCTAATCCCGATATCTCCCAAGGCATCCGCGAGGGGCCGCTGCGAGGCGAACACCGTCGCCACGCAACCAAGCAGAAAAACGAAGAACACTAATTCGAGTGGCAATTCCGGAACGATGGCAGGAGACCGCGTGAGCCGCAGGTTACGGCCGACCTGGTACGATTGTGCCGCGCTCACAGACCACTGCTGAAAAAAAATCCACAGGGCGCAAAGGCTGGTCCACCAGCGATAAGCCTGAAGATTCAGACGCGCGCCCAGCGAGAAAAATTCACGGAGAGCCAGCAGCGCAAACAGACCGCCAAGCGCCGCCACCAGTGCCGTCGATCCCCACCAAACCAACGCGACCACGCCGGGGATCAAAATTGCCGCGGTCACAATGCGAGCCGCCGTGCCGGAGCTCGCGCCGGAATTCACCCGTGTCCAGATCTGCTTATTGGGGAGACTCATTCCGGCTGCAGGGCCGGAACTTCCGGGCGTTCCGCAGCCAAACCGCCATAGCGCCGTTCGCGCTTCTGATAATCTGCCAGCGCCGCGTAAAGTTCCACACGCCGAAAATCGGGCCAAAGCGTCTCGGTGACGTAAATCTCCGCGTAGGCGATCTGCCACAGCAGGAAGTTGCTGATGCGCAGTTCGCCGCTGGTGCGGATGAGCAGATCGGGATCGGGCAGGCCTGCGGTATAGAGGTTCTCGGCGATGGTCTCCTCGTCCACCCGAAAATTCGCCAGGGCGCCATTGCCATTGACGGCCTTCTTGCGGAAGCGATCGAAGATGGCGTTGAAGGCGTCCACCAATTCCGCGCGGCCTCCATAGTTCA
>QHYQ01000220.1 GCA_003224175.1 Acidobacteriota bacterium
ATGGGGCAGATGGCGGGAACGGGGAGTGTGACCGGAACGGTCACTGACCCGTCGGGCGCGGTCGTGGTCGGCGCGCAGGTTACTTTGACCGATGCTTCGACGAACGCCCAACGAACCGCCACAAGCAACGAAGCCGGACGATATCTCTTCCCGAACGTTCCACCAGGAACTTACAGCATGACCACCACCAGGGAGGGATTCCGCGTGGCAAAAGTCAGCAGTCTGACTGTGAACGTCGGAACGACGCTCACCGTTGACGTTGCCATGGAGCTGGGCACTGTTTCTCAGACGGTGGAAGTCATTGCCACAAGCTCCGAATTGCAGGTGACGAATTCTACGATCGGCAACACTTTCACCAGCACGGCTTTGCAGAACTTGCCGAGTCTTGGCCAAGACGTCAGCACGTTCGTCACTTTGCAACCAGGGGTGAGCCCTGACGGCAGTGTGGCCGGCACGGTAGTAGATCAAGCCGTTTTCATGCTCGATGGGGGTAACAATAGCAATGATATGGACGGCAGTGGGGGTGTCTATAATGGGGCTTTTGGTGATGATCCCACCGGCGGCTTGTTCTCTAACCAGAACAATCCAATAACAAGCCGAAGCGTTGGGTTGAACGGCGGCCAGCCCTCCGGCGTGATGCCGACGCCGGTCGACAGCGTGGAAGAGTTTAAGGTTGCCACTGCCAATCAGACCGCTGACTTCAATAACTCTTCCGGAATGGAGGTGTCACTTGTCACCAAGCGCGGCACTAACTCCTGGCATGGCACGGTCTACGAATACTATCTGGACAACAACTTCTCTGGAAACACTTGGGAGAACAACCAGACGGGAACACCCGTTCCGGATTGGCATCGAAGCTGGTTCGGCGCTGCGGCGGGCGGACCACTTATTCCCAAAGACATCCTTGGCGGAAAGACCTACATTTTTGCAAACTACCAGGGCGCGCGTTATCCCAATTCAGAGACATTTAACAGATTGGTCCCGAGCGCTGACATGCGCAATGGGTTCCTAACAGACCCCAGTCTCGCAGGCCAGCCCGGCTGCGATGCCAACGGGCGCTGCGACCTCAAAGCTATGGATCCGCGCCATATCGGGATTAATCCCTATGTGCAGCAGATGTGGAACACGTACATGCCGGCGGGGATACCCGGGCAATGCGGCCCTTTTTCTGGCGACGGGTATTGCGATGGCGTTAACACACTCTTGTACAGAGCGAATCTGTCTATTCCACAGAATGACAACTTTGGAGTAGTACGCATTGACCACGATTTTGGCCCCCAATGGCACTTTATGTCCAGCTACCGCTACTACCACTTGGAAAACGCTACCGATTCCCAAGTTGACATTGGGGGTGCTCTGAGCGGCGACACCTTAGGCACGCCCAAGTCCACCAGCAACCGTCCGCAAGTACCGTGGTATTTAGTGGTAGGAATGACCACCAACATCAGCGCCCACGTTACAAACGACTTCCGTTACAGCTTTCTCCGCAACTGGTGGCAGTGGGCGTCGAGTGGGGACCCGGCGCAACCGTTTTCTGGCCTCCCTGCCCCGGCCGGCGCGCTCGAGCCCTTTGGTGAGTCGGCAGGGCACCTCGAGGCACTCACGCCATATAACGTTAACACCCAGCAGACACGCACGCGCTTCTGGGATGGGAAAGATCATTTCTTCCGCGACGACGTTTCCATGCTGAAGGGCAGCCACCTGATGCAGTTCGGAGGCCAGTATCAGCACAACTGGAACTACCACCAGCGTACGGACAACGGCGTAGGCATCAATTATTACCCCGTGTACCAACTCGGAGATTCCTCCGGCTCAGGCAACGTAAACCTGAGCCTCATCAGCCCCACAATACAGGCCAATCCGACCCTTGCCCGCGAAGCCGCTGCGGTGCTCGGAATCGTAACCGACGCCCAACAGGCATACATTCGCTCGGGGAACAACTTGGCGCTGAATCCGCCGCTCACAGCAGCATTCGACAAGACTACAATCCCCTACTACAACTTTTACTTCAACGATACCTGGCACATGAAGCCGTCTCTCACGGTGACGTACGGGTTGGGATGGACGCTGGAGATGCCGCCCGTGGAGGCCACCGGAAAGCAAGTCGTGCTCGTCGATGCAAAAGGACAGCCGATCGATACCGCCTCGTACCTGGCGCAGCGCCAAGGCGCAGCACTCAACGGCCAGGTGTTCAATCCGCAGATTGGCTTCGCGCTTTTACCCAATGTCACCGGACACCCGAAGTATCCCTTCGACCCCTTCTACCATGGGTTTAGCCCACGTATAGCGGTCGCCTGGAACCCTGACTTGGGTCCTACCCTTGGGGGCAAGCGCACGGTGTTCCGCGGCGGCTATGGTCGCATCTATGGCAGGGTAAATGGCGTCAACCTGGTGCTTACGCCGCTTTTAAGCCCCGGGATTATCCAGGCCGTAAGTTGCTCGAATATCTTAAACACCCCTTCTTGCGACCCCACCGCCAAACCTAACGCGAATACCGCCTTTCGCATTGGTACTGACGGCACGACGGTCCCACTTCCCGCTGCCCAGCCCACTTTGCCTCAGCCGTTTTTCCCTGGCATCGGCGGAAACGCTGAGGCGAACGGCGCTTCACCCCTTGATCCGCATTTCCGGCCGAGCTCGGTCGATTCGTTCGACTTCACCATTCAGCACCAGATCTCAGGCAAGATGTCTGCGGAAGTGGGCGTCATCAGCCGCTGGATTCACAATGAATTGCTGAACATCAATATTAATACAGTGCCCTACATGATGACACTGGGCGGGCAGACGTTCGCATCGGCCTATGCGGCTGTCGAGAGAGCAATGGGCTGTGCGACTTCGCAGGCCATGTGCCAAGCCGCCACCGCTGCCACAACGATGGTTGCTCCCCAGCCGTTCTTCGAGACGGCCCTTGCTGGCACCGGCTATTGCACCCCCGGGAATTGCACCGCCACGGTTGTCAGCAAAGAATTCGTCAATTTCAAGAGCCAAAACGTTTGGACCCTGTGGTCTGACCTGGACAACGGCAGCACGGCACCCGGTTTCAATTTCCCCTTCAGCATGATGAACACTGGCCCTAACGCTCAAATCTCAAGCAATGTCACCCCGAGTACCAGTTTAGGGCACGGCAATTACAACGGTGCCTTTGTCACGTTCAGGATGAACGATTGGCACGGCGTTACCCTGCAGAATAACTTCACATGGAGCAAGGCGCTTGGGACGGGATCTTACATTCAAGCCACCAGCGGCCTAACCGCTGTTGATCCTTTCGACATCGACAGACAGTACGGTCCCCAGGTCTTCGATCGCAAGTTCGTTGATACCATGTTCCTGGTTTACCAACCGCCATTTTATCAGAGCCAGCGAGGTCTCCTGGGACACGTTTTGGGGGGCTGGACCTTCTCCCCCATCTTCACCGCGGGTAGCGGGGCTCCGCTATTCTGTGTCGACAACTCGGGTGTTCCTTTCGAGGGATACAGCGGCGCACAGGAGTTCGGTGCCGCAGATAACATATTCATTAACACGGATGCGAACTGCTTGCAGACCACCAAGTATACGGGAGGAGCCTCAGTTCATTACCTCGCCGACGGCACCGCCAACATTTTCGCAAATCCCTCGGCCGTGTTTAACACGCTTCGCCCGCCCATTTTAGGTATCGACAACAGAAGCGGCGGCTTAGGCCAATTCCGTGGCCTGCCATACTGGAACATGAATCTTGGCATCAAGAAGAACTTCCGGGTCACGGAGCGGTTCAGCGCGGATGCCTCGGCCAACTTTGTGAATGTTCTGAACCACAACCAACTTTTGGATCCAATACTCTCGTTGCAAAGCCCAGCGAGTTTTGGCCATCTTAGCACCGAGGGTACCCTCCCGCGCACGATGGAGTTCGGGATTCGGGTCAGTTTTTGATTTCTTCCGGCGAGTGTTTCAGCGACTCGCTGCAAAGAGGGGAGGGCTGGGCGTCGGCAACGCCGAGGGTTCCAACGACGACGAGCGTCGATTCGGGCAATTTCGCGCTGCGGCTGCGCTTCCTAGATCGCAGGTATCAGGAAACCGCGACAAATGCGAAAGCCTCGGCTCCTGTGCTGCGCAAAAATTCCGTCCGTTTCTTCATCTGACGGGAATACTGGACTTAGGCATTTGGCTTCGCCGTCCCAGAGGCCCGCAAGAACGGGGCTAGTTCGCGGGAAACCTTTTCAACCCAACAACCGTTGTGCCATCTGGCGAAGGATGAATGCCAGCATCCCGATGAGTGCATGGACCAAATGCCGGTGCCCATCGAGGCAGCCCCACCCAGCTGCCAAACCGCGCGGGTCCAACCGCTCGCGCCATGACGAGCGGAATTGGGCGCAATTGGGGCGCAAAACACCCGTCCAGGCGCGCCTAAATCGACCATCATGGGGAGTAAGGGCAACAGAATCAACGGGACTTATGACATGATGTATGGGTTCGACTCCCACACGCTTCCGCCAAATCCTTGATGATTCGATTGCCTTTGTAGGAGTCGAACCCTCCCAAACCTCCGTCCGACCAGTGGTTTTGTTCCCAAGTTGTTCCCAAATTTTTGGGGTGAACCCTGCAGGGAGGTAGCGCTTTTCGTGGTTCCTTCCGTATTCAAGCCCATGTGAAATATCCACCGAAAGCCAGCGTTGTTGGCTCCGTTGCTCGGGATTATCGGTATGTGAGGCCAGTTTCCGGTGGACCGGTTGCCGTGCCAAGGACACGTGGGATTGCACCAAGAAACAATGGGTTCAGGTGCAAACCGATACTGGCCTTACGGGTTGGGTGCTGAACTCCAGGATTACCCGCGGCGTCTATGGGATAGCCGTGTTTTCGCCCAACTTTGCCCCGGATAAACATCGTCCTCTCCGCGCTCCGGTAATCCAGATTTCGAAACTGGCCGTCTCCCGAAATCCCACATTCCGAAAACCGGGGACTTGTCAGGACTTGGCCAGCGATATTCAAAAAAACAAACTAGGTAGAATCACCTCTAGCGCTCAGAGGGAAGTCCTTGGGTTATCTCGTCGTTGGTGCCTTAATCTATGCCGGCCTGATACTGCCATTGCCGCTACTGGCTGTAGCGTGGATCAGTAGCAATAGACGTCCCATCGAGCTTCTAGTTTTGACTCTCAGTGCTCTTTTGTTCTTGTCAGGTGCTGTTCGTAGTCTGAAATTGATTCTTCTGGGACTCGACTATAGTCATCGGCTCTTTACGACGATCGGTGTCAACATCCTTGTGGCCACTGTGCTCGGGCTCTATTTTGCAATCAGACGCAGATGGATTGCAGCGATTGCAGCGGCAATACTAGCGGTCGCATGGTTGATGGCGGGCGCGATAAATTCTGCTGTTTAGCTCCAATAGCGACGGGGATAGCGGGATTTCCGGCTGGCCAACTTCCGAGAACGGGACTTCTCGGGACTTATCCGACTTGCGATGCGGTGGGCCGGTATAGGCCGGTCCGAGAATAGCTTCCGAGTGGTCGACAAACCGCCAAGTGACTTCACCAACCTCGATTGGAAACGACATGATGCCTCCCACATCGGCGTCACGGTCCAGCTCCCCACGCCGCTTCTCGCTCACGCATTTCAATCTCGCCAGGGGGATACGATGTGCGTAGGCTCTTCCAATTGAATTGAAAGATTGACATGGCGTGGATGCCGGATTACGCTTTTCGAACTAGGCGGGTTTCAACTTCAACATAAAAGT
>QHYQ01000221.1 GCA_003224175.1 Acidobacteriota bacterium
CAATGCTCGCGTGGAGCGGAGGTGTCTGACGTATGCCGGCGCGGGCGCTGGCCATGGGCGGGAAGAACGGCGGCCATGAGACCGGAGATTTCCGCGAGCGCACGGGGCCCTGAGCCGACCTTGGGAGCCGTTGGGATTGGCCCCCGGGGACACGGATTATGGTTGGCTCCAAGCTGTGTATTTTAAACATTTGCATAATCTATTGAAAATGTGCTGCTTAAAATCCCTTAGAATGCGCACTTACAAGAAAAGGCGGAGGGGGTACCCGCTGCATCTAAGGACTCAGCAGGGTAGGAGTTGAGCCATGAAAGAAGCCGTAATCGCCAGTTCTGTACGCACCGCTGTCGGCAAAGCCTATAAGGGCACCCTTCACGCCACCCGCCCCGACGACCTGGCCGCTGTGGCCATCAATAGCGCCATTCAGCAGGTGCCTGGGCTTGATCCCAAGGAGATAGAAGACGTCGTCCTGGGCTGCGCCATGCCCGAAGGCGAGCAGGGTATGAATATCGCGCGCATCGCCTCTTTGCGCGCCGGTCTGCCCGTCGAGTGTTCCGCCATCACCATAAATCGCTTCTGTTCTTCCGGCCTGCAGGCTATAGCTATGGCCGCGGAGCGTATCATGCTCGGCAACGCCGAAGTCGTCATCGCCGGCGGCGCGGAATCGATGAGCATGGTGCCCATGGGCGGCAACAAAACTTCCCCGAATCCCTGGTTGATGGATCATCATCCGGACACCTACTTGGGCATGGGCCTCACTGCCGAAAATCTGGCCCGCAAATATGGAATCGCACGCGAGAGAGCCGACGAGTTTTCCTATTGCAGCCACCAAAAGGCTCTGGCCGCAATCGCGGCGGGAAAATTCAAGGATGAAATTGTGCCCGTCGAAGTGCGAAGCACAATCGTTTCCAATGGCGACGGTCGCGGCGGCCGCGCCAAGACGGCCACCAAAATCTTCGATACGGACGAAGGTCCTCGTGCAGATAGCTCGCTCGATGCGCTCGCTCGGCTCAAGCCCGCCTTTCATGCGCATGGAACCGTCACGGCCGGGAATAGCTCGCAGATGAGCGATGGCGCCGCGATCTCGGTTGTTATGAGCGCTGACCGCGCCCGCGCCTTGGGAGTGAAGCCTCTCGCGCGATTTGTGTCTTTCGCCACGGCTGGTTGCGCGCCGGAAGAGATGGGAGTCGGTCCGGTGTTCGCGATTCCCAAGGCGCTGCGCCTGGCCGGCCTGAAGCTCGAGCAGATCGATGTCATCGAGCTGAACGAGGCCTTCGCCGCGCAATCGCTTTCCGTAATTCGCCTCGCCGGTCTCGACCCAGCCCGCGTCAATCCTAATGGCGGCGCCATTGCTCTCGGCCATCCGCTCGGCTGCACCGGCGCGAAGCTGACCGCCACAATTTTGCGCGAACTCGAGCGCCGCAAGGCGCGTTATGGCATGGTTACCATGTGCATCGGCGGCGGCATGGGCGCCGCGGGCATTTTCGAGCGCCTTTCGTAAATATTTTGGAGGGGATATGGCTACTACGGCGACACCCGGAATCCTCGCACCCGGAGGCGGCTTCCTCCTCGAATCTCCGCGCGCGGAAGACGTCTTCACTCCCGCGGAACTGACCGACGATCAGCGGCTGGTCGGCCAGGCAGCCGAGGAATTTGTCACCAAGGAAGTCACTCCCCTTATCTCCGAGCTCGAGCAGCACAAGGAAGGCGTGATGGCCCAGCTGATGAAAAAAGCCGGAGAGATCGGGCTGCTTGGTGGCGGCGTGCCGGAAGAGTATGGCGGCTCGGGCCTCGACCGCATCTCCTCAACCGTGCTCTCCGAAAAAATTTCCTCCTACGGCTCGTTCAGTGTCAGTGTTGGCGCGCATTCAGGAATCGGCACGCTGCCCATCGTTTATTTCGGCACCGAGGAGCAGAAGAAAAAATATCTGCCCAAACTCGCCACTGGCGAATGGCTGGCCTCTTACTGTCTCTCCGAACCCCAGGCCGGCTCTGACGCGCAGAATTCCCGCACCCGCGCCGTGCTCTCTCCGGACGGCCGCCATTGGATCCTGAACGGCCAGAAGATGTGGATCACCAACGGCGGATTCGCTGACGTTTTCACCGTTTTCGCAAAAGTCGATGGCGAAAAGTTCTCCTCTTTTATTGTCGAGCGCGGCTTCCCCGGATTTTCCGTCGGCGCGGAGGAAAAGAAAATGGGCTTGCGCGGCAGTTCCACCACGCCGATCTTCTTCGAGAATTGCCACGTGCCTCGCGAAAACCTGCTGCACGAAATCGGCCGTGGTCACATCGTTGCCTTCAACATTCTCAACGTCGGCCGCTTTACGCTCGGCGCCTCCTGCCTGGGTTTCTCCAAAACCGAACTCGAGTCCGCCGCGCGTTACTCCAAAGAGCGCACGGCTTTCGGTCATCCCATCAGCGACTTCGGCCTGGTGCGGGCCAAGCTAGCGGAGATCGCCATTCGGACTTTTGCCTTGGAATCCATGATCTATCGAACGGCGGGCATCATTGATCAAGCGATGAAGGCCACCGCGACCGGCGGGAACAAGGCCGCGCACACGATGAAGGTCCTCGAGGAATACGCCGTCGAATGTTCCATCGCCAAAGTATTCGGCAGTGAAGTTCTTGACTACACCGTGGACGAAGCCGTGCAAATCTATGGCGGCTACGGCTTCCACGAAGACTATCCCGTCGCGCGGGGTTACCGCGATTCGCGCGTGAACCGCATCTTCGAGGGCACCAACGAAATCAACCGCATGCTCATCATCCAGATGCTGATGAAGCGGGCGGTCGCCGGCACGCTTCCCTTGATGGCTGCGGGCGCGAAACTTCAGGAGGAAATCCTCAGTGGCGCGCCAGTGGAAGGTTCATCCGACGGCCAGTGGGCGGAAGAGAGCCGCATCGTTCAGGGAGCCAAGAAGGTATTTTTGCTCGCCGCGGGTGCCGCCCTTCAGAAATATTGTGACCGCCTCGCTGATCAGCAGGAGATCATCAGCGCGCTGGCCGATATCGTCCTGGAGATCTATCCCATGGAATCCGCGCTGGTGCGCGCCGAGAAAGCCGTGGCGGCGCGCGGCAAGGATTCCTCCGGTGCCGTTGCCGCCGCGGCGCGAGTCCTGCTGCAGGATGGCGCAGCGCGAGTCGAAGCCAGCGCCCGCACGGCGCTCGCGGCTTCGGTTGAGGGCGATATGCTGCGCACCCAGTTGGCCGTCCTGCGCCGCATGGTCAAGCGCGAACCGGCAGACACCATCGGGCTGCGCCGCACGGTCGCCGAAGCCGTGATCAGCGCGAACGGCTATCCCTTCGAGGGACGCTAAGTTAGTTGAAGCCCCAACTTGCAAAAGCGAATGCCCGGCGCGGGCAGTCTTTGGCTCGTTCCGGGGGTCGTTCGGACGTTCGTTCAGCCGAGTGGAATTGCGATTGGGTTCCTTCTCTGGCTGAACCCTATCTTCGCGGCTATGCGCCGCACTTTGAACGCAGCAAGTCTGTTTTAGGCTATCGCTTCCTTGCGCAGTCGTCTGCTGCTTCGCCGCCATCCGGCAAAAACGCCCGGCTGGCCGCCTCGGCAAGGGCATCAGCAGGATTTTTCATCGGTTATCTGCTGGACGCTCGCGGGCTTCCTTTTCTCAAAGTCACTCCGCCGGAATTTTTGGCGTTCTGTTTTGTCGAGCCTCTCGGTGGCCGCTTTCATCGCCGGCTCGTTAGCGCGCCAGACAGCCTGATGCGTCGCACCGCGGAATATATACGCTGGCTGACGCACCACCCGCCGCGCTTCGAGCTATTTGCCGATGAGCATGCAGTGCTGGTTCGCCATATCCCCACACACGAATGGCCGTCAGGCCGAACCGAGCATTACGCCCGAAATTTCACCATTGAAACGCTGGCTTGGCTAGTGCGCAGCGCGCTGGTGCGTCGCCTGCCCGAGGAGATCGCGTCATCCTTCGATCCCACACCGGCGAGCCGCGCGGCACACAAATAGCGGCTGAAAAAGTTGTCGAGTCCTGCGGTCTTTCCTGTATTCTTCTTTGGTCATTCTGCCAGTCGGATCTTTCTAAATCTAAGCCCTCTTTTCCGATCCCGCATCTAAACTAGCGAGAAGGGTAAAGGACAGCCTGAGATTTACCAGTCCGAATTTAGGCCCAAAAGGATTCCCGTGTTTGCCCCTTGGTCGGTTCCGGAGAAGAAAGTTCGGAAGTGGATGTGGATTGGTCTGGCGATTGTCGCAGCGCTGCAATTCTATTACGTGCAGGAGATGATCGCGGCGTTTGTGGTTCTTGGCGTGGTGTTTGCTCTCATGGCGGGAGCAGGCCTGCTGGTATTCCTGGTGGATCGGGCCAGCGAACGGACCTTGGGCTGGGTCGAAACGAGGGCGCTGGCGATCCTGCGCACTCCGCGGCGTGAATTTCGTGGCGACGCTAGCGGCGCAGCGAGCAGCCGATCGCATTCACGCGCACGCCGCGACGCGCGGCTTCCGCCGCGGTCACGCGCGTTAGACCTAGCAATCCAGCTTTTGCCGCAGCATAAGCGGAGCTCCAGGAAAACGCGGCTTTGGCGGAAAGGCTCGAGATATTTACAATCGCACCCGAATGGTGCTGATACATCCCGGGCAAGACCAGCCGCGTGAGGAGAAACGCGCCGCGCAGGTGCACTGCGATCACGTGGTCCCATTCTTGTGGAGAAATCTCCTCGATGGGTTTCACCGGCCCGTAATCGCCGGCGTTGTTGACGAGAATATTCACTGCTCCCAGCCGATCCTCGGCGGCGGAGATGATGCGAGCGCAATCCGCTTCACGCGAAACATCCGCCGTCACCCAGGCGGCTTTGCCGCGACCCTCTTCGATCTCCCTGGCGACCTTGCGGAGTTCCGCTTCAGTGCGAGATGCGATCAGCACTCCAGCGCCTTCGGCTGCGAAACGCTGGGCGATGGCGCGCCCGATTCCGCGCCCGCCGCCGGTTATCACCGCAACTTTGCCCTCGAGAAGCATGGATCTTCCTGATGATTTCGCGAGTAGGGAGCATAGCATTGCGTCGTCCGTATCGAAACCGCCTGCGAGCCGAACGCGAAGCAAAGTCATGCGCTAAACTGGCTTCATGGCTCCGCGAAGGAGAGTTGTGCTGGCGATCGGGCTTCCTGGAGCGGGGAAATCCACTTACTTTGCGCGCAAGAGAATTGTACCGCTTTCGAGCGATCTGATTCGGGAGCTCCTTTATGACAATGCGGCCGATCAGCAGCACCCGGAATGGGTGTTTGCGGCGCTTCGTGAACTATTGCGGCGCCGCCTAGCGGCAGGCGCCCAAACGACTTATATCGATGCCACAAATCTCACCCGCTTCTTCCGGCGTCCCTTCTTGCAGATTGCTCGGGAATTCGGCTGCGCCGCCCAGGCACTCTATTTCGACGTGCCGCTGGAAGTTTGCCTGACACGAAACCGCAAGCGCCAGAATGTGCCCGCCGGTCCAGCGCGGGACGCGCGGGTCGTGCCGGAGGACGTTTTGCGCCGGATGGCACGGCGGATCGAGCCTCCCACGCGGGAAGAAGGCTTCTCTCGTATCGCCGTGGTGCGGACGGCATCCAAAAAGTCGCGTAGCCGGGCGAAGGCGGAATAAGGTATGATTTGTGTTTTCAGAGAGTCAGCCGAGGTGTGTTGTTGCCAAATAATGCCTTGACGAAGGAAAAGAAGCTGTTGCGAATCCGCCCCCGCGGCTTTTGCGCTGGCGTGGTTCGGGCCGTAGATATCGTCGAGCTGGCCGTGCAGGCCTATGGGCCTCCGGTTTATGTGCACCATGAGATCGTTCATAACCGCTACGTCGTCGAGCAGTTGCGGCGCCGCGGAGCGATCTTTGTCGAATCGGTCGAGGACGTACCGATCGGGGCGGTGCTGATCTTCAGCGCGCATGGCGTTCCTCCAACTGTGCGCGAAGAGGCGCGCCTGCGTAAACTCCGCGTGATCGACGCGACTTGTCCGCTGGTGACCAAAGTGCATCTCGAGGCTCTGCGCTTTGCCCGTGAAGGACGGACGATCATTTTGATCGGTCACAAGGACCATCAGGAGATTGTAGGGACTTCGGGCGAGGCTCCGCAGCAGACCCTGGTGGTGGATAGCGTGGAAGCAGTAAATCGGCTGGAGGTGGAGGACCCAACGCGTTTGGCTTACTTGACGCAGACCACACTCAGCCTCTACGACACGAATGAGATTGTGGCGAGGTTGCGGGAGCGTTTTCCTCAGATTGCCGGCCCCGCTTCCGACGATATTTGCTACGCCACGCAGAACCGGCAAGAGGCGGTCGAGCAGGTGGCGCGCGAAGTGCAGCTTATGCTCGTTGTGGGATCGCCGAACAGCTCCAATTCCAATCGCCTGGTCGAAGTAGCGCAACGCTCGGGCGTAAAGGCTCGGCTGATTGACGATGCTTCGGCCATCAGCGCCGATTGGTTTGATGGAATTGCAAGCGTCGGCCTAACCGCGGGCGCGTCGGCGCCAGAAGTATTGGTGGAACAGGTGAGCGAGCGCCTGGCCCAGTATGGCTTTACCGACCAGAGCGACCTGGACCTGATTCGCGAGGATGTGCGATTTACATTACCGCCCGAACTTGCCGTAATCGCGCCAGCGGGCAAGAGCAACTAGCAGTCAGAAGTGGCTGCGGGATCAGCCGCTCCCCAAAGATATTCAAGGAGAAATCTTGGCGGTCAAGATCGTCCGTCAGGTGAAGAGCATTGCCCTCCTGGGCGCGCCGACGAGCGCGGCCGGATTGGCGGGCGGCCAGGAGGGTGCTCCCGCGGCGCTGCGTTCAGCCGGCCTCCTCGACCGGTTAGCGGGCGCGGGTTTCGAAGTCTCCGACTACGGCGACTGCAAGCCTCGCGTATACAGGGCGGATGACGAACATCCGAGGGCCCGCAATGTAAGCGAGGTATTGGCAATTCTCGAAGAATTGCGGCCTAAAGTGGAGATCGCCGTGAAGTCGGGCGCGCTGCCCGTGATATTAGGTGGCGATGATTCCGTGGTCCTCGCCGCGATTGCCGGAGCCCGCCGCTATTATCGCCACGTTAGCCTGATCTCGATCGATCGCGACGCGGGGCTGAACGTGCCCGCCACAACGCCCTCTGGATGCCTGGATGGCATGGTCATTTCCCACGTCACCGGCCGGGGGGCTCCTGAGTTGGTACGCTTCTGGGGCGAGCCTCCGCTGGTTCGTGAGCCGAACGTCGCGATATTTGGAATTGATCGCGTGGACGAGCCGGAACAGAAATGGCTGGTGCGCTCGCCTCTGCACAGTTATCTCGCTGTCGATCTGAAAAAACGGGGTCCGGCTGCGGCGGCTCAGGAGACGCTCGAAACCATGCACGGCTCGCGGCACGAATTTGTGCTGCTTCTCGATCTGGACGTCGTCGCCTCAGAAGACTTTGCGGCGACGAATTATCCGGGTTCTGGGGGATTGAGTCTGGACGAAGTGCGGCAGGCGCTGGCCGTTTTTGCACGCCAGCCCAACCTCGTAGCCCTGGTTCTTGCCGGTTACAATCCGGCGCGAACCGTCCGATTTGGCTTCTGAAGGCGAACCACCCGCTGAATAGCAGTTTCCTGCAGGACTCCGGAGCCATCCGCGGACGGCCGATCGGTCAGGCTCGTGCTACCGAAAGCGCGGCTTTGACGCGCGCCGGCGTAAGCGGAGTCTGGCGCACACGAACGCCTGTGGCGTCGAAGATGGCGTTGGCGATGGCCGCAGCCGTGGCGCGGCTGGAGGGCTCGCCCGCGCCGCTCGGCGGAAGTTCGGGGTGATTGAGCAGCACGATATCGACTTGTGCAGGAATCTCCGGAGCGCGAGCGATCGGGTAAGTGGTCCAGTCCACGCTGGTGACGTTGCTGCGATCGAAGGTGACTTCTTCCTTCATTCCTCGGCTCATGGATTGAATCAGGTTTGCGGCGATGGTTCCGCGCAAAGCTTCGGGATTGATGATCAACCCGCAGTCGTGGGCGCAGACGAAGCGCATAACGAGCGCCGCACCGGTGCGCCGGTTCACTTCCACCTCCGCGATGGTGCCGACGTAAGTGCCGCCGCGCGTGCTCAAGCCGACGCCGCGGCCGGTAACGATGTCACCCGAAGCTTTATCTGGTTTTGGCGACGGCCGCCGCTCCCAACCTGCCCTTTCCGCGGCTGCGGTTAATACAGCTTTGGCGCGCGCGTTATCCAAATGGCGCAGGCGGAACTCGATGGGATCGGCTCCAGTGGCGGCGGCAAGTTCGTCCATAAACGATTCAACAGCGAAGCTGGTCTGCGGACCTTCGGGATCGCGCAGGTGCGTGGAGCGCAGTGGCGAGCCCGCAGCGTAGAAGCCGGAGAGAACATGGGAGACGGCATGGACGTTCGCAAAAACGTATGCCGGCGCCTGCACGCCCCACTGCGCGAATTCATCCACGCCGCTGGTATTGGGAATTCCGGTGAGTTGCGCGCCGAGATAATTATCCGCGGTGGCGGGCACGAACATAATCTCGCCGCCCGAAAAAGCGCGCGACGTGAAATCCACGGCGGTAATTTCCCCGTGCTCATCGATAGCGGCGGCAAGGTCATAGACCGCGGCGGGGCCTTTGGTTCCCCAGGCAGTCATATCCGCGCGCGACCACTGCACGCGTACCGGTTTGCCGACAGCCTGCGACAGCAGCACGGCATCGGCCGCGGTGTCCTCAAAACCTGGACGGCCGTACGAGCCGGCGTCTTCTACCCAAATCACGCGGACTCTGTCGAGGGGCACGCGCAGCAGTTCGGCGAAGCCTTTCTGGAGCGCATGCGGTTTCTGGCCGCCCGACCAGATCGTGGATAAGCCGTCGGTATGAATGTCGGCCACTGCGCATCCCGGTCCCATGGTGGCGTGCGATTGAAAGGGCACTTCGTAGCTGGCCTGCACTCTTTTCGTTGCGGACGCGAGCGCGCCGGCCGCATCGCCCTTCTTCATCGTTTCTTTAGTTGCCTTGGGAGCGACCGTGCGCATGTGCTGATATAGATCCTTCTGCTCAGGGAAGGCCCGCTCGGGCGCGCTCCAGTTGACCCGCAGCGCTTTGGCCGCGCGAATGGCCGCCCATTCGTTTTCCGCAACGACGCCGACGAAATTGCCCTTGGTTACCGTCTGTACGTAGCCGGAAATCTTTTTGGCGCCGGAGTCGTCAACGCCCATAAGTTTGGCGCCCACTCCAGCAGGACGAACGACGCGGCCGTGCAGCATTCCGGGCACCCGCACATCAGTAACGTACTGCCACTTGCCGAGAATTTTGGGCCCGAGGTCGACGCGCGGGATGGGCTGACCGACAACCGTGTAACTTGAAGGATCTTTGGGTTTACCGAGGCCCTCCACATTGAGCGCGAAACCTTCGCCGGAAACCTTCAGGGCATCGTCCAGATCGCCGGAAGCAGCGAGCTCGGCGTAAGAGATTTTTCGGCTGGGATCCGCCTTCACGCTCACCACACCTTCGCGTACCTGGAGCTCGTCCGGGGAGGCGCCCAGATTCTTTGCGGCCAAGCGCAGCAATAGAGTGCGCGCCGTAGCCGACACGTTGCGCAGCGGCTTCGAGCCGAGCGCGATGGAAGTGCTGCCGCCTACGCCGCCCTGATCGGCGGTGCTGGAAGTATCGCCCATCACGAAAATGACGCGACTGAAGGGAACGTCGAGCTCTTCGGCGACGATCTGGGTGAACCCTGTCTCCACACCCATGCCAATTTCCGCTTTGCCCGTAAAAACGTGCACGTTGCCATCGCGGTCGATGCGCAGCCAGGCATCCAGGCGGTTGGGCGAGGGCGTCGCGGCGGTCTCGGCCGCTGCCGCCAAAACTTGAGGCAGAACGGCGCCATCGGCCAGGCTGAAGCCGATCAGGAGCCCGCCCGTATCTTTAACGAATTCTCTTCTGGAGAGAACGTGTTTGGTGGCCATGGCTACGCGCTCCTCTTCATTTCATCCGCGGCATGCCGAACGGCGGCAAAAATGCGCACGTGGCTACCGCACCGGCAGATCAGGCTCTCAAAAGCGTTTCGCATTTCTTCATCGCTGGGATGGGGATTCTTGTCGAGCAAGGCCTTGGCCGTAAGCACCCACCCATTCAGGCAGTAACCGCACTGGAAGGCCTGTTCCTGGATGAAAGCCTTTTGTACCGGGTGGGGATTGCCTTCCGTCGCCAACCCTTCGAGCGTAACGATCTCTTTTCCGGCGGCGGCCGATACGGGCAGCGTGCAGGAACGCACGGTGCGATTATCGAGCAGCACGGTGCAGGCGCCGCATTGTCCCAAGCCGCAGCCGAATCGGGGATTATTCAAGGCCAGATTGTCACGCAACACGTAAAGCAGGGGGCAATCCGGCTCGACGTCGATGGTGTGGGATTGACCATTAACTCTCAGCGATGTACGGCTCATAAGAACCTCAGGCGCGAGTGGTTATCAGGCGCGCTTCTGCCCCGTATTCTACTCCCTCGGCAGGTTAGGGAGAAAAGTTAGGGAACAAAAGAACCCGGATTGTGGGGTAGCTGCTCGAAAAGCCACGCGCAGAAAGTCCTAGCAAGTCTGATGCCGTAGTACGCGCTGTGGCCCGTTAAGCAATAGCGGTTTGGTTGTATGTTGCGAAATTGGCAATTACTCCGATTGCGGCATGAGGCTAACCTCGGGTCAGGGAGGCGCTCATGTGCCGGAGGGTGCTCATTACGGTAGGAATCTTGTGCTTTTTGTCCGCTGCAAGGGCTAAAGCAGACGATGCCGTCTATGCTTACTGCCCGTTGGGGGAGGGTTACGTCTTTCTTTATGACTCCCTGACCGGCTTTCAAGTGTTAGCCAACCTCAAATGCGGCGAGAAGGTCACGGTTGTGGATGCCCGAGACAAGGACAGAATGAGGGTACGCACCGCAGACGGTAAAGAGGGGTATGTGCTGAAGTCTTCCATCACCGCACCGCCGCCTGGGAGCCAGCGGAAACCCGCGGCGTCAGCTCCGAACGCGAGCAGTCAACAGCCACAAGCACAACCACAGGCACAGCCACAACCGCAACGGAAGCCAGAACCAGTAGCACGGCTAGAGCCACAACCGCAACCACAACTTGAGTCACAGCCACAGCCACAACTTGAGCCCCAGCCACAATTGCAGCCAGAACCCCAGCCACAACTTGGGCCCCAGTCCCAACCACAACTCGAGTCCCAGCCACAGCCACAACTTGAGCCCCAGCCACAATTGCAAACCCAGCCATCATCGCAACCGGAATCACTGCCAAAGCCGCAATCACAGCCACAGGCGCAAGTGCAGCAACAACCACAGCCTGCGGCAACAGCGTTTACGCCGTTTTCCACCTTAGGTTATGAACAGAATGTGCCGCGCCTGGAGGCTTTCGGTGGATTTTCGTACTTGAATGCCGGCACGAGCGGACTGACAGCTCGCCAGAATGTAGCCGGGTTCGAGGGGGCCGTGGCGATCCATCTAAACGAGTGGGTGGCTGGGGAAGCCAATTTCGGCGGCTATTATAAGACCCTCACCATCCTCAATGTTGGGACCTTCGGTTTTCACGACTATGTGGCAATGGCCGGACCACGCTTCAACATACGCAGAGCATTTTTCCACGCCCTGGTCGGCATAGACCACTTGGCGGGGAGCACGAATTTTTATGCCATGAACACTACCTCGTCCAACAACGCTCTTGGCGGGGCTGTGGGCGGCGGCGTGCAATGGAACGTTTCGCGTCAGTGGGCCTTGCGAACATCGGCAGATTATTTTCTGAGCCGCTTTGAAGGACTCACACAAAATAATTTTCGGGTGACGCTGGGCATTGTCTTCCAGGCAGGATCTGTAAACAACCGGGGTTTATAGACTTCCCAAAGAAGGAAACGAGCAAGGGTTACGCCTCACTGAATCCCTGCCCGGTAGAAGTGGTGCCGGGCGTGGGAGTCGAACCCACACGAGGAAAATCCCCACGGGATTTTAAGTCCTAATTGGGGCCTCTCAGAACACTGGCAGGTGGTCAAAAACCCAATAAAATGGCCATTTCCGCTTACTTTCAATTACATCCCTTTACACCCTATTGAGCACAATTGAGCACAATTCCCGTGTACAAGCGGAAGGCCATCCTAATAAAATCCTAGCCCGTGGCGCGTAAGCAAAAGGCGGCGCGGTAGGGCTCGGGGGGCATCTGGCAACGGGGCCGCATCTTCTGGGTCCGTTACCGTGAGGTCCGGCGCTCGCCGGACGGCGTGATCACGTACCAACAGCATCGCGAGTCGAGCGGCTCGGAGGATCGCGAGTACGCGGAGCGTTTCCTCCGTAACAAGCTCCTGGAGATCGGTGGCCGTCGCCCAACGCTCGTCGATCCCAAGAAAGTCTCCTACGAGGACCTGCGCGAGAATTTTCTGGCGCGTTGCGTTGAGAAAAAACTGCGGTCGCTCACCAAGGATCACGACGGCAATCCCACGCTAGCGACCCTACCAAGATTGGACGCGTTCTTCGGTAACTGGCGCGCGGCCGACATCACGCAGGCCGACGTCCGCCGCTTTCGGCGTGAAGGCAAGCAGGACGGCCTCTCGGATGCCCGTATGAATAGGTACGTGGCCACGCTACGCGCCATGTTCCGGCAGGCTGCGAAAGACGAGCTGATCACCGCCAACGAGATGCCCGCCCACTTTCCCACGGTGGCCGAACCCAACGAGGCCCGCGGCGCGCTGTTCATCAAACCGGAGTGGTATGCGCCGCTGCGCCGCGAACTCGACGAGCCGTTGCGGTCGGCCTTCACCCTGGCCTACCACTACGCGGTCCGGGTTCTCGAACTGCGGCGCATCAAGTGGCGCGACGTGGACCTCAGGAAACGGATCGTGACGCTGCCGGGGGAGATCACAAAGACGGGCAAGCCGCGAACCGTGCCGCTGCCATCGGACTTTGACCGCAAGGCGGGAAAGCCGGACGATCTGGTGTTCCCGCTCGGGGACTTCCGTGACCAGTGGCGCGCGGCCTGCATTCGC
>QHYQ01000181.1 GCA_003224175.1 Acidobacteriota bacterium
GACTTGCACCCACGAGGCGCGGTGGCGGGAAATATCGTCGAGCAGATCGAAGAAGGTGAAGATCTCGAAGAGAAGAACGAACCCAACCAGCAGCAGCACAAAATAGAAGAAGAAGTTGCGCAGCAGGTAATAATCCAAGACTTGAGGAAATCCTCCGGCGAAGCGGCGACGCATGGAGCCCTCGCGCGGCGCCGCGAAATCGATCCGCCGAACTGGGGATTCCTGTTTTACTTTAATTTTGCGTTGCCGCCACCAGTGCGCCAGCCCGGTCAATGCTTCGCCTAGCCACGTTTCGCCACCCAGCCTTTCCACCGAGGGCAACAGGGCAATCGCGACGGCGGTCATGAGGATATTGGCGGTCCAGATTCCGAGCCAGATAGGCAGAGAGCCGTCCCGAGCCAATTCGGCGCAAAAGACAAAGACGACGTAGTAGGCGCAGACCAGCGCCACCGCCAGCACAAATCCCGCGGCACGCCCTCCCCGGCGCGGCCGCGAGCCCATCGGCAACGCGACCAAGGCAAAGACGAGGCACGCCGCGGGAAAGGCAAAGCGCCGGTGAAACTCCACGCGCGACTCCCTGGCCCTCGGCCCGTTATCGGCCAGAAGCTGGCGCAAAGGCCGCTCGGAATTGATCAGCCCGGGCGCTTGCGTTGTGCCATTGCCACCGACCGCCAGGGCCAGGTCGCGCTCGCCGAAAACGGAGAGTCCGTAATGCTCCTGGCTCTGGGTTTGCGCTTCGTGCACGCTGCCGTTGCGGAGATAGAGCTGCAGCTTGCCCTGATTGCGGTCGGCCACTACAATGGCGTCCTCCGCCAGCGTCAGGCGCGAAACGTCGCCCCCATCGGACTCCGCCAAAAAGACGCCGTGCCAATTCATGGCGGCGGCCGGGATGTCCTGCACATAGAGCACCAGGTGGGGAAATTGCTCGTTGAAAATGCGCGGCTGGACCTCGAAGGAAACCTGCGAACTGCGCAAGCGTTCTTCGAGCGAACGCAGAGTGCGAATGGAAATCGGGCCAAGCCACACGGTCATGCATAGGGTGATGCCGGCGGCCAGCAGGGCCAGCACGCCCACCGGAACGAGGATGCGTTTCACCCCTATCCCCGCGGCGTTCATGGCGATCAGCTCGCTATCGGCGGACATGCGGCCCAGGCCGATCAGCACGCCGACCAGTACGCCGATGGGCACGCTGAACGTCAGCACGCGCGGAAAGGCGCTGAGGAAAAGAAGCGCGATCTGGCGCGCGTCGCCGGAATGCCGCGCCACTACGTTCATAATCTGCACAAGCTGCGGAACGAAAATGACGAACGTGAAGATGCCCAGCCCCAGCAATGCGTGCGAGAGAACTTCGCGGAAAATGTAGCGATCGATGATGCGCATGGCGCCAATACCGAAAACGCCCTTACCGGAACGAGGAATACGCCGGCGGCAAATTCGACGAGCCTTGGTTCACGCTGGCCTTTTCGCCCGCACAGCAATTAACCGACGAAGACAAAGCCGAATTGCTCCTGCGCGGCTTTCAGGCCAACCTCGACCACCTGATCGGCCGCTGGCCTCGCTACAGGGAGCTTTTTGAACGCGCGCATTCCGCCGACCCGGCGCTGACCGTGCGCACATTTGCACTGCGCGACTGGCGCGACTTGCAACTGCTTTCACAGCTTGCCTGGATGGATGAGGAGTATCTCGCCACGGATGCCCGGGTGAGCGCGTTATCGAAGAAGGGAAGCGATTTTACCGAAGCGGACAAGCAAGCGTTGCGCGCCAAGCAGCTCGAGCTTCTGGCGCGCGTTTTGCCCGAATATCGCCGCGCGCGCGATGCGGGACAAATCGAAATCTCCACCACGCCGTTTTATCATCCCATTTTGCCGTTGCTTTGCGATACGGATATCGCGCGGCAGGCCAACCCCGGAACTCCGCTGCCGAGCCCTGCGTTCCGCCATCCCGAAGATGCTCGCGAGCAACTCCTCCGCGCGCGCGCCTATCACGAGCGCCTTTTCGGAGCGCCGCCCGTGGGACTGTGGCCGTCGGAAGGATCGGTCTCCAACGAGGCGCTTTCCATCGCCGCCGAGCTCGGCTTCCGCTGGTTCGCAAGTGATGAAGGCGTTCTCGGCCGCACCTTGAATATCGGCTTTGGCCGCGATGCCGAAGGCGTTCCCTCGAACGCCGATCGTCTTTACGCGCCGCTGCGCATCCATCTCGGCGAGCGCGAAATCGCCGGCATCTTTCGCGATCATTACCTTTCCGATCTGGTCGGCTTTGTTTATAGCCGCATGGACGCGGTCGCCGCCGCCGAGGACCTCTATCGGCGCCTCCGCATCGTCGGCGAACGCGTGCACTCGCGCGGCCCGCTAACCTTGCCGCTGATTCTCGACGGCGAAAATGCCTGGGAGTACTACCCCGGCAACGGCCGCGGATTTTTGCGCCACTTCTATAGCCGAATTGCGCGCGATCCGGATATACGCGCCCTGACCGTCAGCGAATCCCTCCGCGAAGCGAGCGAAATCGCCACGGTGCAGGGAATTGCGCCGGGTTCCTGGATCAACGCCAATTTCGATGTGTGGATCGGTCACAAGGAAGACGTCACCGCTTGGGAACTACTGGCGCGCGCCCGCGAATTTTATTCCCAGCAGCTCGAGCGCCGCGAGCGCGGCGAACCAGAAGCGCCCAGCGGCGAGCAGCTCGCTGCGGCATTCGAGGCCCTGCTCATGGCCGAAGGCAGCGACTGGTGCTGGTGGTTCGGTCCCGAACACAGCTCCGCAAACGACGCGGAGTTCGACGCCTTTTTCCGGCAGTTGTTGAGTGAGGCCTATCAGAGTCTCGGCCGCGAGGCTCCCGACGAATTGGCCGAGCCCATCAAACGCATAGCGGCGCCCGCGCATGTCGACGCGCCCTCGGCATTTCTCGATGTGCTTGTGGACGGGCGCGAATCCACTTATTTTGAGTGGCTCGGCGCGGGGCTTTATTCGCCCGATCGCCAGGACAGCTCCATGCACGGCCGCGTGCATTGGCTGCATCAGTTTCGCTATGGCTTCAGCGCCGAGCGCTTTTACATTCGCGTGGACACCGTGGACGCAGGTCTGGCCGCTCTTCAGGACGCCGAATTTCGCATCACGCTGCGCGGCGACGACGAATTGCGCATCGTGCTGCACGTGCGCGAAGGAAAACTCTACGATCAGCACGTGGAGACGAAAGAAAGCTGTCTCTTGGGACCGCAAGAGGCGGTCACCGCCGCCTCCGATCGCATCCTGGAAGTCTCCGTCGCCCGCAAGCTGCTGCCCGTGGGCAAGCGCAAATCGCTTTCTCTTGTGATTGCGCTCTGGGAAGGCGGCCTGCCCGTGGATGTGCTTCCCGCCGAAGGCTGGTTCGAAATCCCCTTAGGCGAAGACCACTTCGCCTGGGGACTTCACTAATTGCTAGGCCACAAATTGGAACTTGTCGACCCAACACGCCAGAGTCAGCGGTTATCTTGCACTCAAAACAGGAGCGAGACGATTTCGGTCGGGTGCGAGCCGACCGGAACCATCGTGATCAGGCTCGAAGTGCGCAGACGGATCACCGCCAGATCGTTGGACTCCTGGTTCGCCACGAGCAGCAACTCACCGCTCGGGTCCATCCGGCACGTCACCGGCTCGCGCCCAACCGGGATCGGCAGCGCCAGACGCCGCGCGCCGATGGCGATCGGCAGAACGCGCCCCGCGGCGGAATCGGAGAGATAAAGCGCATCGGCATTGGCGCTGAGCACTCCGCTTTCCGGCGCCAGTCCCACCAGCATGGATTCCGTGATTTCCGTCGTCCAGGTGTTAATGATCTCGATGGCGTGCAAATCGGGCACGGTGACGTAGAGTTCGCCGCCGTCCGGCTTCAGGATCATGGCGTGCGGCGCGCCGCCGAGCTGCAGGTTGCTCAGCAATACGTTTCGTTTCAGATCGACCACGGAAATTTCCTTCGCGTCGGCCGCCGAAACGAATGCGACAGAGCTATCCGGCAGAACCACGACTTGCTCGGGATGTTCGGCCACGCCGACGCTGGCCAGCGGCGCGAGCGTCTGCGCGTCGAAAATTCCGAGCGTGGAATCGTTGCGGTTGGGAACGAGCAGCAGGCGTCCATTGGGTGTGAGGTGCGCGACCCAGGGATGCCGCCCGGTCCGCGCGCGTCCGATGATCTGCCTCGTCGCCGTATCGATCTGAACGATCTGGTTCGATCCCGACGAAGCGATGTAGGCGCGCTGGCCGTCGGCGGAAAATTCCACCGCCGACGGAAATGGGCCCACGGAAATGCGCGAGCTTACGCGTCCACTATCTGCGCTGATCACCCAGGCGTATCCGGCGTCGCCCGATGAGCTCGATAAGCTGGATACGCCCCAAATCTCCTTGCGCGGCATCAATACGCGCAGTCCCGCGGGAATCGGCCCCACCGGAATTGTGGCGATGGCTTTCAGCGCCACCAGATCCACCACCGAGACACTTCCGTCGCCGGCGTTGGCGATGTACGCGTACAGCCGCACGCCCGCCTTCAGCACCGGCGGCCGGTATTCGCGTTTGATCTGCCATCCCGCGATGGCCGCGAGTACGGCAAAGAGCACGGCCGCCCGCAGATAACTTTTGCGCCGCATCAGCGATTGCCAGATTGTGCCATGTCAATGGCGGTCCCACTACGATGAAACAGCGCTGTGGAGGGATTAGCTTTTCGGCTACGGCAGAGGAGTCTTGCGGTTCCGGCCGCCATGCCGATGCGCTATGGTTATCGGAGTTTACGGGAGGAGCTGCGCAAGATGAATAAGCTCACGAGAACAGCCTTATTCGCTGCCATGCTGCTGGGCGGCGTGTCCGCATTGGCCGCACAGGTTTCGATTGGAATCAGTATTGGCCCGCCACCGCGGGCTCGCGTGGTTCGCGTATTGCCGCCAACCCCAGGTCCCGAATTCGTGTGGGTAACGGGATATTGGTATCCAGTAGGAAGGCGCTACAGATGGCATGAGGGTTATTGGAGCCGGCCGCCATACGCCGGCGCTCGCTGGGTGGCGCCGCATCATGACGGGGAGCGCTTCTTTGCCGGCTACTGGGAGGGAGAACACGGCCGGGTGGACCACGATCACCGTTGGGACCACGAGCATGACCGCGATTTCCGCGATCATGACCGCTTCCGCGAAGACGATCGCCGAGATCGGGATCGAGAGCACGACCGGGATCGCGGCCGCTAAACCCAGGGCAGCCCTAAAAACTCACGCCGTCGTAAGGACCACGCGGAATCGCGCCTTGCCGCTCATCATGCGCTCGTAAGCCTCGGCGGCGCGTTCCAGGGGAAAAATCTCGTTCCGCGAGCGCACCCCGTTTTGCGCGCTGAAGGCAAGCGTGTCTTGCGAATCGATGCTCGTTCCCGAGGGCCAGCCGGTAACCGATCGCCGGCCGCCGATCAATAGGTACGCTGGGACCTGAATCGGTTCATCCGCCGCCCCGACGACAATCATTTTTCCGTTCAGGCCCAGCCCGGCGAGGGCCGCGTTCATCGCTTTGCCGCTGGTGACCGTCGCCAGGATCACGCGCGCCCCGCCCAATTTCGTGAGTTCTTCGCCGGGATTTTGCGCCTCGCTATCCAGATAAATTCTCGCGCCCAATTCCTTCGCCAGCGCTGCTTTGTCCTTTCCGCGCGCGATGGCCACGGTTCGGAATCCCATCTTGGCCGCGAATTGAACTCCCAAGTGGCCTAGGCCGCCGAGTCCCAATATCGCCACCAGATCGCCGGCTCGCGCGCCGCTATTGCGAAGTGAATTGAACGTGGTGACTCCCGCACAGAGCAGCGGGCCTGCTTCCGCGGCCGCAAGCTCCTCGGGAATAAGCGCGAGCGCCGTTGCCGGGGTGATCATGTAATCGGCATAGCCTCCATCCTGAGTGATCGCGGTGACGCGCCGCGCCACGGTGCAGAAGAGAAAATCGCCACCGCGGCAGTTCTCGCAATACCCGCAATGCCCTCCATGCCAGCCGACTCCCGCGCGCTGTCCCGGTTTCCATCCGGCCACGCCACTCCCGAGAGCGTCGATGACTCCGGCGATTTCGTGTCCTGGAACTCGCGGGTATTGAATGCCCGGCCAGAGTCCTTCTTTCACGTAGGAGTCGGCGTGGCAGATACCGCAGGCTTCCACTCGGATTCGCACCCAACCGGGCCCGGGCTCGGGTATGTCTCTCTCCACGATCTGAAAAGGACCCTTCGCCTGGGGCACTTGCACAGCACGCATTTTGGCCATATTTCCTCCAATTGGCCTCCCGTAAGGTGAACGCACATCCTAGCAGGAAAATAAAATGTGGCGCCTTCGTTCAGGGTGGAATCGCTTGCGCCTCAGGATTTGGAACTGCCCACCTGGCGTCTCAAATGGAGCGGAAAAAGGCAGGCGGCATGCGTGTTCATCCGGAAATGCCAAGCGATGAATAAGTAAATGAGGGCGGCCGGGGCTCGGCGATCTCGAAAAGAGGACTGCGGAGTTCGTACGCGGCGAGGCGGCTCAACGGTGCATGACCACCTCCCGGCCATTGGGCAGGAGAATCCTGGTCAGCCAGATTTCATTGGTTCCTTCTTTCGTGGGATTGCCGGTGATGGTGATCTGATCGCCGGCTTTGAGCGTTTCGTCGGTCCATCCATAGCGGCTCAAACGCGAGGGGCCGCCCGTGATGGCATGCCAATTCTGGACGCGTCCGCTGTCGGTTACATCGAAGTAGATGAGCGCATGCGGATTGCTCCAGTCGATCTTAGTAACGGTCGCCTTTAAGGTCACCGTCTTCGATAGGTCGTATCCCGACCGGGCGTGATGCGCGAGCGCCGAGCCCGCAATAAGGCCCATCAGTCAGAAGGAAGAGAACCGCTGCGAAACGCGCAATACGCGTAAACCACAATTTCATCTAGCACCTCGCCGGCACGCCAAAGATATGCCTACTTTTATAGACGTAGCTGCCTTGTTCGGGGTAACAGTTTATAACCACAGGTTTCGGCTTTAAATCGGGAGTGACCAAGCGTAACTTTCTATCGCAGACGAGCCCTCTTGGGGCTATAGTCCCTCCCATAACCCTATCGTTGAATGTGGTGAGGTATCCGTGAAGGTGGATCTGAAAGTGCAGTCTACTTAAGGGAGAGATGCATGATGCGATACAGATTTGCGTTGAAAGCGGCGCTCGGGATTTTCGGGGTTTTAATGGTTGCCCCCGCGCCTTGGGCGCAGGTTTCAAGTGCCGGCCACGCACCCCAAACGCCGGCTCCTCAGGTCGTGCCGAGTCCTTGGCGAGGCGTAGGACCTGTTGTGCCTTGTGTGCTCCCTTGGGGCGGCATATATGCATGCCCTCCAACTCCGGTCGCGGTCGCCATTCGCGCCGGCCGGCTGTTCGACAGCATCAACGGCACGATGTTGACCAAACAGGTTGTGCTTATTCAGGGTCAGCGAATCGCGGACGTCGGACCGGACGGCAGCGTCACCATTCCCGCGGGAACTCGAGTGATTGATCTCAGCCAGGCGACAGTCCTGCCCGGACTCATCGACTCTCATGACCACTTCATGACCGCGCGCGGAAAGATGACCGCGGATCAGGCCCTGCTCGTCGCCACCAAGAGATTGCGAGACGCCCTCGAGAACGGCTTTACTTCGTTGAAGGAAATGACCTCCCACGGCAACGGATACCAGGACGTCACACTCCGCGACATGATCAACCTGGGCGTTATCATGGGCCCCCGGGTGCAAGTATCGGGTCGGGGAATCGTCTGGGGAGGGACCACACCGCGCCCCAACGAAAAGCCGGATCCTGAACTACTGAGCGCGATCGTTGTTCATAATGTCGAAGAGGCGCGAGCAGCTGTGCGCTTCGAAGTTGATCATGGTGTAGACCATATCAAGCTGTATCCGGTAGGGGGTTGGAAATTCTCACCCACGGGGGAGCTGCAATTTCAAGAGACGTATCCATTGGAGGTCATGCAGGCGCTGGACGATGAGGCGGAGCGCCTCGGCGTGAAGACAGGCTCACACGCCTATGGCGGCCAGGGTTTACAAAACGCCATCACCGCTGGCCACAGTGGCGACTCCATCGAGCACGGGCAGGGCTTGACCCAAGAGATGTGCAACGAAATGGCCCAAAAAGGGCTGTTCTACAGTCCGACCATTCTCGAATATTCCCACCCCGCCATCGAGGACGCCGATGCCAAGAACACCGGCGGCAAGTATGGGATAGTCCCCATCTTTAAGAAGAACGTCCGCATGTGTATCGCTACCAAAGGACTCGTAACGGTGCTTGGTAGTGGCTCCCAAGGCGCCGCATGGGCTGAAGGCACCAACGCCCTTGAGTTAGTGGCGCTGGTCGAAATCGGCGGCATGGCTCCGGCAGCGGCCCTGCAGGCTGGAACCATCAATGCCGCAACGGAAATGCGCTGGAAAAACGATGTCGGGTCGATTACGAAGGGTAAGTTTGCCGACATTGTCGCCGTTTCCGGCGATCCTCTGGCCGATATCAGCGAGACCGAGCGAGTGAAATTTGTGATGAAGGGCGGAGAGATTTTCCGGAACGATTTTGCCCCAGGCACGATCGGTTCCACGACCCTATCCGGTGAGATTCGATAACCTACCCGGCTTTTGGGTGACCGGCGTGCTCATGAGCTCTCGTACCGAGTTGTGGGCCACCGTCGCGTAAATTTGTAACACTACCCACAGCTTGTGGTACCGCTCTAGGTAGAACTAAGCTTGTCTTTCTTTGTGTGCCTGATTTCGTCATTCAGGAGGATCGCTTCGGCAATTTCCTTCATTGACTTGCCCCTGTCCCGGCTTTCTCGTTGCAAAGTGAGGTAAGCTTCCTCCTCCGTGATTTTCAGCTCGCGCTGCATAATGCCTTTGGCGCGCTCCAAGATTTTGCGCGTCTCCAGCCTTGCCGAAAGGTGCAAGTTTTCGCTTTCCAGGCGGGCCAGCTCTATTTCCGTCCCGACCAGGAAACCGACCGCAGAGACTAGGCGAATCTGGCGATCGCTGTAACGGTGCGGATCGCGATGTTGCAGATTGATCACGCCCACCAACCGGCCGCGGCTGAGCAACGGAACGGAAAGAAAAGCCTCAAAGTGATCTTCGGGCAAATCGTTGAAGAGTTGAAAGCGCGGGTCCTGCGACGCATTCTGGCTCACGGCCACCGGACGGCGGTGTTCGGCCACCCAGCCGGTGATCCCTTGCCCCATCTTCAGCTTGAGGCGATTGACCGCTTCGGGATGAGGATTCTTTGAGGCGCGCAGCACGAGTTCATCATTCTCGAGCACGTAGACGAAACAGGAGTCACACTTCAATACGGACGTCGTAAGATCCACGACTTCAGCAAGCACCTGCTGCAGCGGAGTGGCGGGAACAGTTTCCGCAGAGCGCTCCAAAGCGAGGCTCGGCGCCTGCTGGGGAATGACTTCCGTCAGAAGCTGAATGTGCCGCTCGTTCTCTTGAAGTTCGCTGGTCGACTGCTGCAGCGCGGCGGTGCGTTCGGCGACCAGAACCTGGAGCTGACTGCGCGTTTCCTTCAGCGCCTCTTCGCCCTTCTTTTTTGAGGCACTCACCCAGCTAGCCACGAGCGAGCAGATCACAAAAGCCGCAAAGTAGCTGACCTCCGTCGGTTTGATGGCGAATGAATAGATCGGAGCAAAAAAGAAATACTCCACGGTGACGGTCGAAAGCAGCACGGCAAGAAGCCCTGCAAGCGTGCCCCCGAACCAGCCGCTGGCCATCACAGCGGCGAAGAAGAGGAAGAGGAAAGGATGCGGAAATAACGGCTGGAGCGTAAGGCTCGCGAGCAATGCCGCGGCCACAAAGGATAATGCCGAGCCGTATTGGCGGATCACGGATCCGACAAGCCCGCCGTCAATTCTTCGAATGACAGGTCGAATCTCCGTAGTCCATCGTATTGTTTCCGTTCTGGTTCCCATGCGCGTAGCTCCCTGTACCGATTTCATTTATCACGCTAAATGTCTCTTGCCGGTTAGGCAAACTCAAACTTTCGTTCGGAACGATCAGTTCTTGAGGTGCCTTCCGCTAGCGATTTGCGAAATAGAACAACAAGGCAAAAATTACAATCGGTATCAGCGCCATAGCCACGTATAGGGCGACCCTTCTTGACTGCGAGGAGCGCCCTTTCTTCCAATCCCGTAGTTCCGCGCGATCAGCTATGCCGACATCATTCAGGTGTTGCAGATCCCGCGCGCAGTCGTGAGCATTCGCGTAACGGTTCCGAGGTTCGCGTTCGAGAGCCCTGTAAATCACCTCCTGTAGCTGAGGAGAGATCGCGGAATCGATTTCACGTGGCGGAACGGGATGGTTCAGGGTCCGGTCGAGAGGATCGGCTTCCGGAAACGGCTTTCTGCCCGTGACCATTTCGTACAAAATAATTCCCGCGGCATAGATATCGCTGCGCGCATCGCCGCGCTTTCCTTTCAACTCTTCAGGGGAGATGTATTCCGATCCGCCGGTGATCTGGCTGATATTGGTGAAGGTGATCCGACGCCCCGCGGCTTGTCCCGCCGCACCGAAGTCAATCAGCTTGATGTGATCCTCGGCATCGACCAGGATGTGTTCCGGCCGTAGATCGCGGTGGACGATTCCATGGTTGTGAATATATTCGAGCGCTTCGCAGATCCGTATGACGATACGCACCGCGCGCTCGGCAGTAAACTTCTCTTCCGACATGATCTGACGCAGCGGCTTTCCTTCAAACCACTCCATCACGATGTACGGGCGGCTGCGCTCGGAGTCGTGGAGAAGCTTGATGAGCCCAGGGTGATTTAGCTCCTTGCCAATTTCCTCCTCGCGACGAAACCGGTCGGAGAAAGTGGGATCGTTTTCCAGTTCAGTATGGGGAACCTTAAGAGCTACCGGTTGATTCGTGCGCAAATCGATGGCACGGAAAATTGTCGCCACCGCGCTGCGGGCGACGACGCCCTCCATCCGATAGTGGTCAAGTTGTTCGCCGGAGCTCACGTGTGCATCTAGCATTGCTGCCGCCTTCAATCCGGGTTCGACACAGCTTCATTACCGAGAGAAACGGAATCGGTCCCGCGAGACGTCCGCACTCGGAACGTCGGCTCATTCGGTGGGGCTTCAGCGCTGTCCGGCCTTGTCTCTGGGGGCAATGAAATCGGCCGAACCACAGCGATTTGGGTCGGAGCCCCTTTTGCGAGACCTTCCTCAACATCCTGTTGAGATCTCAGATGAAACGTGCCGCGCAAGACCAGTGGAGTCAGCAGCGTAGTCAGCAGCACGACCGCAACCATGACGGCGACTTCGGACCGACCGAAAATGCCGGTGCTGGCTCCCATGGCCGTCACGATCAATCCAACTTCACCGCGAGAGATCATGCCGCAGCCGACACGGAGGCTGCGCACCCAGTCCATGCCGGAGGCTAGGGCAGCAAATCCGCAACCGATTAGCTTGCCAATGATCGCCACGGCGAGAGTCGCCGATAACAGAGCCCAGTGCCCACCGAGTGCCCGATAGTCGCTGGAAAGGCCGATGGAAACGAAAAACAAGGGAATCAACAAACCGTGGCCGATGGCGTAGAAACTACGTTCCACATCGGCTTTATATTCCGAGGTAGCAAATACATATCCGAGCAAATACGCGCCTGTAATTCCCGCCACGCTACCCAGCCATTCGGCAGAAAGCGCGTACAGCAGGACCAACGCCAAAACGCAACTGGGGACCGCTTCGTTAGCGGTCAGCCTTCGCAATTGAAGAATTAAAGGATCGAGCCAGCGTTTTGCCGCTCCATATCCGATGACGAAAAATAGCCCGACGGAGATCGAGATCAGCGCCATCTGTACGATCAGTGGATGCACAGCGGCAGGAGCGGCGTGATGTTGCAACCAGGCGCTGGCCATCGGTGCAACGCCGAAAGATTGGCCCTTGGTCATGATCGATGCGGCGAGGAACGCCAGCACGAACAAACCCAACACGTCGTCGATTACGGCGGCACCTAAAATCACGGTGCCCTCAGCGGAAGACATCTGCCCTGCATCCATCAAAGTTCGAGCCGAAATCGAAACACTTGTGGCCGTCAGCGCGCCGCCCAAAAAGCACGCCGTGATCCAGGAAAGGCCAAAGAGATGCCCAACGCCTGCGCCCAGCAGGAATGGCCAGATGACACCGAACAGCGCGACGAGGAACGCAGTTGTACCGGCTTCGCGCATGCGGTCGACGTCAGTTTCCACGCCCGCGAGAAACATCAGCACGAATCCCCCGACCTGTGCCAGAAGCAGCAGCGCGCCGGTGGCTTGCCCGCCCTGAAAAAGATGCAGGTGCAGCAGATTGACGGCTCCGGGGCCAAGCAACACCCCAACGAGCAGTTCCCCCAGAATGGCCGGTATTCCAAAGCGGCTGCAAAACGAAGCTGCACACTTTCCCGCCGGCAGAAGAATAGCGAGAAGCAGTGCAAGCTGAAGGGCCGGCTGCATGGGCTAGCGGATTTCCGCTGCCACTATGGCTTCACGCGACTCGCCGTCGCGTCTCCACAGGCGGCGCACCGCGCGCGTAACCGCGAGCCAAGGACTCTTGTACCCGCCCCGTTCGATCCCTGCGTGTTTCATGGCGCGGATCGACGCGCCTTGCCTGCGCGCCAGTTCCGCCTGTACGCGATTCCCGGCAAGCAGGGCTGCGCGGTGCGTATGCTCTTCGGCTTTATCCATGACGCGCAGGCGCATCCACAGTTCGCCCATCTTTAACTGCGCGATAAAGCTATTCGGGGTCAGCCGCACACCTTCGCGAAGTTCCTCGATCGCGTCCGGCACTTCCAGGTTCACGCACAGCGCCATTCCAAACAGTACCCGCAATTCGGAAATCTGCGGGTTCGCCCTGACGCATTCGCGCAATTGCCCCACCAGATCCGCGCGCTCGGCCTTGTCCAGCACGTTCGGATCGGCGAACATCCGCAACAACTGCAGTTGGGTTTTCCGGGGAACGGTGGCCAGCGGGAACGAAGGGCGCGCGCCCAAAGTGCTCCCCGCCCCGTACTCAGCCAATTCCTCGTCGTTATCGTTCAATGCCGTGCCCCTTAGCACGATTTCGTTTTCCGCCATCTTTTTTTCTCCTTGCTTGCGACCAGCCTTGTACGGAGTTCACCAATGCCAGGTGCGAGCCGCGTCGCTCGCACCTGCCATTGGACTTGCGCTCGGGTTACTCTGCTGAGGTCAAACCCTTAGGCTCGGCCCATCAGAACCGCGGGCTCCGGCTGGAACACGAACTCGGGATAGCCGAGTTGTCCCATCTCCGGAATGTCGAGCCCCGCCAGTTCCGTTTCCGCCGAGACTCGATGCCCGACGAAGAACTCGATTGCCAGGTTGATGACCAGACTGAGCGTGAAAACGATGCCGATCAGTGTAGATATGCCCACAAGTTGTGCGACAAGCTGGCTGGCATCGCCATAGAACAGACCCGTGACGCTGCCGTTAATCCCGTTCCAGCTTCCGCCGTAATTGCTCGTGCCGTCTGCGAAGAGGCCTACCGAAAGCACGCCCCACAACCCGTTCGTGCCGTGTACGGAGATTGCGCCGACGGGATCGTCAACCTTGAGGACGTTTTCGAAGAATGTGCAGCTCAGACAAACGAGAACGCCGGCAACCAAGCCGATGATGCAGGCTCCGGTCGTGCTGACGAAGCCGCTCGGTGCGGTGATGGCTACGAGCCCTGCCAGCAGCCCGTTGCCGCTCATGGAGTAGTCCGGCTTACCCCTAAGCGCCCACATGTAGAGGATGGCTCCAATCGTTCCTGTGCACCCCGCCAGCATGGTGTCGACCGCAATGGTGCCAATGCGCAGGTTGCCATTGGCTGAAGCGCCCAGCGTGCTGCCGGGGTTGAATCCAAACCAGCCGAAGGCCAGGATGAAGCACCCGATCAGCACTGCTGAAACGTCGTGCCCCAGGATGGCATTCGCCGAGCCGTCGCGGTTGTACTTGCCAATGCGCGGACCAATCAGCATGCAGACGGCCAGCGCCGTCACTCCGCCGACCGAGTGAACTACGCCCGATCCGGCAAAATCGCAGTAGCCCTTGCCGAGGCCTACGTTGCTTCCCAGTTGCGACAGCCAACCGCCGCCCCAAGCCCAGTTGCCATAGAGCGGATAGGTGAGCGCGCCCATGATGATCGAAGAGACCGTGAACGCCAGGAACTTCCAGCGTTCCGCGCACGCTCCGGTGACGATGGTGAGCGCCGTATCCATGAAGACCATTTCGAATAGGAAGATCACCATCACGCCAACGTCATAGGTGTGGCCAGCCAGAAACATTCCGGACTGCCCCCACAGACCCCATATCTTTCCGAACAACGAGAGCGAATGTTCGGAAGTGAGGGTATTCAATCCACCCAGGTTGGAGTTGCCGGCCGCCCCGCCCATTTGTATGGCAAAACCTATGATCCAGTAGGAGAAGAGACCGCAGGTGTACACGAAGAAGTTCATCATGTACGTGTGGTTCGCGTTCTTCACGCGGGTGAGGCCCGATTCCACCATCGCGAAGCCCGCCTGCATGAACATGACCAGGAAGCCCGCGACCAGCGTCCAGACAAAATTGACCGCGATCTTGTTCTGCCCCACCTGATTGGCTACGTCCGGAAGCGTGACGCCAACTTTGCTATCCGCAGGGGGAACATCGTTGATCGTTCCAGTGATCGTCCCCCCGGGATCGCCTTTCTGCAGGTCCATCTGTGAAGGCGCCTTTCCTGCAGCATCCTTTAGTTCGGCGTCGGCCGGGGTGGCTGGAACTGGCGCCGCCGCGGCGGCGGGCGCAGCGGCCGGTGCTGGAACCTGAGCGTGAGCTGCCAGCCCAAGCGCCAGACCCAGCGCGAGCACCCAAAGGCCCAGACAACAACTTCTACTGCGGAGTTTTTTCATCGGCTATGCTCCATAGTGGTTTTCGCTCCTATAAAACTTGAAGATTGCGCCTTCCCCGCCACGCTCCTGCCAAAGGCTACCGGCAATACACCGAGTACCCCGATGAGGCTCACGGCGATGCCCACCAAAGCGAAGATCAGTCGACCGCTCACGCTCGTGGTCAGGTGCAGGCCGGCCACAGTTATGAACCAGCCTCCCAAATTGACCGCGATTCCCAAAGCCTTAAGACTCGCAATCGTCGCCGGGCCTGCCGTCTTTCCTTCCATCGGTTTGATCTTTAAGAATCCGACCAAGCTGATAACCACACCCGCCAGACCGATCAGCAGGACCAGCTTGCCGAACCCTTCGGCAAAATAGGCGAGGCCCGCACAAAGCACGGTACACGCCGTCCAAAACAGAGCTAGGTAACTTCCTTGCGTCTTACTCGCGGCCATAAATCAATTTCCTCCTTCCCCCTAGGGGGTTGTCTCCTGAAATTGAACTTCGTTCATTAGCTCGAAAATCGCATCGCCCTTGCCCCTGAACGCCTGCAAAATCCCGTCCTCCATTTCAAATTGAAATCCGTACAACTTCGCTCGCATCGCCAGTGAACTGACCCGAAACATCGGCGGAGCCTCGCGTGTGGCCACGCCGCTAATGATCAACTGGGGCGGCTCGCGGGCGGCCGAGCGAAAGGCGCGCAGGACCGCCATATGCAGATCGGGTAACGTGTCGAAAGCGAGATCACGCACGGCGATGGCGTCCGCCAGCGCTTGTCGCGACTCATTGCGATCCCTCACCGGCTGCCGCAGGTCGGCATCCCAAATATCGGGAGGCCGCGCCACCCAATCGCAAGCGAGGGCCTCGCCTCGCAATTCGAGGCGCAGCAGCCGTAGCGGAGCGCGCGAGAGTTCGCCAAAGCGCATCTGTCTGCGCAGTCCGCGAACGAAGTCAGCGACTTCCCAGAACGGGTTCATACCCGCTCCTTCCTTTTCCCAAGGTAGTTCCCGTCCTCGTCGGCAGCGCGAAGAAAATCACGAACTGCAGGGCCACGATCGCTTCCAGGATCGTAGGTAAACCTGTTTGCAAACGAACGAAGAGAAGCAGCGCGACCATGGAGAACCATTGCCAGCGCGTGCGACGTAACCGTTCCAGGCGAGTGGGAAATCGCAGCAGATCACCCAAGCTAAGCCTGCCATTTACCGCTGACGGGACGCTCGCGCGTATGCAGGCCACTGCAAAAAATCCCCCTAGGAGCAACTCCAGCAAAATCGTCCGTGTGTTCTCAGTCATTTCAAACACCTCAACGGCGTGCAAACGTTCGTAATCGAACCAAAGGAATTGGCCGGCCGCTGACCGTCTCGCGGAAACACCCGCGCAAACGGGCTGGGCCCGGCTAACTGCCTTGGCTCTTCGTGGAGCCTGATGTCCTGGATTGACTCGGCACGGCGGGGTGCCCGAGTGGACTAAGGTTGCGAAAGGCTAAGCCCCGGGAGTCCTTCCGTCGTGGAAAGGAGCGGGGCCGGCTTTCGAATACCTTCAACCTCGCACTGCAGCCTAGGACTGCGCTCACAAAACTGCAAACGCAAAATTTGGATAACCCCGATCCAAAACTTGGGAGGCTAATCGGCCTCGAGGTTTTCTCGTGGTCGATGGCTGCTCGCGTCCGCAGTAGGGAACGACGACCTAGAGAAGTGAGGATGCCCGCCTTTCGCCGACGTCGCTTGGCATGGATTGGACTGCTTTGTAGCAGCTCCATGGCGTGGCTGGTGTCCTCTCAATTACGCGGCGTGTCGCTCATCAGCAACAGTCGCGGCAAATAGAATTGTGCCGCCCAGGCCGATCAGTCCTGCAATCAAGAAGGGAACCTCAGGCCGGATTCTCCATAGCAACCCACCAATGGCTGACGCGGGTGTGATCGAAAGACTGCGGACCAAATAATACAGCCCCACAGTACGCGCCCGCAGGTGTGGCTCTCCGAAATCAACAATCATGGCCTTGCGCGAAGGCTCGCCAATCTCGCGCAAGCCGCCGATCACAAAGGCAAGGACCAGTGATGCGAAGCTGTGAGCGAGAACGACCGAGATGGGATACAGAGCGAAGAACAAGAACGTCGCAATCACAAAGGGCTTTCGCCCGAGGCGATCGGCCAGCCTTGCCGATGGCAGATAGACGGCGATCGCAGTGGCGATTTGCACTGCGACCAGCACACCATAACGAGCAATCGTGATCCCCGTAACGTTCGTCACATACAGCACGACGAAAATATCAGCCATGCCCTCGCAGGTCCGAATCGTAATGTCGGAGACGAGCAGGCGCTTCAGCGTGGGATGAAATGAATTCCAGACGCCGCGCATTCGCACCGTGTCGTGCGGAATAACCAGCAGATTAATCGCTAACAGCAGCGGGATCGTGATCCCTACCAGTAACAGAGTGATCACCAGCCCGGTTCGGATTCCTGCCTGCAAACCCTGCGACTTCATGATCGCGCCACCAATGACCGGCGAAATCACGATCGGAATGCGCTTGAGTATGGACTGCACCGTAAAGCCCATTGCGCGGCGTTCCTTTGGCAGCGCATCACCAACGGTCGCGAAGATTGCGGGCGATCCCATCGACTGCCACACCATCACCAACGCAAGGCCGAGAAACAGAAATGGCCAGGACGGGCTGAAGAGATATACGAGATATCCTGTTGCGGCTACCGCGAGAAACAGAAGAAATGCGCGTTGGCGGCCCCAATGGTCGGCGACCCAGCCGCCCGGATATTGATAGACAGCGTCGAAGAAGTCTTCGGCGGTGCCGAACAAGCCCACAATGGGAACGCTCGCGCCGAGTGACTCCAGATATTTGGGCAGGAACTTTTTCCACAGTTCCTCGCCCAATCCAACCAAAAACACCGCCCCTGAAGCGGCGGCGACGTTGCGATCGATGCCCGAGGAACGTGCGACCCGTGTCCTAATTGCTCCGAATGTACGTGCTGTGCGAGGAGCCGGCGTGTGAACGTCTGCCAAGTTCAGATCGGCTCCCGAAAGGCGCCGTCGGCCTTGCCTCCGCTCACCATTTCTTGGCAATACGCATAGAGTGCGTCATAGACAATCCACTCGGCCGAATTGATTTCGTGGTCATTGCTGAAGCCCAGAAGTCGGAATCCCTCGGCGATCGCATTCAGTCCCGCAGCCTCGGGCCGTTGCCACAGCGTGTTATCGGTATCCGCGCCGTTGACGATCTTTCCCAGCAGCGCCAACGCAGGATTCTTGGTTAGTTCATACTGTTTCAGAATGGCCTCGAACGAGCATTCCTTGCCGTGATGACCCAGGTCTACGCCGGGAATGTCGAAGGGCAGAGCCCCGAGTCGTCGAGCTTCAGACATTACTTGCGCGGCCGGAACAAAGTGGAACTCTGCGTTGGGGTCTACAAACTTTTTGATCAGCCAGGGGCAAGCGACTCGATCCACTTTTACGTGTTCACGCGTAATCCATTTCATTTTTGCGAGCCCTTATTTGTGAACTCTATCGTACTATCGAGGTTGACGCACTGCCACAGGTCCGCGGCGTTCATCGCTCGCCGGAAAAACAAGAACACGAGCAGTCGCTCGGCGATTCGCTGCAGCCGTTCGTGATCCCCACCGAAAGTTCGGATGGGCTCCACGTGTGCTTCCTGGTTCCGGTCAACTCTCGGATGCGTTTTTAGAGAATACCTCAATGAGGCGGCTGAGCGAACTCCTGATAAACATTATCGGAATGTGTATCCCAGATTCGGATAATCCGACCGCCTGGCCCAGATACGACCTTCACTGGGCGGAGACTCATAGGCCATTCCGCATTGCTTGCCTTAGGGACGGGGCGCCTCGATACGGGTCACCAGATAGGTAATGGTTCCTTCGAGCTTGCTAAACCTATGCGGCACGCCCGGAGGAATCACGACTACATCGCCCGGCCCCATCCGGCGGATCTCGCCACCCTGAATGGTGCCTCTGACGCTGGGGCCGGCGGCTTCTGAAGTGAGGTCCACAGGCTGCCCATCCACCAGCACGCCTCCGGTCTCAAACATCCCGGCGCCCGTGAGTATTTGATAGACCTCCGTCACCCTGTCGTGCACGAGGGCGCTATCGGCGGTCTTGCTCGGTATCCGCCGGAGGACAACGATAGTAACTTTGTACGCCCCCGTGTCGACTGTCTTGATCGGTTTGTCATATGTCGTGCTGGTTGGTGGCATTTGCCGCAGGGCAGCGTCAATCTCACCGGTCGTAACGTAGGTTGCCGTGGTGGCGTTCGTGGCCGGTCCGGCAAACAACAGCGATGTAAGACCTGAACACCAGATCGGTGCGGCAGCAACCACGAGAGCCGTCTGTAAATATAGTCCCGTCATGAAACGACTACGCCTCATCTGCATTGAGTAACCTCCAACAGTTTTGAATTACCGGAATCCTGATGCGATGTGGAATCTCGTGTAATCCTACACCGACCGCTCTATCCGGAGACATACCTATGCGCTTACCGTCTGTCAAAAACCACCACGTTGTTTACCGCATGTCCCGAGAAACGTTAGAGCTCTATCGGAGGCGCGTAATCACGAAAGCGTGAAGTTGGGCGAGGTGCTCTGCGCGCGTTCGATAGAGCCGTTTGGACTAAACCGCTAGGGCGGTAGTGGTGGCGCTGTAGTTGTGTCGGCTTATCCGGTCGCACTCGTCGCTGTTCCAGTTGAACATCTCTCCGCCTCGGAAGGCCTCTTTGCTACAGCATGGAGCGGCTGCTCAGGCAGCACATTCCATCTTGCAAAGGAGCTTTCCATGACGTCGCTT